>NZ_JBFULU010000001.1:0-77500 GCF_054049735.1 Bradyrhizobium sp. P5_C12
GTCCATTACCGCGATTGTGGATGCAGCCCCTCACCCCGACCCTCTCCCCGCAAGCGGGGCGAGGGAGAAGACCTAATCGTCCACGTCGTCCTGGGTGCGGCCGAACAAATGCACGATGCCCGGGGTCGCGATCGTCACGAACACGAAGCGCGACAAATGATGGGCGCCGACGAAGATCGGGTCGATGTGCAGCGTCAGGGCCAGCGCCAGCATCGCGTCCATCGCGCCTGGCGCGAAGGCGACGACGACGTCGGAGAATTTCACTTGCGTCGTGAGCGCCACGATCGCGACGAAGATGCCGGAGACGGCGATTGCCACCGCAAACGAGCCCAGCGCCGCGTTGATATGGCCGGCGAGCGTCTTGATCCGCATCCGCGCGAAACGGCTGCCGATCAGCGCGCCGATGCCGACCAGCGCCACGCCGCGCACCCAGTTCGGCAGGCCGCCCTCGACCCAGCCCGCGCCATGCAGCACGCTGGAGCCGATCATCGCACCGAACATCCAGCTCGCCGGAAACTTGATCAGCCGCAACAGCAGCGCCAGCGCCAGCGAGGCGGCAACCAGCGCGACGAGCTCGAGCGGCGAGGCGATCACCGTCGTCAGTGACGGCGCGGCGGAGGGCGCGACGCCTGCGATCGCCAGCACCATCGGCAGCGCCGCGGTGAGGATGATGACGCGCAGGGTCTGCACCACCGCGATCCCCGGCAGATCGGCGCCGCGTTCGACCGCCAGGATCGTGATCTGCGACAGCGCGCCGGGACTGCCGGCGAGGAACGCCGAGGTGCGGTCCCAGCCATGGATGCGCTGGAGGTAATAGCTCGAGCCGAAGGTCGAGCAGAAGGTTGCGAGCGCCAATAGCCCGATGGTCAGGGGATAGGCACTGACCTGCTGGATCAAATGGCGCGAGACGACGGAGCCGAGCGATATGCCGAGCAGCACGAGCACGGTCTGGGTCAGGAGCGGCGGCAGCATGAGCTGGCGCCCGGCAATCGCGGCGATGCCGACTGCGATCATGGAGCCCGAGATCAGGCCGCCGGGGAGGCCCGCGACGAGAAACAGGAGTCCACCGGCGGTGCCGATAACAAGGGTCTCCACCGTGCTCAAAACCTTGGCACGGCTTGGCCATTCGAACGGCAGGGAGGCGGTGATTTGCTTCACGCCACCTTATTGCAAATCGGCGAGATCAGCACAATTGCAGGCTCGTCATGCCGCAATGCGCGCGCGTCTCGCCGAAGCCGAGAGGATGTGACGGACTTACTTCTTGTCCGCGGCAGCCGGGGCGGCGGTGCCGGCCTTGGCGGTCTTGATGCATTCGGAGCGGAATTTCTTGCGCTCCTTGCCGTGCAGGCCCTTGGCATCGGCCTGCTTGGAGCATTCGAGCGACTCGGCCGAATGCTCCTTCGGGGCCTTCTTGTCCACGGGGGCGGCGGTTGTGGTCTTGGTATCGGTCTTGGCTGCCGGTGCCGCGGTCTGGGCGAAAGCGGTGCCGGTGGCGAGCAGCGAGGCGAGGGCGACGACGGCGAGACGGGAGGCGAAGGTCATGGTGTTGCACTCTTCTCTTGCGGGAATTGCGAAGAGAGCAAAAGTCGGCCCGCGTTGCTGAACGCGACATGAATAAATCCAAACGACGGGATCACTATATTTTGGCCGCGAATGCCATCGCTTCCTTGTCGGAAGCCGCGAGCACGCTAGGATAGCAATCCTCGTTTCGCTTCCGTCGGGGAAGACCAAGGAGGAGACCTCAGGATGACCATTCAATCAAAATTGTTGTGTGCGGTTGCGGTGTC
This sequence comes from Bradyrhizobium sp. P5_C12, assembly GCF_054049735.1. Classification (NCBI taxonomy): domain Bacteria; kingdom Pseudomonadati; phylum Pseudomonadota; class Alphaproteobacteria; order Hyphomicrobiales; family Nitrobacteraceae; genus Bradyrhizobium; species Bradyrhizobium sp. P5_C12. The sequence continues at coordinate 1,788 of NZ_JBFULU010000001.1, forward strand.
GGGATTTGCCGCGTTGGTGGCGAGCGCGCCGGCACAGGCGCTGACCTCGCAGGAGTGCAGCGCAAAATATCAGGCGGCCAAGAAGGATGGCTCGCTCGGCACCATGAAGTGGAATGATTTCCGCAAGGCCCAGTGCGGTGCGGACGCAATGCCCGCCGCTGCGCCAGCCGCGGCTGCGCCGGCCGCTCCCGCCGAGAAGCAGGCCAAGAAGGAGGTGGCCCCCGCTGCCGCGCCAGCCCCGACCCTGCCGGCCGGACCCGCGATCTACCCGAATGCGGTGGACCCGAAATATGCCAAGGAGACCGCCGGCAAGGCGCGCCTGCACACTTGCGTCGACCAGTACAACGCCAACAAGGCCACCAACGGCAATGGCGGCATGAAGTGGATCGAGAAGGGCGGCGGCTATTACAGCGAATGCAACAAGAAGCTGAAGGGCGCCGCCTGAGGCTTCGAGACGATGCGGAGGCCGGAGCCAGGCTCCGGCCTCCTGCTTTAATCCAATAGCTTCTCGGCCGATTTCGCCACGAGCTGCGACCGCTTGCGCGCCCCGCGTTCGACGAACAAGAGGCTCTGGCCGAAGATGAAGCAGTAGAACAGGAACGCCTGCGCGTCCGCCTCCTCCGCCGCCAGCCCGGTGGCGCGATAGAGTTCGGCGACATGCTTGAGGCGTGCCGCATCGACGCTCGCGACCGCCGCCGCCGCGCTCTCGTCCGCGCGGGCCCACTGCCGGATCGCAAGCTCGATCGCCATGCCCTCGGGATTTAGCCGCTCGGAATAGAGCTGGATCACCGCCCTCAGCCGCTCGCGCGGGGCTTGTCCGTCGAGGCTGGTCTGCTGCGCGATGGCCGCCGTGCGCCCCTCGCGCCAGCGTTCCAGCATGGCGTCGAGCAGCGCGGCGCGGTCGGCGAAACGGCGGTAGAAGCCGCCTTTGGTGACGCCCAAATTCTTGGCGAGCACCTCGACCCGCACCCCCTCGACCCCCGAGCGGGCGAGCTCGGTAAACCCCGCCTCGACCCAGACATCGCCCTTGCCGTCGCTCATGAAGGAAGCCTCACCGGTTCTTGATACGGTGCCGTATTGCTAACGCGGAAGGAGGCTGATACGCTACCGTATCAACAATCAAAGGGCGAAAACGGGCAGGGAGAAATTGCGATGGCGCAGGAGGCGACCTATCGCGGCACGGTCTATCCGTGGCAGTGCGATCACGTCGGTCACATGAACATCATGTGGTATGTCGGCAAGTTCGACGAGGCCAACTGGAATCTGTTCGCCCGGCTCGGGCTGACGCCGAGCTATCTGCGCTCATCCGGCCGCGGCATGGCTGCGGTGCAGCAGAACATCACCTACAGGCGCGAGCTGCTCGCCGGGGACATCGTCGAAATCCGCAGCCAACTTCTGGAGCTGCGCGAAAAGTCGATCCGCTTCCGGCACGATATGATCAATGCCGAGACCGGCGAGATTGCCGCGTTCTGCGAGATCACCGGCGTGCATATGGACCGCGGCTTGCGCAAATCGGCGCCGTTCGCGGACGCGATCCGCGAGGCTGCCATGAAGCAGCTCGCCGAACCGGCCGAGGCCTGAGCCATGGCCGCGTTCGAGCCGAAAAACCCGGGCTATCGCGCAGCGGCCATCGCCATGTTCGACGGCCAGCCGGCGATGCACACGCTCGGCATCGTGATCGTCCGCCTTGCGCCGGGAGAGGTCGAGCTGGCAATGCTGCATTCGCCGGCCTTCACGCAGCAGAACGGCTTTGTCCATGCCGGCATCATCACCGCAGGGCTCGACAATGCCTGCGGCGTGGCGGCCTTCACGCTGATGCCGCGTGAAGCCGACATCCTCACCGTCGAGTTCAAGACCACGCTGCTCGCACCCGCCCGCGGCGAGCGTTTCGTGTTCAAGGCCGAAGTCGTCAAGCCCGGCCGCACGCTGACCTTCTGCGAGGCCAGGGCCTTTGCCGAGCACGATGGCAAGACCACGCCGATCGCCACCATGACCGGCACGCTGATGGCGATGTTGCCTCGCGCCGCGGCTCCGCAGATGCCACGCGCGGCCCACACCCAGCGCGGCGATTGACAAGCCTGCCGACGCATCCCTTGATGCGACCGTCATGCTTGCGAGTCTCGGTCTCATCCTGCTCTGTCAATTGATCGGCGAAGCCGTCGTGCGCGGCCTCGGCCTGCCGCTGCCGGGGCCTGTGCTCGGCCTGCTGCTGCTCCTGATCCTGCTGCTCGCCCGCGACCGCTTCGCGATCCTGGTGCGCGGGCCGCTGCGCGATGGCGGGGTGGAGACCGCAAGCAAGGGCCTGCTCGCGCATCTCTCGCTGCTGTTCGTGCCGGCCGGCGTCGGCGTCGTGCAGAAGCTCGACCTGCTCGAATCCCACGGCATCGCCATCATGCTGGTGCTCGCGCTCTCGGTCGCGATCACGCTGCTCGCGACCGTCTTGACCTTTCGCCTCGTCAGCCGCCTGCTGCGGCAACAGGACGTGCGATGAAGGACAATCCGTTCTCGCTCTGGGTCTATCTTTCGCAATCGCCGCTGCTCTGGCTGACCGTGACGCTATTGGTCTATGCGACCACGGATGCGGTGTCGCTGGCGACGCGGCGCCATCCGCTCGCCAATCCCGTGCTGCATGCGATGTGGATCATCGGTGCGTTCCTGCTCGCGACCGGCACCTCCTACACCACCTATTTCGCCGGCGCGCAGTTCGTGCACTTCCTGCTGGGTCCCGCCACCGTCGCGCTCGCCGTGCCGCTCTACGAGAACCGCACGCGCGTGGTCGCCTCCATCGTGCCGATGCTGGTGGCGCTGGCCGCGGGCTCGGTCGCGGCGGTGGTGTCGGTGGTGCTGCTGGCGGAATTCGCCGGCCTGCCGCGCGAGGTGGTGCTGTCGCTGGCGCCGAAATCGGTCACGGCGGGTGTCGCCATGGGTATCAGCGAATCCCTGCATGCCGATCCCTCGCTGACGGCGGTCGCGGTCATTCTTACCGGCATCATGGGTGCGATCATCGTGACGCCGCTGATGAACCGCACCGGTATCACCGATTTCCGTGCCCGCGGCTTTGCCGCGGGTCTTGCCGCGCATGGCATCGGCACCGCACGCGCCTTCCAGGTCGACGAGATCGCCGGCGTCTTCTCCGGCATCGCCATGAGCCTGAACGCTCTGGTGACCTCGTTCCTGGTCCCGCTGGCGATCACGCTGCTGGTGCGATGACATTGTGGCCGCGACACTCTATATGATCCGTAACAATTCGCGGTCCCGATCCGTATTTGCGGCGATGGGACCGAAACGGGACAAGATATGACTGGATTCAGGAGGAAGGGCCTCGCGCCGACGCGCCGTACGGCGTTGACGCTGATCGGGGCGGGCGCCCTCGCAGTGGGCAGTATCAGCCTGGCGCGCGCGGCCGCCGACGATGATGAGGTGCTGACTGAAGCCAAGGTGCTGCGCGATCCGGACGTTCCTGTCGCCGGCAATCCCGACGGCAATATCAGCATCATCGAATGGTCGGACTACAATTGTCCCTATTGCCGCAAGCTCGAGCCCGAGCTGCGCCAGGTCGTCCAGGACGACGGCAAGGTGCGGCTGGTCATGAAGGACTGGCCGATCCTCGGGCCGGTGTCGGTCACGGCGGCGCGGATCGCGCTCGCCGCGAAATTTCAGGACAAGTACCACCAGGCCCATGACGCCATGATGGGCGTCAGCTCGCGGCTGACCGAGCCGCGCATCAACGAGCTGCTCGCGGCGGCCGGTGTCGACATGGATCGCCTGAAGCGCGACCTCACCGATCGCGCCAAGGACATCGACGCCGTCCTCAAGCGCAACAACGACCAGGCCGAAGCCTTCGGCTTCCGCGGGACCCCGTCGTTCATCGTCGGCAAGTACCGCGTGCCGGGCGTGCTGAGCATGGCCGAGTTCGAGCAGGTCATCGCCGACGCCCGCAAGGCCAAGATGAACTGACGCGCGTAACGTTGATCGTCGCCAATACAAAGGCGCCGCCGCGGATCGCGACGGCGCCTTGTTCATGATACGGCGTGCTACTTCGACGAGATCCGGACCCAGTCCTTGTGCGCGCGGTCGCGCAACGCGTCCCAATCGGCCTTCGCGACATCCCAGTTCACGATGGTGCGATTGGTGGTCGCGACCTCGCCATTGGCGACCGACGACGTCTGCATCGAATCATGGATATAGACGCCGCCAGCAAGCAGTAGCGCGCCCAAAATCATTCCGAAAAACGTCCGCATAGCTAACCTCCGGTGACGGGCGATAACGTCGGCCCGGAGTGAAGGTTCCGCGGCCATGCGGCGCATCTAAGGAGAGGTCGTTCATTATCCGTTCAGCCACGCCAACAGCTCCGCGTTGATCTCGCGCGGATAGGTGTGGCTGAGATCATCGATCTCGCGATAGGTGACGTCGGCGCCGGCGGTCGATAGCGCCGCCTGCGTTTGCCGCGCGGTCTGCACCGGAAACATCCAGTCGAGCTTGCCGTGGGTGATGAAGATCGGCAGGCCCTGCATGCGCGTTGCGTCGGCCATTTCCGCCATCAGCGAATGGAAAGTCGCGGACACCGGCGCGAGATGCGTGAACGGCGAGCTGCCGTCAAGCCCGCTGACATAACAGAAGGTGCCGCCGTCGCTCATGCCGGTCAGCAGCATGCGCGAGCCGTCGATGCTCCAGCGGCTCCGCATGGTCTCGAGGATGCGCATGAAATTGGGCGTGTCGGTGTCATCGCCCATCAGTGCCCAGGTCTGGCCGGTCGCGGTCGGCGCCACCAGGATAGCGCCAAGACTGCGGGCATCGCGCAGCCAGCTCCACAGGAAGCCGCGGCCGTTGCCGCTGCCGCCATGCAGCGCCATCACCAGCGGCCAGGTCCGGTCGGGCGTGTAATATTCGGGCACGTAGACCGAGAAGCCGCCGCGGCTGCCGGGCTCGTTGTGATCGTGGAAGATGCCGGTGTGCTCGCTTGCGCCGGCCGCCAGCCGCGCCAGCAGGTTCTCATCATCGCGCTTCGCCGCGTTGAGAAAGAAGCTGCTCACGGGCGGAAACTGCACGGCAAGCGGATAAAGCGCCTCCAGCGCGCGCGGCACGTGGCGCAGTGCGCGGAAGACCGCAACCAGATCGCCATTGCCGCGCTCGACGTCGCGGATACCGGCGAAGGCGGCGAGCGTCTCGTTGCAGGCTCCGTCCAGCTGGCTGCGCAGCCCGGCAAACTGCTCCGGCCACTCGCCGATCGCCGCGCGTGCAGCTTGCAGCGCCTCGTCGGGCGCGCCGATCGCGTTCATCACGGAGCCAAAGGCCGGCGGGTGCAGGTTTCGCTGGAAGAAGCCGAGCGCTTCCAGCGCCTTGAGCAGCGGCGGCAGCACGGCCACGATGTCGTCCACCACGGCCTCGGTCATCGCCGCTTCCTTAAGCCTTGGGATCAGTGCAGCTTCGGCGCCTTCAAAAGCTTGAAGCGGTCGGTCGACGTCACCGTCACGTCGAAGGTGACGCCCTCATGATGCACGGTGAGCGGCACGTCGACGCCGGCGGCGCCGAGCGCCCACATCTTCTTGTAGAATGCCGTCTGGCTCGTGACCTTGTCGCCGGCCACCGCGAGGATGACATCGCCGGTCTTGAGCTCGGCGCGGGCGGCGGGACCGTTGGCGGAGATCCCGATCACCACCACGCGGTTGTCGATCTCGGTGGAGTAGAGCCCGAGCCAGGGGCGAGCCGGCTTGTTGACGCGGCCGAACTTGCGAAGATCGTCGAGGATCGGGTTCAACAGGTCGATCGGCACGATCATGTTGACGTGCTCGGCCTTGCCGTCGCGCTCACGCTCGAGCTGGAGCGAGCCGATGCCGATCAACTCGCCGCGCTCGTTGAGCAGCGCCGTGCCGCCCCAATTGGGATGGGCGGGATAGGTGAAGACGGCCTCGTCGAGCAGATATTCCCAGTAGCCGGCGAATTCCTGCTTGGCCACGATCTGGCTCGCGACCGAGCGCGTCCGTCCGCCGGCGCCGCCGACCACGACGCGGTCGCCGAGCCGGGTGGCGGCGGACGAGCCGAGTGGCAATGGTTCGATCTCGAGCCGGCCGAGCGCCTGCACCAGGCCGAAGCCGGTCACGGCATCGAAGCCGAGCACATGTCCTTCCACCACGCGCCCATCGCCGAGATGCAGCCACACCGACTCCGCTTCGGTGATGAGATAGCCGATGGTGAGCACGAGCCCGTCGTCGATCACGACGCCGTTGCCGGCGCGCTCGGTGCCCAAAGTCTCGGCGCTGAAGGCGTCCGGCGGGATGATGGCGTGCAGGCCGACGACGGACGCGAGCGCGCGGTCGAGATCGAAACCGTAGTCGCTGGCGCGCGGCTGATTGGCCGGCGGCACTCTCCATTCGGTCAGAGCGGGCATGGAGTTCTCCTGGCTGGGAGCATGGTTCCGCCGATGCTGCGGAGGATGCACGAAACACGGATAATTTAGGCCGGAGGCGGCCGTCTTGAAAGCCTCGTTCTCCAACTATTCCAGAGAACGCCGTGTGAATTCTTTGAAAGGAACGGTTCGTGCACAACCGGCAGGCGGACGCCTCGACCCGGCATCGGCCGCATGGCTGCTGTCCGGCGAGGTGCTAGGCGGGGTGCAATGAAGCTGCTAACCATTGCCGCTTCGTTTTGACCAAGGGATCACGGACCGAAGCATGGACAACCGCAGCGACATCTGGCGTGGCGTCGATACGATCAAGGCGCGTTTCATCGACCTCAGCGACAAGGTCTGGGGCATGCCCGAGGTGTGCTACACCGAGGCGCGGTCCGCCGCCGAGCATCTTGCCGAGCTGCGCCATCAGGGTTTCCGCATCACCGAGAACGTCGCGGGCATCCCGACGGCGGTGACGGGCGAGTGGGGCGAGGGCGGACCGGTCATCGCCTTCATGGGCGAATATGACGCTCTGCCTGGGCTCAGCCAGGAGGCGGGCGTCGCGGAGCCCCGTCCGATCGAAGCCGGCGGCCACGGCCATGGCTGCGGTCACAATCTGCTCGGCTCCGCCGCACTGCTCGCGGCGACCGCGGTGAAGGACTGGCTCGCCGCGAACAAGGTGCCGGGCCGCGTGCGCTATTATGGCTGCCCGGCTGAAGAAGGCGGCGCGGCAAAGGCCTTCATGGTGCGCTCCGGCGCGTTCGAAGACGCCGATATCGCCATCACCTGGCATCCGCACAGCTTCTGGGAAGTCGCGGTGACGCCGTCGCTTGCGAACACCCGCGCCGATTTCATCTTCACCGGCCGCACCTCGCATGCGGCAGCTTCGCCGCATCTCGGCCGCTCCGCGCTCGACGCGGTGGAGTTGATGAATGTCGGCGTGAACTACATGCGCGAGCACATGCCGAGCGACGCGCGCGTCCACTACGCGCTGCTCGATACCGGCGGCATCGCCCCCAACGTGGTGCAGGCCCATGCCCGGGTGCGCTACTCGATCCGTGCCCGCGATCTTCCCGGCATGAACGAACTGGTCGGGCGTGTGAACAAGATCGCGCAGGGCGCAGCCCTGATGACCGAGACCAAGATGGAGATGAAGATCATCTCCGCGGTCTCCAACATCCTGCCGAACACGCCGCTGGAGCAGGCGCTGCACCGGGTCATGGAAGAGCTTGGACCGCCGCATTTCGACGACGCGGACAAGGGCTTCGCGACCCAGATCCGCGCGACGCTGAGCGACAAGGATATCGCGTCGGTCTATTACGCGATCGGCATGGAGCCGACCGATCGGCCGCTGGCCGACTTCCTGGTGCCGCTCGACTCCAAGCGCAATCCGCTGGTCGGCTCGACCGACGTCGGCGATGTGAGCTGGGTGGTGCCGACCGTGCAGGTTCACGCACCCACGGTTGCAATCGGCACGCCCTTCCACACCTGGCAGGTGGTGGCGCAGGGCAAGAGCGCGCACGCCCACAAGGCCATGGTGCAGGCGGCCAAGGCGATGGCCGGAATCGGTATCAAGGCGCTGACGGAACCGGAGCTGATCGAGGCCGCGAAGGCGGACCTCACGAAGCGGACGGCCAAGACACCTTATGTGTGCCCGCTGCCGGACCATGTCGCGCCGCCGCTCGACATGTCCGTGGCGTAGAATTCCGTCTCGATACTTTCGTCTGATCCGGCGAACAAATTTTCCGCAGTGCAACGCGGAATCCGGCGCCTTTTGTCGCCGGATTGCCGAACCCTTGGGCTGCGGAACACGGTTTTGCCCAACGGACAGCCAGAACACCGTTTGCATACACACGGTCGCAGTTGACGGGCACCCTATTCGGTGTGCCATCTACGGCCAGCCAAACCCGGCGGCCGCACCTCGCGGCCGCCTGCATCCTTACGGGAACCAGACGGGGGACAACCATGCTGGATAAAGAACTGCGTTCGATGATCGGCCAAGTGAAGGACGGACGGATGGATCGCCGTGCCTTCATCCAGCGTCTCGCCGCTGTCGGCCTCACCGCACCGCTGGCCAACCAGATCCTCGCGCTTGGTGGCGTCGCCATGGCGGAAGGCGTTTCGACCTACAAGCCGACCAAGCGCGGCGGCGGCGGTGCGCTGAAGCTGTTGTGGTGGCAGGGGCCGACCCTGCTCAATCCGCATTTCGCCACCGGCACCAAGGACCAGGACGGTTCGCGCCTGTTCTACGAGCCGCTGGCCTGCTGGGATCCGGACGGCAACATGAAGCTGGTTCTGGCCGCCGAAATCCCATCGATCCAGAACGGCGGCCTCGCCGCCGACGGCAAGTCGGTGACCTGGAAGCTCAAGCCCGGCGTCAAATGGCACGACGGCAAGCCGTTCACCGCCGACGACGTCGTGTTCAACTGGGAATACGCCAAGGATCCGGCGACCTCGGCGGTCACTATTGCGACCTATCGCGACATCGTCGTCGAGAAGGTGGATGACCTCACCGTCCGCATCCTCTTCAACAAGCCGACGCCGTTCTGGGCCGATGCTTTCGTCGGGGCTCCGAACTCCATGATCCCCAAACATCTGTTCGCGGATTACAAGGGCGCGAAGTCCCGTGAGGCGCCGAACAATCTCTCGCCTGTCGGCACCGGCCCGTACAAATTCCTCGAGTTCAAGCCAGGCGATCTCGTCCGCGGTGAACTCAACCCCGACTATCACATGCCGAACCGCCCGTATTTCGACACGCTCGAAATGAAGGGCGGCGGCGATGCCGTCTCGGCGGCGCGCGCGGTGATCCAGACCGGCGAATACGATTTCGGCTACAACATCCAGGTGGAAGACGACGTGCTGTTGCGCCTGGAGAAGGGCGGCAAGGGCAAGGCCATCTACGCCGTGGGCGGAGACACCGAGTTTATTGCGCTGAATTTCACCGACCCGAACACCGAGGTCGATGGCGAGCGCTCCTCGATGAAGACGAAGCACCCGCTGTTCTCCGATCCCGCGGTGCGCAAGGCGCTGGCGCTGCTGGTCGATCGTGAAGCGGTGAAGAAGGTGATCTACGGCCGCGCAGGCCGCACCACGGCGAACTTCCTCAACGGTCCCGAGAAGTTCGTCTCCAAGAACACGAGCTGGGAATTCAGCATCGAGAAGGCGTCGAAGATGCTGGATGACGCCGGCTGGAAGCCGGGTGCGGACGGCATCCGCGAGAAGGACGGCAAGAAGCTGAAGCTTCTGTACCAGACCTCGATCAATGGTCCGCGCCAGAAGACCCAGGCCATCGTCAAGCAGGCCTGCCAGAAGGCGGGCATCGACGTCGAGCTGAAATCGGTCGTCGCCTCGGTGTTCTTCTCCTCCGACGCCGGTAATCCCGACATCTACCCGAAGTTCTATGCCGACATGGAGATGTTCCAGATCCCGATGAGCCAGCCGGATCCGTCCCAGCACATGCGGCGCTATATGTCGGCGAACGTGGCGACCAAGGAGAACAAGTGGCAGGGCCAGAATTTCCCGCGCTACGTCAACCCGGAGTATGACGCCACGATCCTGGCCGCGGAAGGCGAGATGGACCCGGTCAAGCGCGCGGCGCTCTACATCAAGGCCAACGATATCCTGATCGGCGACACCGTGTTCATCCCGGTGCAGCATCGCCTCAAGGTGGAGGCGGCCGCCAACAACCTGGTTTGCGTGGTCAGCGGTTGGGCGAACGAGACCGACAACCTGTTCGATTGGTACCGGGAGGCATGATCGCGCAGGCCTAGGCGGGGTCTTTCCCTATGAGTCAATATGTCCTGCGTCGCCTGCTGATCGCCATTCCGAGCCTGCTCGGCATTTCGCTCGTGCTGTTCGTCGTGCTGGCGCTCGCCCCCGGCGATCCCTTTTCGGAACTGGCGACCAATCCGAACGTACCGCCCGAAGTCGCTGCCTCGCTTCGGGCGAAGTTCGGCCTCGACGATCCGATCTATCTGCGCTACCTGCACTGGCTCTCCGCCATGGCGCATGGCGATTGGGGGTTTTCCTTCGTCAGCCGGATGGACGTCGATGCGCTCATCCTCCAGCGCCTGCCGGCGACGCTCTATGTGATCGGCTCGGCGCAGATCCTGGCGCTCCTGATCGCGATTCCGGTCGGGGTCTACGCGGCGACCAAGCCGTATTCACTGTTTGACCAGATCGCCAACGTGCTGGCCTTCGTCGGCTTCTCGCTGCCGACCTTCTTCACCGGCATCCTGTTCATCCTGATCTTTTCGGTCACGCTGGACTGGCTGCCCTTCGTCTATTCCAGCGACATCAAGGCCACCGGCATCCGCTGGGTGCTGGAGATGATCCGGCAGGCGATCATGCCGGTGGCGGTGCTGGGCCTGTTCCAGGCGGCGTCGATGACGCGCTTCGTGCGCTCGGCGATGCTGGACGTGATCCGGCTCGACTACGTCACCACGGCGCGCGCCAAGGGCCTCGGCCAGGCCAAGGTCATCGTCAAGCACGTGATGCGCAATGCGATGATCCCGGTCGTCACGCTGATCGCGCTTCAGATGCCGGCGGTGTTCGGCGGCGCCATCGTCACCGAGCAGATCTTCCGCATCCCCGGCATCGGCTCGCTGCTGATCTCCTCCATCCTTTCCAACGACACGCCGGTGGTGATGGCCGTCACCTTCGTCTTCGCGTGCCTTGTAGTCCTGTTCAATCTCATCGCGGACGTCCTTTATGGCTGGCTTGACCCTCGCATCTCCCTCCGCTGAGCGGCGGGTCTACTCGCCCTGGCGCGAGACGTGGCGGCGCTATAGCCGCCACAAGCTTGCCGTGGTCAGTGCGTTCCTGCTCCTCATCCTGGTCCTGGCGGTGGTGCTTGGCCCCTTCGTCTGGCGGGTCAAGATCGACGAAATCGATATCGTGGCGGGCATGCAGGGGCCGTCGCTCGCCCATCCCTTCGGCACTGACGATCTCGGCCAGGACATCCTCGCGCGCATGATCTATGGCGGGCGCATCTCGCTCGCGGTGGGCCTCGCCGCGATGCTGGTGTCGGTGTTCGTCGGCACGCTGATCGGAGCGCTTGCCGGCATGTCGCGCGGCGCGCTCGGGCACGGGCTGATGTGGCTCACCGACCTGTTCTTGTCGCTGCCGCAATTGCCGCTGCTGCTGCTGCTCATCTATCTCTTCCGCGACGGGCTGAAAGCCGCGTTCGGCCCCGAAGGCGGCATCTTCATCCTGATCGTGCTCGTGATCGGCGGACTGCGCTGGATGCCGGTCGCCCGCCTCGTGCGCGCGCAGTTCCTGTCGATCCGCGAAAAGGAGTTCGTCGAGGCCGCCCGTGCGCTCGGTGCCAGCCCGGTGCGGCAGGTGGTGCGCCACATCCTGCCCAACGCGCTCGGCCCGGTGATCATCGCCGGCACCATCGACGTCGCCGCCGCCATCATCGCGGAATCGACGCTGTCCTTCCTGGGTCTCGGCTTTCCGCCGGATACCCCGACCTGGGGGCGGCTGTTGTACGACGCCAAGGACTTCCTCGACATCGGCCCGCACTGGGCGCTGTTCCCGGGCGGCGCGATCTTCATCGCGGTGGTCGCCATCAACTTCATCGGCGACGGCCTGCGTGACGCGCTCGATGCGCGACGGGTGATCTGATGGCGCCGCTGCTCCAGATCAAGGGCCTGAAAACCCACTTCTCCACCGACGACGGCATCTTGCAGGCCGTCGACGGCGTCGACATTTCCATCAACAGGGGCGAGACGCTCTGCGTCGTCGGCGAGTCCGGTTGCGGCAAGACCGTCACCGCGATGTCGATCCTCAAGCTGATCGCGATGCCGCCGGGCCGCATCGCGGCGGGCGAGATCATCTTCGAGGGCCGCGATCTGGTGCCGCTGACGAGCAACCAGCTCGACGAGATCAGGGCCAAGGAAATCGGCTTCATCTTCCAGGAGCCGATGACCTCGCTCAACCCCGTGCTCACCGTCGGCGAGCAGATCGCCGAGAGCCTGCGCCGCCACGAGGCCGTGACCAGGAAGCAGGCACTCGATCGCACCATCGAGATGCTGAAGCTGGTGCAGATCCCCAATGCCGAGGGCCGCGTGCACAATTATCCGCACCAGTTCTCCGGCGGCATGCGCCAGCGCGTGATGATCGCGATGGCGCTCGCCTGCAAGCCGAAGCTGATCATCGCCGACGAGCCGACCACGGCGCTCGACGTCACCATCCAGGCGCAGATCCTCGACCTCTTGCAGGACATGAAGGAGCGCTTCGGCATGGCGGTGATGTTGATCACCCATGCCATGGGCGTCGTCGCCGAAACCGCGCAGCGCGTCGTCGTGATGTATGCCGGCAAGGTGGTGGAGGAGGCGCTCGTCGACGATCTCTTCGGCCATCCCGGTCATCCCTATACCCAAGGCCTGATCCGCTCGATTCCGCGCATCGACCTCGACGCCGAGCACAAGGTTCGGCTGGAGGCGATCGGCGGCTCGGTGCCGATCCTGATCAACCCGCCGGTCGGCTGCCGCTTTGCGCCGCGCTGCAAGTTTGCCATGAACGTCTGCACCGAGAAGGAGCCGCTGCTGCGCGAGATCGCCCCCGGCCATCGCATGGCCTGTCATCTGGGAGACGCGGCATGAGCGAACCCTTGCTGCGCGTCTCCGGCCTGAAGAAGCACTTTCCGGTGCTGGGCGGCCTGTTGTCGCGCCAGGTCGGCAGCGTCTATGCGGTCGACGGCGTGTCGTTCTCGGTCAATCGCGGCGAGACGCTCGGCCTGGTCGGCGAATCCGGCTGCGGCAAGTCGACGACGGGCCGCTGCGTGCTGCGCCTGATCGAGCCGACCGAAGGCGAAGTCGTGTTCGACGGCCAGGACGTGCGCAAGCTCGATGGCAACGACCTGCGCGCGATGCGGCGAAACATGCAGCTCGTGTTCCAGGATCCGTTCGCCTCACTCAACCCGCGCATGACGGTCGGCGCCATCCTCGGCGAGGCGCTCATCATCCACAAGCTCGGCTCATCAACCAAGGAGCGTGAGGATCGCATCGCGAGCCTGCTCGTGAAGGTCGGGCTCAAGGCCGAGCACATGCGCCGCTATCCGCACGAATTCTCCGGCGGCCAGCGCCAGCGCATCGTGATCGCGCGAGCGCTCGCGGTCGAGCCGAAGCTGATCGTCTGCGACGAGCCGGTGTCCGCGCTCGACGTCTCGATCCAGGCGCAGGTCATCAACCTGCTGGAAGACCTCCAGGCCGAGCTGAACCTCACCTATCTCTTCGTTGCGCACGACCTCTCGGTGGTCGAGCATATTTCCGACCGTGTCGCGGTGATGTATCTCGGCCGCATCGTCGAGCTTGCCAAGGCCAGCGACCTCTACCGCCACCCGCAGCATCCCTACACCAAGGCGCTGCTCTCGGCCGTGCCGGTGCCGGATCCCAAGCTCAAGCGCAACCGCATCCGTCTCAAGGGCGACGTGCCGAGCCCGATGAACCCGCCGAAGGGCTGCCACTTCCACACCCGCTGCCCGATTGCGGAGCCGCGCTGCTCGGAGAGCGCGCCGGAGCTGAGGGAAGGCGCCGGCGGGCACTTCGTGGCGTGCCATCTCGCCTGAGGGCCGGGCAAGACGGAACCCGCGTTCATACCTCCCGGAGCAGGCCGTGCGCCGCAACGGCCTGCGCGAAAGCCTCCACCGACGTGTGGTGATGTGCGAAGAGGCCGGCCTCCCGTGCACCGGCGACATTGGCCACGAGATCGTCGACGAACAGGACGTTTTCCGGCGCCGCTCGTAGCTGCGCGAGGCAAAGGCGATAGCAGCGCGGGTCCGGCTTGGCCGCCTTGAAGGCGGCGGAGGTGTAGATTCTGGAGCCGAACAACGGACGCAATTCCGGCAGCAGCGTGTCGATGTGATCGGCGACCAGCGTGGTGTTGTTGGTCAGGACGGCAATATCGACGGTTTCGCGCAGGCGTCCGGCAATCTCCAGCATCGCGCGATCGGCCTTCATCGCATGGCGGCGGGCCTCCACCCACTCATCGAGCGACAGCGGATAGCCGATGCGTTCGCCAAAGCCCCGCAGATAATCCGCGGCATCGAGCGCGCCGGAATCGCCGAGAAGCTCGAATCCGGTTTCCCATATCGCCTTGTAGACGAACTCGCTGCTGGCCCCCGCAAGCTTCGCCAGAAAGGCGACGCGCTTTCCCCTGTCGTAGTCACAGAGGACATTGTCCATGTCGAAGAGGACAAGCTTGATCTCGTCGGTCACGGCAATACTCTTGGCCCGGCCGAAACATCGGCCAGCCCGCAGTCATATCCCGCGGGAACGCGGGAGACAAACCCGGGGGCAGGGACCGAACGTCGAGATCAGCGCGCACCGCTACGATTGCGATGTGCGGCGCCTGGCCAATTGGTGCAGCACCGTGTCGATCGCGGGGACCGCTCCGGTTTCGCGAAGCCACGTGTCGGCCAGCTCCCTCAGCTCGCCCGGTGTCAGGCCGAATTTGCGGCGGAAGGCGCGGACGAAGGTGGAGTCACTGCTGAAGCGCATGCCGACGGCGAGGTCGATCAGGCGGTCGTCCAGTGCTGCCGGGGATAGCAGCCGCCGGAACGCGAGATTTAGCCGCTGCTCTCGCACGTAATGCGCCAGCCCGCCATCGACCTCGAACAGCCGGTAGAGAGTCGCGCGCGAGATCTGGAAGTGCCGGCAAATTTCTTCCACGGTGAGTGCGTCGGTCTCGAGATTGTTGGCGATGTGGCGCTTGATCATCGCCAGATAAAGATGCCGCTCCGCGCGTTCGACGCCGGCCGCAATGTCGGCCGTCCCGCCGGCGGCCGCGGCAACGATGTCGGCGATCGCTTCGATCGTGGCCTCGGCGCTGCCGGCCTCGGGCTCGGGTGGCAGCGCAAGCGACGCGTAATGGCTGGCAAGCAGGCGTGCATGAGGATGGTCTGACGGCAGCACGGTTGCCGTCGCTGAATCCGGATGAGCGAGCCGCGGCGCCAGCATGGCGCGTTGCAGGATGATCACCATCAGGCGGGTGCGCCCGCCGCCGCCACGAAACTCCGTCCGGTTCGGCTGCGCCATGTCGATCAGGCAGATGCCACCGGGCCCCATCGTCACCTCGCGCCGGCCGGAGCTGAACCGCATCTCGCCTTCGACACACAAGGTGATATGAAAATGATCGAGGACGCCGCGGGCGATGTGCACCGGCGTCCGGTCATACGTCTGGTCGGTAACCCGCGTATCGATCAGCAACGCGTTGCCGGTCATCGTCGTCACGGTGCTGACATGGAAGTCGTCCTCCGCGGTGAGCGGAACGACATCGCAGATGTCGGCCGTCATTGCGCGGAACTGCTTGAGTGCGTCCGCCCCGCGGCCAGGGATATCTGCCAGCATACTCTCGTTCACGGCCGCCCCGTCTGCACCATCCCACGAGGCACGACCGCATGGTTTCGATATTCCAGGACCGGCGGCACCAACATCGCTCCGGCATGTAGCCATTCTGAAATCGGTGCGCAAGCGATGCAGGGGCAAGGCCGCCGGCCGGATTCGACGCACGGCGCGGAATGCGCGCCGATGTGCCGTACCTGCATCAGTGAATGCCCAAATCCGTGGCAGAGACGCCCGGCACATTGCGCGGCCGGCCGGTCCGCTACCGATCTGCCGGCGTGTGCTACGCCTGGCAGGCCGGCGATGTCGTCACGCGCTCTTCGCGGGCCAGGGCACGACCTGTCCCGACATCACCAGCCGGTCGCGGCCGCTGTCCTTGGCGGCGTAGAGCGCGCGGTCGGCGGCCGCCACCAGCGCGCTGGAGTCGGTCGCGGTCTCGGATGGAAACGCCGTCGCGGCGCCCACGCTCGCGGTGATGAGCCTTGAGGGCGGATTCTGTGCATGCAGCATGGCGAGGTCGCGCAGCGCGCCGCGAATCTCCTCGCCGACCCTGGCGCAGCCGTCGGCATCGGTGTTCGGCAACAGCACGGCGAACTCCTCGCCGCCGTAGCGCGCCGCGAGGTCGGCCGGCCGCCGCGGATGAGCGGACAGGATCCGCCCCAGCGCACGCAGGCAGCCGTCGCCGGCCAAATGCCCGTAATGGTCGTTGAACGCCTTGAAATGATCGACGTCGATCAGCAGGAGCGAGAGTGGGGTGCCATCGCGGCGGGCGCGGGCCCATTCGTCCGCGAGGCGCTCGTCGAATGCGCGCCGGTTGGCGAGCCCGGTGAGGCCGTCGGTCGCCGCGAGCGAGGCGAGCTTGTCCTGCAAGTCCTTCTGTTCGGTCATGTCGCGCACCACCGCGACGACGCCGTCGATCTCGCCGCTGTCGGACGCCCGGGTCACGTGCAGGGCCGACTCGGCCCAGATCTCGCCCTTGTCGCGATGGCGCTGACGGTAGACGAACCTTGCCTCCTCCGCCTCGCCGTTCTTCAGCGCGGCAATCGCCTGCTCGACCCGCTCCATGTCCTCCGCGTGAACCCCGGCCACGGCCGACGTCCCCAGCAGTTCGTTGGAAGACCAGCCGATGATGCGCGCGCATGACGGAGAAACGTAGATCAGCCGGTTATCCAGCCCGATCCTGGTCACCATGTCGCTGGATTGCTCGGCCAGCAGGCGGAAATGGGCTTCTTTGGCGATCAGGGCCTGTGCCATGCGCTGCCCCTGCAAGAGCTGGCGGACCAGGTAAAAGCCGATCGCCGCGATCAGCAGGACGAGGCCGAGGACAACGGTCATGCGTGCGGCCGCCGCGCGGCGCCAAGGGGCCAGCACGTCGTCCTGCGACTTGCTCGCCAGCACCATCAGGGGATAGCGGCTGCTGCGCTGGTAGTAGCTGAGCCGCTGCACGTTATCCAGCGGAGACTTGAAATAGTAGACGGCCGCAGCCGGACGGCTCTTCCATTGCTTGAACAACGGCGCGTTGGACAGGTCGCGTCCGACGAAGGCGCCGCTCTCGTCGCGGCTGCGCGCCAGCATGATGCCGTCGTTGTTCAGCAGCGACGCCGAGCTGTGCGGACCGAGGTCGAAGCGCTCGTAGAACTTGACGAAATAGCTGACGTCGATCGTGAGCAGGGCAACGCCGGCGAAGCTGCCGTCGGGGTGGTTGATCCGGCGAGATGCGGTGATGATCCACTGGCCGCCGGAACGGCTCTTGACGGGTCGTCCGATCAGCGTGCCCGGATCCGGCGAGTCGCGATGACGCTGGAAATATTCGCGGTCGCTGTTGTTGAATTTGGAGAAGTCGACCTGCTCGGTCGTGGCAAGCCAGCGGCCGGTCTCGTCATAGACGAAGATGCCGCGGATGCGGTCCGATGATTTGCGGGTCGGCAGATAGGTCTGAAGCTTTGCGATGGTGTCCGGACCGGTTCCATCGAGCTCGAGCCGATGGACCAGCCCGACGAGGATGGTATCGACGAGCTCGAAGGTGTCGTCGGCATGCTGGACCAGCGAATGCGCGAGGTTGGCGACGTCGATTTCGGCGTTTCTGAGCTCGGCATTGCGCGTTTCCCATTCGCGCCAGCCGCTCAAGCCCAGGATGGCGAAGCAGGTCAGCATGACGAAACCCGCCGCCCAAAGCGGAAGGCGCGTCTTCCCGAGTTCGCGGCCCGTTGTCATCAGGCTTGCTCCATTTCGGTGCAAACCTCTCACCTTGGCCTTAACGGCTTGTTGCGTTATCCGCGCTGATTGTGCCAACCCCGTATTCGGCCGGAACCAGTCCTCGATGTTTCGACGGGTTATCGTCGGAGGATGTTAACCACACGGGCCTCACGCGCCGGTTTTGCCGTGAGTCCTGCCTCACCCTTCCAGCGTAAACCCGACGCGCAGCGTCACCTGGTAGTGGCGCACGGCGTTGTTCTCGATGTGGCCGCGCGTCTGCACCACCTCGAACCATTTCATCTCGCGAATGGTCTTGGCGGCGCGGCTGATCGCGTTCTTGATCGCATCCTCGATCGACGTGTCCGACGATCCGACCAGTTCGAGGATCTTGTAGACGTGATCCGTCTCGGCTGTAGGCATCGTGAGTCTCCCTTGGTTGCGCTGCGGCAGGCAGGACATCGCTCCCACCGGGAAACGCGGCCGCGGCGGGATCAGTCAAACCCCCGCCGACGGCCTAGGTTCCGTGATTTGTGCCGGGGGCTATTCCAGGAGGCGCACCGGGGAGGCGAGCTCGACGGCGGGCGCACCTTGTCGCGGCCGCCGGCTGCGCGTTGCGCCACAGCGTGCGCAGCAGCATCGCCAGCACAGCAATGAGCGCGACGCCGGCGACCGCCGGCTTGAAGCGCTCGTCAAAACCGGCTGCAAGGGTCGTCGATTGCAGCAGGCCGTAAGCGCCGGCCAGCATGATGAGCCCGTACATGACGCTGCGTTCGCGCGGGCTCGTCACCCTGGGAAGGTCGGGAAGCAGCAGCGCCAGACCGACGCCGACGATCGGCAGATCGTAGTCATAGGCATAGGGGCTGATCATCACCGAGACGATCGCCGCGATGCCGAGCGTGAAGCGAGCAGGCATCCCGCGCGCGATGCCAAGTGCGATCGCAGCGAGCGCAAGGGCCGCGAAAACGACCTGGCCCCAGAATGCTCCGCTGGCGGAGAGGCCGGCGTTGTACAGCGCTGCGTAGCCCGAGATCATTCGGAACAGGGGATACATGCCCTGTTCGAGAAAGCCCGCCGACTCCCTGATCGCGCCCAGCCACGCAATCCAGATCTGCGGCCCGAAGACGAGGGTGCAGAGCAGCGAGCTCACGAGCACGACCATCGCGGCGGTGGCGATCGTTGCCCAGCGGCGGGTCGCCAGCAGATACACCCCGACCGCAACGGCCAGGTGCGGCTTGATGACCATGGCGCCGAGCGCGAGGCCCGCGCGCACCTGGCGCTTCTGCAGGTTGACGCAGACGAGCCCGATCAACGCGCCGGTGAGAAGGCCGTTCTGTCCGCAGCCGATCGTGATCGCCATGGCCGGAAACAGAACGATGAGGATCAGTGCGAAGTTATTGCCTGCAATCGCGCGCAGCGTCATCAGATAGGCGGTGAGCGTCATGGCCGTGAACACCGAATAGGCGGCCCACACCGGCAGGAAGGCTAACGGCGCCAGCAGCAGGTCGAACTGCGGCGGGTAGGTCCAGGGCATGAAGCCGGTCGCGCCACCCGAGACCTCCGCCTGCATCTTCATGAACGCGGCGAACCGATAGGTCAGGTCGAGACCACCGAGCCAGACCCGTTGCGCGACGATGTGAAAGGCGGCGAAGTCGGCGACCTCGTGGTCGTGCCAGAGGCCCCATCGGAAGAACCAGAAGGTCTTGAGGGCAACCATGGCCGCAAGCGTTGCCACCAGGCCGCGCACATATATCGTTCGCTTCGATGGCGAGGACTGAATCGATTCCAACGTCTCGGCGAACATGGGCGGCAGCCTCGGACCGGCAGGGCGGCGGGCCCGGACGCCGGGCCGCCAATCACGGCCGAGATTGCCTTCAGAGACTTAAGGGACGGTAACGAAAGGATAAGGATTTTAGCGGGTGCCGATGGCGTCCGACGCCGCCGGCCGCTTGGAATTCAGACCGCCTTCGGTCTCGAACGTCCGCCCTGGCGGAGCAGCGGGATCAGGCCCAGTTCGTCACCAGTCTTGCGGTGCGATGCCGCGATTTCCCGCGCATTTGCGTGCGATATCGAAATGTTCCCTTTGAATTCGCCGGGTGACATCGCGCGGCCCGCTTGTCCGCGGGAACGCGGAAGGGCTAACCTGACGTCTTCCTCGGATGTGCGGTGATGATCGGCCGTTGGGCGAAGGGCATTTTGGTCGCGATCGGTCTGTCTGCCACGCCTGCATCGGGCGTCGCGCAGGACGATCTTGATGGCGCGCCGGGCAACTTGTCACTGCAAGTCACGACCGATCCCTCCATGATCGCGTGCCGCAGGCTGGAGAGCGTCAATCCCGCGTCGCTCGCGTTTCTGCCGTTGCGCCGGACTTTCAATGACGATTTCGACGAGCATCCGCTCGCGAAGGGACGCTGGGTGCCGCATTATGCCGGCGGTGCCGCCTGGCCCGAAGCACGCTATTGGGGCGGCGACGGCTCCGACTTCAAGCGCAAGACCAGCGCCAATGGCGAGCAGCAGATCTATGTCGATCCGCGCTACGCCGGCCGCGCGACCGCGCCGCTCGGGCTCGATCCCTTCAAGGTGAAGGACGGCGTGCTGTCGATCGTGGCGAGCCGCACGCCGCCGGAGCTGAAGTCCGTGCTGTTCAACAACGAGTACGTCTCCGGGTTACTCACGACTCAGGGCACGTTCGCGCAGAAGCACGGCTATTTCGAGATCCGCGCCAAGATCCCGGTCGGCCACGCGGTGTGGCCGGCCTTCTGGATGCTGGCGGATGACGGCGGCTGGCCGCCCGAGGTCGACGTGCTGGAAGGCCGTGGCGAGCGGCCCGGCGATCTCGTGATGACGACGCATTGGCGGATTCCGTCGACCCAGAGGATCCAGTCCTGCGGCTTCGACTTCACGGTCGGCGACGCTTCGCACGCATTCCACAATTACGGTGTGCTGTGGGAGGAGGATCGGCTGGTCTATTTCATCGATCGCAGGCCGGTCTCCGATATCAAGGTCCCGATCGGCTTCGACGATCCGATGTACATGATCGTCAATCTCGCGATCGGATCGAAGTTCTTTGTCGGCGTCGGTCCCGTCGATGCGGAATCGCCGCCGCGCGTCGCATTCGAGATCGACCGGATTTCGGCCTATCAGATCGATATGCAGCAGGCGGGGAGATAGCGATGCTCGCTGATGTCTCACGCCGCATATTTGCAAAGCTCGCCGGCCTCGCCGCGCTCGGCGCGGCGGCAGGCGCCAGCGCTGCCGAAAACGAAACGCCCGCATCGATCGAGCGCCACGCGCCGGCGCGCTTCCCGAAGGATTTTCTGTGGGGAACGGCGACCTCGTCCTACCAGATCGAAGGCGCCGTCGGCGAGGACGGCCGCGGCAAGTCGATCTGGGACACCTTTAGCCACACGCCCGGCAAGATCGAGGACGGCACCACCGGCGACCGCGCCAACGAGCATTATCATCGCTACAAGAAAGACGTCGGGCTGATCAGGGAGCTCGGCGTCAAGGCCTACCGCTTCTCGATCGCATGGCCGCGGGTATTTCCGGACGGCGCGGGGCTCCCCAATGCCAAGGGGCTCGATTTCTACAATCGCCTCGTCGATGAGCTGCTCGCGAACGGCATCGAACCCTACGCGACGCTCTATCACTGGGACCTGCCGCAGGCGCTCCAGGACCGTGTCGGCGGCTGGCAGTCCAGCGACACCTCAAAGGCCTTTGCCGACTATGCCGCTTACGTCGCCCAGCGCCTGACCGATCGCGTGAAGAACATCTTCACCGTGAACGAGGTCGGACGCTTCGTGAATTTCGGCTATGGCTGGGGCATCGATGCGCCCGGCCTCAAGCTGCCGCCAGCGCAGCTGAACCAGGCCCGCCATCACGTCGCGCTGGCGCATGGGCTCGCGGTGCAGGCGATCCGCGCCTCGGGCCGCGCCGGTACCCGCGTGGGTGCGGCCGAGAACATCGCGGCCTGCGTGCCGGCGATCGCGACGCCGGAGAACATCCGCGCCGCCGAGATCGCAACGCGCGAGCTCAATGCCGGCTTCCTCGGCGTGGTGCTGGAAGGCAAATACACCGACGGCTTCCTCGCCTATGCCGGCCCCGACGCGCCGAAATTCACGGCCGAGGAGTTGAAGATCATCGGCACGCCAAACGATTTCGTCGGCCTCAATATCTACGCGCCGCAATACTACGTCACGGCCTCCGACCGCGCGCCGGGCTTCCGCGTGCTGCCGTTCCCGTCCTCGTTTCCGCACATGAATTCGGAGTGGCTGCGGATCGGCCCCGAGGTGATCTACTGGGCGCCGCGCATCGCCGCGAAGATCTGGAACATCAACACCATCTATATCAGCGAGAACGGTACGTCTTCCGAGGACAAGCTCGCCGCCGACGGCCAGGTCTACGACCTCGACCGCATCATGTTCCTGCGCAACTATCTGACCCAGATGCAACGCGCGATCGCCGAGGGCGTGCCAATCCGCGGCTATTTCCTCTGGAGCCTGATGGACAATTTCGAGTGGATCTTCGGCTACGGCCAGCGCTTCGGTCTCTACCGCGTCGATTTCGAGACGCAGGTGCGGGTGCCGAAGCTGAGCGCGGCGTTCTATCGCGACGTGGTGGCAAGGAACGCGATCGGGGTGTGAGCGCCTCGTCTGCGGGCGGCTCCGGAACGGGCGGTGGCGCGCGAGCCGCGCGCGCATCGTTAACGAAACGCTGACGTAGATGGTTCGGCACGCGGTTCCGACAAGCCAGGATTAAACTTTTGATCGTATCGGGTGAGATAGGCTGGAGGGGCCGGGGGCCATGGGCTGCGCCCTTGACGGGGGAGGGAGAGCTCCGTGACGATTGCCGTGAACCATTGCGATCGCGTGGTCTTGCCGTCATCCGCGGACGGCGCCGGAGCGTGGCCGCGTCCTGCGACCGGGGCCGTGCTGACCTGGCTGCTGCTGTTTGCCGCCGAACTCGTCGCGAGCCTGGCGCTGTGTGACTTCAGGCTCATCTTCTCGCTGGATGACGCGTATATCCATCTCGCGGTCGCCGACCAGATTCTGTCCGGCGGATATGGCGTCAATGCCGGCGAATATTCCTCGCCCAGTTCGTCGATCATCTGGCCGTATATCCTGGCGTTGACTGAAGCGCTCCGCCTCGGCGCCTTTGGTCCGCTCCTGATCAACGCCGCGGCAGCGGGCGCCACGGTGTTCGCGGTCCTGCGTCTTCTGGAAGCGAGCGGATTGTTCGCGGGCACGGGCGAGCGTCCGTTCGCCTGTCTGGTCGCGCTGCTCCTGATCTTCAACGTCAGCGCCGTCGCCCTGCCCATGACCGGCATGGAACACAGCGTTCACGTGTGGGCGTCCGTCGTGACCTTTGCGGGCCTCGCCGGCGCGGCGCGTGGACGCACGCCGACGCCCCTGCATTTTGCCGCTCTGGTGCTGCTTCCGCTGATCCGTTTCGAAGGGGCCGCGTTTGCCTGTGCGGCGATTGCAGGCTTTGCGCTGCTCGGTCAGCGGCGCTTCGCCGCCGGCGCCGCGCTCGCCATCGCCGTCGGCCTGTCCGGCTATGCCGCGCTGATGGTGTCGCGCGGCCTGCCGCTGCTGCCGAGCTCCGTGCTGCTGAAGGGTTATCTCGCGAATCTCGACGAGCCCGCGAGCGCCCTTCCCGCCGTCGTCAAGAATATGATGCGGAGCATGACGAGCTCCTATGGCCAGCGGCTCATTCTGCTCGGCCTTGCCCTTGCGGGCTGCGCCTCCTGGCTGCGCTCCGACCGCCGGGCGCTGATCGTCTGTCTGACCGTCATCGCGGCCATTGGCGCGCATCTGGTGTTCGGCCAGTACGGCTGGTTCAACCGGTACGAGGTCTACATCATGGCGCTCGCGACCGCCGCGCTGCTGTGGGCGGCTGCGCAACTCAGGCCGCGGCTGCGCGCCTTGCAATGGTCGCTCACGAAGGTTGCGCTGGTGCTCGGTCTCGGCATTGCGGCGGTGCCTTACGTGACGACGGCGCTGGTTACGCCGCTCGCCGCGAGCGACATCTACGAGCAGCAATACCAGATGGCTCGCTTCTCCCGGTCGTTCTACCGGCACCCGATCGCGGTCAACGATCTCGGTCTGGCCGCTTACGGCAACGCGAGCTACACGCTGGATCTCTGGGGCCTCGGTTCGGAACGGGTGCGCCAGGCCAGGATCGCGGGGCAGTACGGACCCGCGGAGATGGAGGCTCTCGCGAGCGACCACGGCGTCGGACTCGTGATGATCTATGACGTCTGGTTCCCGAAAGGTGTGCCGTCGACCTGGACCAAGGTGGCCGTGCTGCGAACGGCGACCGTGACCCTGTCGCAGCGGGATGTCACCTTCTACCGCACACCCTTGGCCGATGCCGCGGAAGTGACCTCGGCGCTTCAGGCCTTCAAGGCGACAATTCCGCCGCGAGACAGGCTCGACATCGTCGCGCCGTAACCGGGCCCGCGCAGGCGCGGGTACAGTTCCCTACGGATCCAGCTCGGTATCCCAGTAGAGATAGTCCAGCCAGCTGTCGTGCAGATAGTTCGGCGGGAACAGGCGGCCGTTGCGGTGCAGCTGGTGCACGGTCGGGGCGAAGGCGTGCTGGCGCGGAAACATCTTGGCCTGCGCCGGCGTGAGATTGCCCTTACGCAAATTACAGGGCGAGCACGCCGCGACCACGTTCTCCCAGGTGGTCTGGCCGCCTTTGCTGCGCGGGATGATGTGATCGAAGGTGAGGTCCTCGGGCGAGCCGCAATATTGGCAGTTGAAACGATCGCGCAGGAAGACGTTGAATCGGGTGAAGGCGGGATGGGTGGTGGGCTTGACGAAGGATTTGAGCGACACCACGCTCGGCAATTGCATTTCCAGCGTGGGACTTCGAACCGCCTGGTCGTAATGCGCGACGATGTTGACGCGGTCGAGGAACACCGCCTTGATCGCGTCCTGCCACGACCAGAGAGACAGCGGGTAGTAACTCAGCGGCCGGAAGTCCGCATTCAGCACCAACACCGGCCAACTGCCTTGCGAGACATGTGCGTTCAAGTAACGCTCCCGGCCTCCATGTACGCTGCGAAGCAGCATGTACTGACATACTACATGCAGCGTGACGGGATTGTGAAGCCCGTTGAGCGACTTATTCAGGCGCAGGCAATGCGGCGGCGGGGTGGCAAAGCGCTCAAAAGCGCCGTGATTGGGGAGGTCGATGCGGGGCAACCGCGGAACCGCCTTCACGGTCAAGGCGCCGGACCGGGTGGCGCGAGGGCGTCTCCATAGCCGACACATATCGTGCGACGCGGCCTCGTTCTCCGCCGTCGTCCTGGCGAAAGCCAGGACCCCTACCGCGGAATCCATCCATGATGCGCGGTCCCAGTACCGCGCGGCAGCCTGTCTTCACCAAACCGCTTCCTGGGGCAATCGCGACGAGCGCAAGCGCTCGCGCGGAGGTCCTGGCTTTCGCCAGAACGACGCCGGGGAGGGAGCGGCACTTCAAAAGCGCGTCATCTCTTCGCGGCGGCGCCGTTGGATCACTCCCGCACCCGCTCCAGCTTCTGCAAGCACCGCGTCGCGCGCACGACGGCCGGCATCTCCTCGTCCGGAAAGCTCGTCGCCCAGTTGGTGACGCCGACCTCGCCGACATAGATGTCGCCCTTCGAGTCCAGCGCGATGCCGTGGGGGGCCAGGAACTTGCCGCTGGCCACGCCCGGACCTGCTTCGCCGCCGAGCCGCGCGATGCGATTTCCCTTGGCGTCCACGATTGACAGCCGCGGGCCGAGATTGGGCACATTGCGGTTGATATCGAGGCCGGGGCCGAGCTCGCCGATGACGAAGGTCGGGCTCTTGCCGCCGCCGCAGCAGCACAGTGCGCAGGGCCGGTGCAGGTTGTTCCACTGCGTCTCGTATCTACCGTTGCCGTCAAACACCTGCACGCGGTGGTTCTCGCGGTCGGCGACGTAGACAAAGCCGTCGGCATCGGCGGCGATGTTGTGCACGATGTTGAACTGGCCGGGATCGGTGCCGGGCTCGCCCCAGCTCTTCATCAGCTTGCCGTCCGGGGTGAACTTGTGCACGCGCGCATTGCCATAGCCGTCGGAGACGTAGATCTCGCCCTTCGGCGACAGCGCGGTGTGGGTGCAGCGATGGAAGGGATCGCCGCTCATGAACGGCGAGGGCTTTTCGGGGATGCCGATCGTCAGCAGCACCTTGCCGTCGGTGGTGCATTTGCGCACCGTGTGGTCGCCGTCGTCGGTGCAATAGAGATTGTCGTCGGCGTCGATGTGCAGCCCGTGCGCGCGCGAGAACAGGCCTTCGCCAAAACTGCGCAAAAAATTGCCCTCGCGGTCGAGCACCACCATCGGATGGGCGCCGCGGTTGAAGACATAGACACGGTCCTTGCTGTCGACCGCGACCGAGGCGACGTCGGTGAGCTGCCAGCCGTCCGGCAACTTTGCGAAGTTTTCGACGACGCGGTAGCGGTGTTCGCCGGTGCCGAGAATGGCTGGCATTGGTATTCTCTCCTTCTGTCATTCCGGGGCACGCGAAGCGTGAACCCGGAATCCATTGTACGGCATATCGTGTGGATGGATGGATTCCGGGCTCGCGCCAAGTGGCGCGCCCCGGAATGACGGCTGTCCTTATGTCGGCCCCAAAATCCCTTCCTCGATCGCCTTGATCTGGAGCGCGAGATATTTCGAGTTGATCCGGCATTGCGCCAGGCTGCCGGCGATGAACCACAGGCCCGGCTGCTGCGTGCGCGCATACATGTTGCGCAGCTCGATGCCGTCGCCAAAGCCCCAGACCGGGCCGACGCGGTCGGCGACGCCGTCGCCGAACAGCTTTCGCACCAGATATTCCTGCGGCTTGTAGCCGGTCGAAAGCACGATGAGGTCGGCGGCGACGGTCGTGCCGTCCTTCATCCGCGCGCCCTCGGCGGCAAAGCCTTCGATGTCCGCGAACTGCCTCAGCTTGATCGCGCCTTCGGCGACGAGATTGGAGCAGCCGACGTTGAAATAGTAACCGCCGCCGCGGGTGAGGTATTTGAACTGCCAGCCGGTGCCGGCCTCGCCGAAGTCGAGCTTGAAGCCGACGCGCCGCAATCCGTCGAGCAGCTCCTTGTCGAGCTCCTTGGATTGCTCCGTCAGCATCACATGGGTCCTCTTCGCCAGCGGCGTCGGCATCGAGGTCGCGATCAAATCGTTGTCCTCGAGCGTGCCCTCATTATAGGTCGCGTAGGCCAGTTGCGCCGACGGCTCGATATTGGTGACCAGCGTCGGCGAGCGCTGCACCAGCGTCACCTCCGCGCCGCTGGAGTAGAGGTCCTGCGCGATGTCGTGGCCGCTGTTGCCGGTGCCGATGACGATCGCGCGCTTGTCCTGCCAGGTCTCGCCGTCCTGGTAGCGGCTCGAATGCAGCAGCGTGCCCTTGAAATTGTCGAGGGTCGGAATGGAGGGCATATTTGCGATGCCGCTGACGCCGGTCGCCATCACCACATGGCGCGGATGCATGGTGCGCGTGCCGCCGTCGGCCCACCGCAGCGTGACCGTCCAGTGGCCCTTCGCCTCGTCATACAAGCCGCCCTCGAACTCGGTGCCGGTCCAGAAATTCAGCTCCATGGCGTCGACATAGGCCTCGAACCAGTTGGCGAGCTTGTCCTTGGGAATATAGACCGGCCAGTTCGGCGGAAACGGCATGTAGGGCAGGTGATTGACCTGCACCTGGTTGTGCAGCGTGAGCGCATGGTAGCGCTTGCGCCAATTGTCGCCGACGCGCGTCTCGCGATCGACGATCAGCGTGTCGACCTTGAGCTGCTTCAGCCTTGCTGCGATGGCGAGGCCGGCCTGGCCGCCGCCGACCACCAGCACGGCCGGATCGCGATCGGCATAGTCGCGTGATGCGTTGCGCAGGTCGAGCCAGTTCGGCCCGCGAAAGTCGCGCGAATAGGCCTGTCCGCGCGGTCGCGACGTGCCGAGCTGTTCCTCGAAGCCCTTGAGCTCGTCGAGCGCGGTCAGCAGCGTCCACGCATTCAGTCGGTCGCCGTCGGCGGCATCGGGGACGAGCCGCAGGATGCCGCTGCCGCGGCCACTTCCCGTTTCGAAATCGAAGATCGCCTCGATCGTGTTGGTGCCGGCGCGCGTGACCCAGCGCGGCGGCGCGCGGTTCGGCGCAATCTTGAAATTGGCCGGCGCCGCCTTGGGCGCGAGCGCGGCCAACGCTTGCGCGACTGCATCGCGGCCGGCGATCGTTTGCAGGTTCCAGCTCAGCGCCAGCACATCGCGCCAGAAACATTCGGCAACGAAAAGGCGGTCGAGCGCATCGCGATCAGGCCTGCATAGCGTGCGCTCGAACTCGTCGAGCCAGGCCTGCGCGGATGCGGAGATATCCTTCGTCCTGTCCAGCATGCGCGACCTCATGGCCGTCTTCGCGGCGTTTCCTCTGAGGAGGAACGCTATACTGGATCAGCCCATGTCAAAAGCGCTTTACCCCAGCAGCGACAGCATGTGGCCCTGCTCAGGCGGAATGCGGCCCCTCAGCGTGTCGAGATAGACCTGCCGCACCGCGTCCGGCCCGCGGCTCTCGACCACGGTCAGGCATTTCTCCAGCAGCGGTGCAAAGCCCGACCATGCCGCGCCAAAACGCTGCTCGATGCCGCCCGGTCCCCATTCCCTGGCGCGCTTGCGGATCTGGTCGGGTGCGAAGAACCAGCGCGGCTTTGCACCGGGCAGTTCGCCCTCGTCAGCGTCGGTGGCGCGATGCGTCAATCCGACGCGCACCGAACATTTCATCTGATCGCCGACATGCCGATGCAACGCCGCACGCAGTGCGCTGTTGCCGGCCATGTCGACGAAGGCTGCCGGTGCATCCGGCGGCAGCGATGTCACGCGATCATAGGTGACGACCTCGTCATAGCAGCCGAGCGACGTCACGAAGGCGGTGTTGCCCGCCGAGGTTAGCCCGATCACCTTGCGGCCGCGCGTGTGCAGGAGATGGGCAAGCCCGAACGCGGTCTTGCTGGAGGCGCTCGACAGCAGCACGGTGCGCGCGCCGAAATCGTCGTTTTCGGCGAGGAAATCGTCGACCAGGAACGACAGCATGAACAGCGGCCGCAGCAGCGCCAGGTAATCGCCCTGACGGCCGGCGTAAGCCGGATCGCCGCTGACGCGCGCATAGGCGTTGTAGACCGGCGCCACGCCTTGCCGGTGCGCGGCGCCGTCGCGCAGGCCGCGCTTGCTGACGTCGGTCGCCTCGATGACGAGATGCGTCGCCATCGGGAAATAGCCGAACAGGCGTTCGCCGACCGGGATGTTCGGATGTTTCGAGGCGGTCACCTCGCCAAAGCCCCACACCGGAATGTTGCCGAAACCGTGTGGCGCGGGAAAGAGCTGCCAGTATTTCAGCTCGTCGCCGAGCACCGCATAGGTGATGTTGTTGGCGGTGAAGGCGAAGCGGTCGACCTTCACCAGCAGGGCGTCGGGCGGCAGTGCATCCGCATCGGGAAGCCCGGTCGCGATCACCTTGCACTGCTCGAAATCATCTCGCGCAACGATGAAGTCGGTCGATGTCATGGCTGTGATCCCGGCTCTGTTCGCCGGCATCTCATCATGCACCGATGATGCTTTTGCAACAGCAACATAGTTTAAAACGTTGTTCGGCCGGTTCAGGCCGTCAGCACGCCCTCCCGTTTCTTGACGGCGCGATAATAGCTCCACCACAGATGTGCGGCGGCGCCGCGCAGGGGACGCCAGGGCTCGGCGAGTGGCGCCATCTGCTTCTCCGTTGGCCGGGCCGGAAGGCCGAGGCCGATCTTGATGCCCTCTTGCACGGCGAGGTCGCCGGCCGGCCAGGCATCGCCATGGCCGAGGCAGAACAAGAGATAGACGTCCGCGGTCCAGGGCCCGATGCCGGGCAGCGAGATCAGTGTGTGATGGGCGGCGTCGGCATCCTCTTCGGCGAGCACCTCGAGGTTCAACCGCTGCGCGGCAATCTCGCGCGCGAGATGTTTCAGCGTCTTGATCTTGGCTGCGGACAGGCCAAGCCGCCCCAGCCGGTCGGTGCGGGCGCGGCGCACGGCGTCATGATCGAACGGGTCGAAGGCGGCGGACAGCCGCCCCCAGATCGCCGCCGCGCTCGCGGTCGAGAGCTGCTGCCCGCAGACGATATGTGCAAGCCCCGTAAAGCCGGGCTCGCGCCGCCGCAAGGCGGGCATGCCTGCAGTCGCAAGCACGGGTTTCAGGCGCGGGTCGCGCTTGACCAGCGCCTGGACGGCCTCTTCGAGATCGGACTGGGTTTCGAGGTGGATGGTCATTGTGGCTCAACTCGTCGTGCGCGGGCTTGACCCGCGCATCCATCTCCTATCGTAACAGAGTCCTGGAAGATGGATTGCCGGGTCAAGCCCGACAATGACAAGTCTTGCGAGAATCTATGCCACCCGTTTTCCGATTTGCCCCCAGCCCGAACGGCTACTTGCATCTCGGCCACGCCTATTCCGCGCTGCTGAACTTCGACCGCGCGCGCGAAGCCGGCGGGCGGTTGCTGCTGCGCATCGAGGACATCGATGCGACACGCTGCCGGCCGGAGTTCGAGACGGCGATCTGCGAGGATCTCGCCTGGCTCGGGATCGCCTGGGAGACGCCGGTGCGGCGGCAGTCCGAGCATCTCGCCGACTATCGCGCCGCGCTGGACCAGCTCTCGGCGCTCGGCCTCGTCTATCCCGCCTTCGAAAGCCGTGCCGAGATCGCAAGACTCGTGGCCGCGCGCGAGGCCGATGGGCCCTGGCCGCGCGATCCCGACGGCGCGCCGCTTTATCCGGGCGATGCGAAATCGCTGGCCGCCGACGAGCGGGCGCGGCTGATCGGCACCGGCGCGCCTTACGCGCTGCGGCTCGACATGACGGCGGCCTGCCGCCGCATCGCCGGTCTGAGCTGGAACGAGCTCGGCGAGGGGCCCGCCGGCGAGCGCGGCATCCTCCCGGCGCGGCCCGAAGCCTGGGGCGACGTGATCCTGGCCCGGAAGGAGACGCCGACGAGCTACCATCTGTCCGTGGTGATCGACGATGCGCTCCAGGCCGTGAGCGTGGTGGTGCGGGGCCAGGATCTGTTTCACGCCACCGCGGTCCATCGCCTGCTCCAGGCGCTGCTCGGCCTGCCCGCGCCGGCCTATCGCCATCATGGGCTGATTCGGGACGGCGAGGGACGGAAGCTGTCGAAATCGACCCGTTCGACCGGGCTGCGAGAGTTGCGCGCTGCCGGCGCCACGCCCGCCGGCATCCGCCGGTTGGTGGGATTAGGTTAAGTTTCTCTGGGGGTTAGCAAAACGTCGCCGTGACTCATGGCATCCCGCCGTGCCATGCTCGCCTTGGTCCGGGGTTCGAAGGAAATACTTCGAAGGGGATTTATGGCGGCGAAAACGCGCTCAGCGCGCAGCACAAAGTCGTCCAGGCCACGGCCGCCTCGGAAGCGGTCCGGGGCAGCCGGCAAGGTTCGCAAGCGCGGCACCCGGGCCGTTGCGCCGGACGTGGTCCAGGCGGCGCTCGCCGCCTTTGCCCATGAGGTCCGCACCCCCCTGACCGGCATTCTGGCGATCAGCGACCTGCTCGCGACCTCCGATCTCGGCGAGCGGGAGCGGCGCTGGGCCGACACCATCAAGGCCGGCGCCGAACACCTTGCGAGCCTTGCCACCCTGTTCGTGGACGCCGCCCGGACAGGAAACGGTGGCAGCACGCTGCGGCAGGACCTGTTCGACCTGCGGGCGCTGGCCCGCAGCGCCGGCGATTCGCTTGCCGGGCGCGCCGCGGCCAAGGGCCTTCAGGCTCAGGTCGACATCTCCGACAAACTCCCCGGATTGGTGGTCGGTGATCCCGTCCGCCTGCGCGCCGCGCTGGAGAACCTGATCGACAACGCCGTGAAGTTCACCGACCAGGGCGGCGTGGCGCTCGCGGTCGCGCCCTGGCGTGCCGCCAAGAGCAAGGTCAAGGGAAAGGCCAAGGACAAGGCCAAGACCAAAGGCAGGGTCGGCGTCGCCTTCGCGGTGTCCGACAGCGGCATCGGCCTGACCATGGCCGAGATCCAGCGGCTGTTCCGCCCGTTCACCCAGGCCAATGTCACCATTGCCTCGCGCTTCGGCGGCGCCGGTCTGGGGCTATCCTCGGTGAAGCAACTGGCGCGCGCGATGGGCGGCGACATCACGGTGGCGCCGCGACTTGGCGGCGGCGCCACCTTCACGCTGACGGTGTCTCTGGATGCGGCGGCACCGGGCAAATCCCGCAAGTCGAAGGGCGAGAGCGAGGCCGATGCGCTGGCGGCGTTGCGCGTGCTCAGCGTCGAGGACAATCCGTTCGGCCGCGTCGTGCTCAACACCATCCTGACCGAGCTCGGCCATCATGCCGAATTCATCGGGCGCGGCGAGGACGCGGTGAACCGGCTGGCGCAGGGCGCCTTCGATGCGGTGCTGATGGACATGGTGCTGCCGGGCATCGACGGCGTCGAGGCCATCAGGCAAATCCGCAGCATGCCGACGCCGCTCGCTCAGATCCCCATCATCGGGGTCTCCGGCCGCGGCGAGGACGAGGCGGCCTCGCGCGAAGCCGGTGCCGATGCCTTCCTGATCAAGCCTGTGTCTCCGCGGGCTTTAGCGACTGCGCTGCTTGAAGCGAGACACCGTGAGGAAGCCGCGACTTGATGATCGCGGCGTTGAGCTCGCCGCCATAGACGAAGATCGCGGCGATGAAATACAGGAACACCAGCGCGATGATCACCGAGGCGAGCCCCGCATACATCGTCACGTAATTGTTGGCGAAGCGCGCCAGATATTGCCCGAACACGATGCCGGAGATCAGCGACGCCACGATCGTGAAGACGATGCCGGGCAGGATCTGGAGGAAGCTGCGCCGTCCCGCCGGCAGCCAGGCATGCAGGATGATCAGCGCCACCACCAGCGCGCCGATGGTGATGCCGTAGCGCAGCCAGGTGAGGATGCTTTCATTGGACTCGACGAACAGCGGAATGTGGCGCCGCGCCGCCTCGATGATCAGCGGTCCGAGCACGATCAGGAACGCCATGGCGAGCGCGGTGATGGCCGCGACCAGGGTGTAGCCGATCGATTCCAGCCGCAGCCAGTACCAGCGCCGCATCTCCACCACCGCATAGGCGCGGTTGAGCGCGACCCGCAGCGCCTCGACGCCGTTGGAGGCGAAATAGACCGACAGTACCGCGCCGATGGTCAGCACGCCGGTGCGGGTCGTGGTCAGCACGTCGTGGATTTCGCCGGAAAGCGAGTCGGCGACCTGTCTCGGCCAGACCTCGAGCAGGAGGCTCACCGCCTGATCGGCGAGTTCCTTGGAGCCGAAGAAGCCGGCGAGCGAGGTCAGCACGATCAGGAACGGGAACAGCGCCATCAGCGTCGACAGCGCGATGTGGCTTGCGATCGCCCAGCCGTCGTCGGCGAGGAACGTGTAGAACGCATCCATCGCGACGCCGTAGATGTAGCGGATTGCCTTCACAGCTTGCTCTGTACTGCTCCCTCTCCCCGCTTGCGGGGAGAGGGTTGGGGTGAGGGGGGCTCTCCACGAGAGCGGTGCCAGTTGAGTTTGCGGAGACTCCCCCTCACCCGGAATCCGCGCTGCGCGCGCATTCCGGCCTCTCCCCGCAAGTGGGGAGAGGCGAGGAAAGCAGGCGACGGGCGCAAATCGGAAATCATCCGGCTAGCTTCTGATATTATTGGCTTAAAAGCCAGATCGCGAAGCGTCCCCGTCGTCATTCCGGGGCGTGCGAAGCACGAGCCCGGAATCCATTTCGCCATACGTGATGCGGCCAGATGGATTCCGGGCTCGCGCCAACGGGCCCGCCCCGGAATGACCGGCTGAGACGATGGCGGACCGGCGCACACGGTGTTATCTAGCCCCAATGGCATCTCTCTTGAGTACTTTCATCCTGCCGGTGGCGGCCGGCGCCGTGGCGGTGGTGCTGCTGCTCGGTCTCGTCAACATGATGCGGGGCGGCTCGCCCAATACCTCGCAGAAGCTGATGCGCTGGCGCGTGCTGCTTCAGTTCGTGGCGATCGTCATTGCCATGATCGCGGTCTGGGCGATGGGGCGGTAAACATGGTTGTGCTGAATCGCATCTATACGAAGACCGGTGACGACGGCACGACGGCGCTCGGCTCCGGCGAACGCCGTCCGAAATACGATCTGCGCATCGCAGCCTATGGCACTGTCGACGAGACCAATGCCGCGATCGGCGTGGTCCGGCTCCATACCGGGGACGCGCCCGAGCTCGATGCGATGCTCGGCCGGATCCAGAATGACCTGTTCGACCTCGGCGCCGATCTCGCGGTGCCTGAGCGGGAAGGCAAGGAAACCAAAAAGGCCGAGCGGCTGCGGGTGGTGGCGAGCCAGGTCGAGCGGCTCGAGCGCGACATCGACGCGCTCAACGACAAGCTCGCGCCGCTCACCTCCTTCGTGCTGCCGGGCGGCACGCCGGCGGCGGCCCATCTCCATGTCGCGCGCACGATATGCCGCCGGGCGGAACGCGTGATGGTGGAACTGGCGGCCCAGCCTGCCGAACCGGTCGGCGCGGCTGGCATCCAGTATATGAACCGCCTGTCGGATTTCCTGTTCGTGGCAAGCCGCGCCGCCAACCATAACGGTGCCGGCGATGTGCTCTGGGTTCCGGGCCAGAATCGCTGACCCATTGAGCAGCGCATTTCGAGGGGCTAAAATTAGGCCCTGCGCGCGTTGACCGGGCCGGATCAGGCCTTTAGGTTCCGCGCCAGTTGATAACCCCCCTCCCAAATTGAGTGAAAGAGGATCGATGAAGGTCTTAGTGCCGGTAAAGCGGGTGGTCGATTACAACGTCAAGGTCCGCGTCAAGGGCGATGGATCGGGCGTTGAACTCGCCAACGTCAAGATGTCGATGAACCCGTTCGACGAAATCGCGGTCGAGGAAGCGTTGCGCCTGAAGGAAGGCGGCAAGGCCACCGAGGTCGTGGTGGTCTCCATTGGACCGGCGCAGGCGTCGGAGACGATCCGCACCGGTCTCGCCATGGGCGCCGACCGCGGCATCCTGGTGAAGGCCGACGGCATCGTCGAGCCGCTCGCGGTCGCGAAGATCCTGAAGAAGATCGCGGACGAAGAGCAGCCCGGCCTGATCATCCTCGGCAAGCAGGCGATCGACGACGACTCGAACCAGACTGGCCAGATGCTGGCGGCGCTGCTCGGCTGGTCGCAGGCGACCTTCGCCTCGAAGCTCGAGGTCGACGGAAGCGACTTCAAGGTCACCCGCGAAGTCGATGGCGGCCTGCAGACCGTCAAGCTGAAGGGACCGGCGATCGTCACCACCGATCTGCGTCTCAACGAGCCGCGCTATGCGTCGCTGCCCAACATCATGAAGGCGAAGAAGAAGCCGATCGCGGAGAAGACCGTCGCCGATTACGGCGTCGACGCCACCGCACGTCTCGAGGTTCTCAAGACGACGGAGCCGGCGGGCCGCAAGGCGGGCGTCAAGGTCAAGGACGTCGCCGAGCTGGTGTCGAAACTCAAGAACGAAGCCGGGGTGCTCTGATGACGACGCTTCTGATTGCCGAACACGACAATGCGTCGCTGAAGGACGCGACCAACAAGGCGCTGACCGCGGCTGCCGCGCTCGGCGCGGACGTCGAGGTGCTGGTCGCCGGCGAGAACGCCAAGGCCGCCGCGGACGCCGCCGCCAAGCTCGCAGGCGTGAAGAAAGTGCTGCTCGCGGACGGCGCGCTTTACGCGCACGACCTCGCCGAGCCGCTGGCCGCGCTGATCGTCTCGCTGGCCCCGTCCTATGACGCCATCGTCGCCCCCGCGACCTCGCGCTTCAAGAACGTGATGCCGCGCGTCGCGGCGCTGCTCGACGTCATGCAGGTTTCGGAGATCACCAAGGTTGTCGCGCCCGACACCTATGAGCGTCCGATCTATGCCGGCAACGCCATCCAGACCGTGAAGTCGAAGGATGCCAAGAAGGTCATCACGGTGCGTACCTCCACCTTCGCCGCGGCGGGGGAAGGCGGCAGCGCATCCGTCGAGAGCGTGGCTGCGGCGGCCGATCCGGGCCTGTCGTCCTTCGTCGGCGAGGAAGTCGCCAAGAGCGACCGTCCCGAGCTGACCTCGGCCAAGATCATCGTCTCCGGTGGCCGCGCCATGCAGAGCCGGGAAAACTTCGCAAAATACATCGAGCCGCTCGCCGACAAGCTCGGCGCCGGTGTCGGTGCCTCGCGTGCCGCGGTCGACGCCGGCTATGCGCCGAACGACTGGCAAGTCGGCCAGACCGGCAAGGTGGTGGCCCCCGAGCTCTATGTCGCGGTCGGCATTTCCGGCGCGATCCAGCATCTGGCCGGCATGAAGGACTCCAAGGTGATCGTCGCGATCAACAAGGACGAGGACGCGCCGATCTTCCAGGTTGCCGATTACGGCCTGGTCGCCGACCTCTACCAGGCGGTTCCTGAGCTGACGGCCGAACTCGCCAAGCTCGGCAAGTAAAACGCGATAAAACACCGGCCGGAGGTGTAAACTCCGGCCGGTGTTGCTTTTCCGAGGCGTTTTCTTTGGCGTGGGGCACGCCTGGGACGCGATCCAATCTAGGTTTCGAGCCCGGGTTCTGATTAAATCGGATCCCCGGCTCATGGGGATAGGCAGGCGCGCCGGGTGCGCGCCGTTCCGGTGGATGACATTATGGCGGCAGTGATCAAGAAGGTCGGCGTGATCGGCGCGGGGCAGATGGGCAGTGGCATTGCGCATGTCGCGGCGCTGGCCGGCTTCGACGTGGTGCTCAACGACATCTCGGCCGACCGCCTCAAGTCGGGCATGGCCACCATCAACGGCAATCTGGCGCGCCAGGTCTCCAAGAAGGCCGTCAGCGAAGACGACAAGGCCAAGGCGATTGCGCGCATCAAGCTTGCCGAAAAGCTCGACGACCTCGCCGACTGCGATCTCGTGATCGAGACCGCGGTCGAGAAGGAAGAGGTCAAGCGCAAGATCTTCCACGAGCTCTGCGCGGTGCTGAAGCCGGAAGCCATCGTCGCCTCCGACACCTCATCGATCTCGATCACGCGGCTTGCCGCCGCCACCGACCGGCCCGAGCGCTTCATCGGCATTCACTTCATGAATCCGGTGCCGCTGATGGAGCTGGTCGAGTTGATCCGCGGCATCGCCACCGACGATTCGACCTTCGATGCGTCCAAGGAGTTCGTCGCCAAGCTCGGCAAGCAGGTCGCAGTTTCCGAGGATTTCCCGGCCTTCATCGTCAACCGCATCCTGCTGCCGATGATCAACGAGGCGATCTACACGCTGTATGAAGGCGTCGGCAACGTCGAGGCGATCGATGCGGCGATGAAGCTCGGGGCGCATCACCCGATGGGCCCGCTGGAGCTCGCCGATTTCATCGGCCTCGATACCTGTCTCTCCATCATGCAGGTGCTGCATGAGGGTCTCGCCGACTCCAAATACCGCCCGTGCCCGCTGCTGGTGAAATATGTCGAGGCCGGCTGGCTCGGCCGCAAGACCCAGCGCGGTTTCTACGACTACCGCGGCGCCAAGCCGGTGCCGACGCGATGACGTCGTAGGGTGTTGGTGCCGTAGGGTGGGCAAAGGCGCAAAGCGCTGTGCCCACCACACCTCCGCAATCGCGATGCTGATTGGTGGGCACGCTCCGCTTTGCCCACCCTACGGTCGTGCTAACCCACCCTACAGCTCTGTGACAATTCATGTCGCGTTAACCGCTCGCCCCTAGGCTGCGCCCGGTAAGAGGGTTTGCGTAATGGACATGATGGCGATGGTCAGCACCATGCTGGCCGCTCAGCAAGGCGCGCTGCAGTCGAATATCTCGGCGACGCTGATGAAGCAGAACGCGGATGCGGAGAAATCCACCGTCCTGACGCTGCTCGGCGCCGGTCAGCCCTCGCTTGCCAATGTCGGCGCTGGCGTCGGCGGCAACCTCAATATTTCGGCTTAAAGAGCGGCCGCGGCCGGATTCACTGCCGCGCGGATCAGCTTGAGCGCGTCGTCGCTCGCCCATTCCGCCGGTCCCGCAATGGTCGCGATCTCGCAGCCCTGGGGGTCGACCAGCACCGAGGTCGGCATGCCCAAGGCCCGGCCTATGGCCTTAAGATCCTGAAAGACCTTGGCATTCTGGTCATTGAAGTAACCGAGCCGGGTCAGATTGGCCTCTTTCAGGAAGTTTTTGGGCTTCTCGGCATCCCGGGTGTCGATATTGATCGCGACCACCTCGAAATTCGGTCCTGAAAGCTTGGCCTGAAGCGCCTCCAGGGCCGGCATCTCCTTGCGGCAGGGCACGCACCAGGTCGCCCACAGGTTCACCAGCAGGGTCTTGCCGCGGAAATCGGACAGTTTCCTGGGCTTGCCGTCGGCGTCGTTGAAGGCGAGGTCGGGCAGCTTCAGCGGTGCGGTCGCCATGGTCAGCGCCGCCAGCTCGCCATGGGCGAGCGGCGCGATCTTCGAGGCCGTCGTCACCGCCGCCCGGCAGGCCGGATCGCCGGCAGGCGCCCGGCTCAGGCCGAGCCCGTACAGCGCGGCGAAGCCGGCCAGCCCTCCGATCGCCACGGTGGCGATGACGATGGGGATCCGGCGCGTGGCGGAAGGCTTTGGGTCGAGCATATCGTTTGTCATCCGGTCGCAGATATGGCTATCAGGGGCCTCTTAATACGGCTGGCAGCGGTCAGCAAACGTGCGGCCAGGGCCGCGCAGCGACAACGAGGCCGCACAGCGACAGGCAAGGCGTGAGCAGGGGATCATGAGCAACAAGATGTGGGGCGGCCGGTTCTCGGAACGTCCCGATGAGATCATGGAAGAGATCAACGTCTCCATCGACGTCGATCGTCACCTCTTTGCCCAGGACATTGCCGCGTCCAAGGCCCACGCCGCGATGCTCGCCGCACAGGGCATCATCACGGCTTCTGATGCGAAAAATATCGGCAAGGGTCTAGACACGATTTTGTCAGAGATCGGCAACGGCGGCTTCACGTTCAAGCGCGCGCTCGAGGACATTCACATGAATGTCGAGAGCCGCCTGTCGGAGCTGATCGGCCCTGCCGCCGGCCGCCTGCACACCGCGCGCTCGCGCAACGACCAGGTCGCGACCGATTTCCGTCTGTACGTCCGCGACGTGCTCGACGAGACCGACGCCGCGCTTGCCGCGTTCCAGGCTGCGCTGGTGGAACGCGCGCTGGAGCACGCCGGAACGGTCATGCCCGGCTTCACGCATCTCCAGACCGCGCAGCCCGTCACCTTCGGCCACCATCTGCTCGCCTATGTCGAGATGGCCGCGCGCGACCGCGGCCGCTTCCAGGATGCGCGCAAGCGGCTGAACGAATCGCCGCTCGGCGCCGCCGCGCTCGCCGGCACCTCGTTCCCGATCGACCGCCACGCCACCGCGAAGGCGCTCGGCTTCGATCGTCCGATGGCGAATTCGCTCGACGCAGTCTCCGACCGCGACTTCGTGCTGGAGACCTTGTCGGCGGCCTCGATCTGCGCCGTGCACATGTCGCGCTTCGCCGAGGAGATCGTGATCTGGACCTCGCCGCTGGTCGGCCTCATCCGGCTCAGCGACAAGTTCACCACCGGCTCCTCGATCATGCCGCAGAAGCGCAATCCCGACGCCGCCGAGCTGGTGCGCGCCAAGACCGGCCGCGTCATCGGTGCGCTCAACGGTCTCCTGATCGTGATGAAGGGCCTGCCGCTCGCCTATCAAAAGGACATGCAGGAGGACAAGCAGGGCGCCATGGAAGGCTTCGCCGCGCTGTCGCTCGCGATCCGCGCCATGACCGGCATGGTCCGCGACCTCGTGCCGGATGAAGCGAAGATGAGGCTTGCTGCCGGCGAGGGCTATGCCACCGCGACCGATCTCGCCGACTGGCTGGTGCGGACGCTGAAGATGCCGTTCCGCGACGCCCATCACGTCACCGGCCGTATCGTGGCCAAGGCCGCCGAGAGCGGCGCGGCGCTGCACGAGCTGCCGCTGAAGGAGATGCAGGCGATCGAGCCCAGGATCACCAAGGACGTGCTCGGCGTGCTCTCGGTCGAATCGTCGGTGAAGAGCCGTACCAGCTTTGGCGGCACCGCGCCGAAGAACGTGGCGTCGCAGGCCAAGGCCTGGCTGAAGCGGTTGGAAAAAGAGCGAAAATTGGGCTGAGGACGAAATTTCGCTTGTTTTTCATGGTCATCCGGCTCTCGCCAGAGCGCGCCAATCTCTGTATGGTGCGCCCCGCGTAGTGGGGATTTCGTCGTGACGTCAAAGTTTCGCCCGGCCGGCTCGGGGTGGGCCATCATTGTCTTGAGCCTGAGCGCGCTCGCGCTTGCCGGCTGCGGCCGCAAAGGCCCGCTCGACCTGCCGCCGACCGCCTCCAGCGCGTCCACCGCCAATGTGGCGGGGCCGACCGACACCGAGATCGAAGCCCGGAGAACGCCGAGCGTGTTCAACCCCACCTACGGTGAGGACGCCGCGCCCGCGGCGGCCAAGGGCAGGAAGAAATCGTTTATTCTCGACCCGCTTCTGGACGACAAGCCCGGCCGATAGGCCGGGCCAACTGAGCCAACGCCATGAACCATTTCGACTATCGCAACGGCGTTCTGCACGCCGAGGCGGTGAACCTGTCCGAGCTGGCCGCGACCGTCGGCACGCCGTTCTATTGCTATTCGACCGCAACGCTGGAGCGCCACTACCGCGTCTTCACTGATGCGTTTGCCGGCGACAAGGTGCTGGTCTGCTACGCCATGAAGGCCAACTCGAACCAGTCGGTGCTGCGCACGCTGGCCAGGCTGGGCGCCGGCGCCGACGTGGTCTCGGGCGGCGAATTGAAGCGGGCGCTGGCCGCCGGCATCCCGGCCGCAAAAATCCTGTTCTCCGGCGTCGGCAAGACCGAAGCCGAGCTGCGCGCCGCCCTGGCTGCCGACATCCTCTGCATCAACGTCGAATCCGAGCCGGAGCTGGAGCTGCTGTCGCGGCTTGCGACCGAAACGGGCAAGACCGCGCGCATCTCGGTGCGCGTCAATCCGGACGTCGATGCCGGCACGCATGCGAAGATCTCCACCGGCAAGTCCGAGAACAAGTTCGGCATCCCGATTGCGCATGCCCGCGAGGTCTATGCGCGGGCCGCGAGATTGCCGGGCATCGAGGTGACCGGCACCGACGTGCATATCGGCAGCCAGATCACCGACCTCTCCAAGATGGAGACCGCGTTCCGCATCCTCGCCGAGTTCGTGCAGACGCTGCGCGCCGATGGTCACAACATCTCGCATGTCGATTTCGGCGGCGGCCTCGGCATTCCCTATTACATGGACCGCGAGGCGCCGCCCGCGCCCGACGCCTACGCCGCCATGGTCAAGCGCATCACGCATAATCTCGGCTGCACGCTGATGTTCGAGCCGGGCCGGATGATCGTCGGCAATGCCGGCATCCTGGTCGCGAAGGTGATCTATGTGAAGCACGGCGACGGCAAGAATTTCGTCATCATCGACGCCGCGATGAACGACCTGATCCGCCCGACGCTGTACGAGGCCCATCACGATATCCTGCCGGTGACGCAGCCGGCGAAGGGCGCCGCCACGATCGCGGCCGACGTGGTCGGCCCGGTCTGCGAGACCGGCGACTATCTCGCGCTCGATCGCACCCTGCCGACGCCCAAGCCCGGCGATCTCCTCGCCATCATGACCGCCGGCGCCTATGGCGCGGTGCAGGCCGGCACCTACAACACAAGGCCGCTGGTGCCGGAGGTGCTGGTGAAGGGCGACCAGTACGCCGTCGTGCGTCCGCGCGTGGAGGTCGAGCAGCTGATTGCGATGGACACGCCGGCGCCGTGGCTGTGAGCCCACGCCGGTTCAACAATCACGGTGTCGTCCCGGCGAAGGCCGGGACCCATAACCCCAGGAAGTGGTTGTGGCGCGAAGCGGGCAACTCCGAGTCCCCGTAATCACATCCGCCTGTGGTTATGGGTCCCGGCCTTCGCCGGGACGACGAAGAGATTGGAGCGGCTACTTCCCCGCCAATCCACCCGTCTTCCCGCCAACCACCACCCCCGCCTTCTTCTCGATCGGCTTGATCGCCGCGGTGAAATCGGAATCGGCGCCTTCCGCGCTGATCACGGTCTCCCACAGGCGCCCGACGGCGTCCGCGACCTCCATCGACAGGCCGAGATGCTTCATCTCCTCCAGCGCCAGCCGCACGTCCTTGACCATCAAACCGGTGGCGAAGCCGAAGTCGAAGGTCCGCGGCAGCACCGCGCGCGGAAACTTGTCGCGGCTTGCGGTGTTCATGCCGGAGCCGGCATTGATGACGTCGATCATCACGGCGGGATCGAGCCCGGCCTTGACGCCCATCACCACGGCTTCCGACGTCGCCACGATCGCGGTGGCCGACAGGAAATTGTTGGCGAGCTTCATGGTCTGCGCCGCGCCCGGCTTCTCGCCGATGAAGAACACCTTTCCGATCACGCCGAGCGCCGGCTTCAACAGCTCGAACTCCGCCTTCGGCCCCGACACCATCACCGCCAGCGTGCCCTTCTCGGCGCCGCCGACGCCGCCGGAGACGGGACTGTCGATCTGCACAATGTTGCGCCTGGCGAGCAGGCCGTGAATCTTCGCCGCCATCTGCGAGCCGACGGTGGAGAGATCGATGAAACGCCTGGCGCGTGAGCCCTCGATCACGCCGTTCGCCCCGGTCGCGACCTCGAGCGAGGCCTGCAGCGACGGCAGGCTCGCCATCACAGTTTCGACCTGGTCGGCGACGTCCTTTGGTGAAGAGGCCGCGGTGGCGCCGCGCGCCACGAGCTTGTCGACGACCTCCTTGCGGGTGTCGAACACGACGAGCTGGTTTCCGGCCTCGATCAGCCGCCGCGCCATCGGGAAACCCATGTTTCCGAGGCCGATGAATCCGATGTCCATGGTGTTTCCTTTTACGTTGTTCGTTGTTGGGAGCGGAGGTGCGCGCCACACCTTCCGCCGTCGTCCCGGCCTTCGCCGGGACGACCGGAGGAGGGACGCTGCGTCCCTCACCCACGGGACGTCGCCCCCCTCACGCCTTGCCGTCGATCTCCGCGAACACCTCGCGCGCGATCCGGAAGCTGTCGACCGCGGCCGGCATGCCGCCATAGATCGCGACCTGCATCAAAATCTCGCGGATCTCGTCGCGGGTTACGCCGTTGGTCAGCGCGCCCTTGAGATGCGCGCGAAACTCGTGCTGGCGGTTGAGGATCGCGATCATGGCGATGTTGAGCATGCTGCGGGTCTTGCGCGGCAGTTCCTCGCGGCCCCACACCGTGCCCCAGCAATATTCGTTGAGCATCTCCTGGAACGGACGGTTGAAGTCGTCGACGTTCTTCAGGGCATTGTTGACATAGGCTTCCCCCAGCACCGCCTTGCGAACTTCCAGCCCCTTGTCGTGCATTTTCTTGTCCATGGCGTTCCCTTTGTTTCCCTTGGATGGCGTCGCGGAAATTACGGGGTTGAGCCGGGCCAGTCACGTCCTCGTGTTATGCGGGAAAAGGGGTAGGTCCCGTACAGGAACGGATGCCTCAGTGCTGCCGTTGTGGTACGCTTCTCTCTACCGGGCAACCTGGAGAGCTGATTGAACGGCGTCACCCCCGACCCGTCAGACCCGAACCGCGATGGCGACGCTCTGTCGCGGCTGAAGCTGGCGCAGGCCCTCGCACGGGCGACCTATGCCATCGCGTGGGAGCGTGTCTGGCCGACTCTGGCGCGTCTTCTGACCGTCGTGGGCCTGTTCCTGGTGGTGTCCTGGGCCGGTCTGTGGCTGGCGCTGCCCTTCGTCGTCCGCGCCATCGGTCTCGTCATCTTCGCCGGCCTCGCCGCCGCCGCAGCGTTCCCGCTGGTGGGCTTCCGCTGGCCGAGCCGCGAGCAGGCGCTCGCCCGGCTCGATCGTGGCTCCGGCATCCGTCACCGCCCGGCCACCACGCTCACCGACACGCTGAGCTCGCAGGACCCGGTCGCACAGGCGCTGTGGCAGGCGCAGCGCGAGCGCACGCTCGCCTCCCTCAAGCGCATCCGCGCCGGTCTGCCGCGTCCGCGCCTCGCGCTGCACGATCCCTGGGCGCTGCGCGCGCTGGTCATGGTGATGCTGGTTGCGACCTTCTTCGCCGCCGGCGACGAGCGCGCGATGCGCCTCGGCGCCGCCTTCGACTGGAACGGCGTGCTGGCGCCGGCCAATATTCGCGTCGATGCCTGGGTCACTCCGCCGCTCTACACCGGCAAGCCGCCGGTCATCCTGTCGGCCGCCAACAAGGAGGCCGCGGCGCTGCCGGCTAGCGGCCCGCTCGCCATTCCCGCCGGCTCGACCCTGATCGTGCGTTCCTCCGGTGGAAGCCTCGATGTCGCCGTCTCCGGCGGCCTCAAGGAGGTCGCGCCTAC
Organism: Bradyrhizobium sp. P5_C12; assembly: GCF_054049735.1. Classification (NCBI taxonomy): domain Bacteria; kingdom Pseudomonadati; phylum Pseudomonadota; class Alphaproteobacteria; order Hyphomicrobiales; family Nitrobacteraceae; genus Bradyrhizobium; species Bradyrhizobium sp. P5_C12. Next base: position 46,104 of record NZ_JBFULU010000001.1, read on the forward strand.
TGAAGCCACGCCCAAGGGCACCAACGAGAAGCATTTTGCCATCACCGGCGACGGCACCGCGCATGTCCGCGCGCCCTCCGGCCAGCCGCAATGGGCCTTCACGGCAACGCCGGACCGCCCGCCGACGATTGCGCTCGCCAAGGATCCGGAGCGCCAGGCCCGCGGCGCGCTGCAGCTCTCCTACAAGATCGAGGACGATTACGGCGTCACCGGTGCCGAGGCGCAAATCGCCCTGCGCCCTGCCGACGCCAAGCCTTCCGACGCCAAGCCTTCCGACGTCAAGCCTTCCGGCACCAAGGACGCCGACACCAAGGCGGCCGCGCGCCCGCTGTTCCAGCCGCCGCAATTCCCGCTGGTGCTGCCGAACGCGCGCACCCGCAACGGCATCGGTCAGACCGTCAAGGACCTCAGCGAGGACCCCTATGCCGGCGCCGACGTCACGCTGACGCTCACCGCCAAGGACGAGGCCGGCAACGAGGCGCGAAGCGAGCCCTTCAACATGCGGCTGCCCGAGCGTCTGTTCACGAACTCGCTCGCGCGTGCGCTGATCGAGCAGCGCCGCATCCTGGCGCTCGACGCCAACAAGAATTCCGACGTCTACGCCGCGCTCGACGCGCTGATGATCGCGCCCGAATTGTTCACGCCGGATGCCGGTTGCTATCTCGGCCTGCGCAGCCTGGCGCTCCAGCTCGAAGCGGCCCGCACCGACGACGCGATGCGCGAGGTCGTGTCGAGCATGTGGGCGTTCGCGGTCACCATCGAGGACGACGGTGTCGCCGGCAGCGTCAACGCCGCGCTGCGCTCGGCGCAGGATGCGCTCAAGCAGGCGCTTGAACGCGGCGCCAGCGAGGACGAGATCAAGGCGCTGACGCGCAAGCTGCGCGAGGCGATGGCCGGAAAGGTGCGGGACGTCGCCCGGCGCGCCGAGCAAAATCCGCTGGGACCCCGGCAGCCTTTCCCGGCCGAGGTCCAGCTCATTCTCGACAAGGCCGTCGAGCTGCGCCAGAAGACCCAGCAGGCGACGCCGGAGCAGCTCGAAGAGCTGGCGCAGCAGCAGGATGCATTGCGCCAGCAGCTCCAGGCCTATCGCAAGTCGGCGAACAGCCGGGCCAAGGCGGGGGACGACGGGGCCAATCAATTTACGCGGGACCGGAAATGCGGAAGCTAGCGCGCGTGCCAGTCTTGAGGGCGATGTCGATCGCCTGCCTCGCCCTCCTGTTGGGGGGCCTTCCTGCCGTCGCTGCCCCGCAGGATCAGGATCCTGACGCGCTGCTCGACGGTGCGGAAAAGGCGATGCAGGACGCCGGCGACAACCTCAGGCAGAAGGAGTCCGGGCGCAGCCTGAACAATCAGTCCGATGCCATTCAGAAGCTCGAGGAATACAAGCGGGCGACGGAAAGAAGCCAATCCTCCAATCGCGATCGTTCCTTCATCACCCAGCGCGATCTGGACGAGATGGTGAAGCAGATCGAGAAGCTGGCGCGCGAAGGCAATCGCGAGGCGGCCCAGCGCATGCTGGAGCAGCTGGCGCAGATCATGGAAAATCTCCAGATGGCGCAGCCCGGGCAATCCGGCGACAGCGAGATGGAGCAGGCGCTCAACGAGCTGACCGACATGATCCGCAAGCAGCAGCAATTGCGCGACAAGACCTACAAGCAGGGCCAGGACTCCCGGCGTGACCGCTCGCGCGGCAAGCAGCAGGGCGACCAGTCGATGTCGGACCTGCAGCAGGACCAGCAGGCGCTGCGTGACCGCCTGAAGAAGTTGCAGGACGAGCTCGCCAAGCGCGGCCTCGGGCAAAAGGGACAGAAGGGTCAGAAAGGGCAGCAGGGCCAGCAAGGCGATCCGGGACAGCCCGGCCAGAATGGCGATCAGGACGGTGACCAGGGCGATGACGACGGCGGCCTGGATACGGCCGATGGCGCCATGGGCGACGCCGGCTCCAAGCTCGGCGAAGGCAATGCCGACGGCGCCGTGGATTCGCAAGGCAAGGCGCTCGACGCGCTGCGCAAGGGCGCGCAGAAGATGGCCGAGGCGATGCAGCAGGGTGACGGCGACGGCCAGGGCGACGGTCCCGGCAATCGCGCTGGTCGCCAGCAGAGCGGCGGCAATCAGACCGATCCGCTCGGCCGCCCGCTTCACGGCCGCGAGTTCAGCGACGACTACACGGTCAAGATTCCCGGCGAGATCGACGCCCAGCGCGTCCGCCGCATCCTCGAAGAGCTCCGCCGCCGCCTCGGCGACACCTCGCGCCCGCAGATCGAGCTCGACTATATCGAGCGGCTGCTGAAGGATTTTTGAGTTTCTTGTAGCCCGGCCATCTCCCCAACGTCGTCCCGGCGAAGGCCGGGACCCACAACCCCAGGGAGCAGTTTGGCGAAGATTGGGGTCCGGTACTGCTATCGTTCTTTACAGACAGACCTCGCGGTATGGGTCCCGGCCTTCGCCGGGACGACACCGGGTGTGCGGGGCGATCATCGCGTCACAGCGGCAGTGCTGTAGCCGGATGAGCGAAGCGATATCCGGGACAGCGGTCCCGCATGTCGCTGCACTCATGGGGGCTACAAGAGCGCCCGCTATCCCTTCTTCGCCGCCAGCGCATCCGCCACCGCGGTGCGGATGTCGGCGATCGAGAACGGCTTGGTCACGACGTCGTGCACCAGCGCATTGAGGTTCGAGGCGCGCTCGCGCTGGTCGGCAAATCCGGTCATCAGCAAAATGGTCAGGTCGGGGAAGTCGCGGGCCGCAGCGAGCGCGAGCGCGATGCCGTCCATCACCGGCATCTGGATATCGGTGAGCAGCAGGTCGAACGCGCCGTCCTCGCGGGTCAGGATCTCGAGCGCCTCGGCGCCGTCCTGCGCCGTGACGGTCTCATGACCGTCCATGGCGATGGCGCGCGCGACCAGCGTGCGCATGGATTCCTCGTCGTCGGCGATCAACACTCTGGGCATCGGACCAACCTCACGCGCGGGACCTCGAGCATGATCCGGAAAACTGCGTAGCGGTCTTCCGAAGGATCATGCTCAAATAATAGCCTGGCCGACTATACGCTGCCGCCGGCAATGTCGCGCCGGTTGAAGAAGCGAACGTCGATATTGCGGCCCTCCGGTGGCGGCGAGGCCAGGCGCGACCTGAAGAAGGCGCGTTCGCCGGGCCGCAGCACGGTCTGCTCCAGCACCGTATTCCAGGCGTAGATTTCGGCGCCTTGCGCGTCGCGCACCGCAAAGCGCAAGCGCGGGATGTCGAGCGCCTTCTTGCCTTCGCCGACGATCACGCCCTCGATCACGAGCACCTGCTTACCGTCCACGGTCTCGCTCGAGAGCTTCACGTCCTTGAAGGCCAGCCCGCGCAGGTTCACGTCAAGCCCGACCATTTTGTAAAACGCCGCCGTTTGCGGCAGCAGCCGCACCATGTCGCCGCGCCAGACGACCAAGGCCAGCACCAGCGCGCCCATCGCGGCGCAGGCGGTCGGCAGGCCGACATGGGATTTTCGCGGCGCCGTGGTGGGAGCCATGCGGCTGACCCGCGCGCCGCGGCGACGGAACAGGCTGCGGAACCACGACTGGTGCTGCGCGCCGGCGCCGTCGTCGTCCTCGGCGGCCCGGGCCGCCGCCGCCCAATCGTCCGCGGTTTCCCCGGCGTCCTCGGTCGGCCAGTCGCTGGCGATCGAGGGGCTGTCGACCACCGGGGTCTCGGCGGCACCGTCGTCCTCGGCGTAGGAGTTCCACTGCTCGGCGAGGTCGGATTGGTCGTCGGCCCGGCTGGCCGCGGCCATGGCCGGGACCGACGCCTCCTCGACGGCATCCTCGGGATACGCCATCCAGGTCTCCTTGCAACGGGAGCAGCGGACCGTGCGCCCGTTCGCCCCGAGGCTCGCGAGCTTGATGGCGTAGGATGTCGTACAATAGGGGCAGACGATATGCATGGACGAGCCTTGATGCATGGACGAATCTTGAAGCTACTCTTGACGCGAATCTTGGACGTATCTCGGCGATGACCCGGTGGTGCGAAACCGGGCGCCAAGACGCATCCAAGGATGCTACATGGCGACCGTTAACGAACCGGAAACCATAACGGCCGCAAAACCCGTTGATCGCCTATGGCGGAGCGCCGCGGCCGGCGGTCCGCCCCCTCTCGAACGGAGCTGAGCTTGGTTCGGTTCGAAAATGTCGGATTGCGTTACGGTCTGGGGCCGGAGATTCTGCGCGATCTCAGTTTCCAGATCCCGCCGCATTCCTTCCAGTTTCTCACCGGCCCGTCCGGCGCCGGCAAGACGTCGTTGCTGCGCCTGCTGTTCCTGTCGCACCGGCCGACGCGGGGCCTGGTCAACCTGTTCGGCCACGACGTCTCGCTGCTCGGCAAGGACGAGATCGCCGATTTGCGCAAGCGTATCGGCATCGTGCTCCAGGATTTCCGCCTGCTCGACCACATGACGACGTATGAGAACGTCGCGCTGCCGTTCCGCGTCATGGGCCGCAGCGAGTCGAGCTACCGCAAGGAGGTCATCGATCTCCTGAAATGGGTCGGGCTCGGCGAGCGCATGGATGCGCTGCCGCCAATTCTTTCAGGCGGCGAGAAGCAGCGCGCCGCGATCGCGCGCGCGGTGATCTCGCGACCGCAGCTGCTGCTTGCGGACGAGCCGACCGGCAGCGTCGATCCGACGCTCGGGCGAAGGCTGCTGCGGCTCTTCATCGAGCTCAACAAGTCCGGCACCGCCGTCATCATCGCCACCCACGACATCGCGCTGATGGACCAGTACGAGGCGCGCCGCTTCGTGCTGCATCAGGGACGGCTGCACGTCTATGAGTAAGCCCGACGAACGCGGCGTGCTGGTCGATCTCGGACAGGAGCGTCCGCAGCTTCCGGCCAGGGCGCGCAACATGTCGCCGATCGTGCCGCGCGCCTCGATCCACGGGCGCGCGCTGGTCGCGGTCGTCGCCATCATGACGTTCCTCGCCTCGATGACCACGGGCACGGTGCTGCTGGTCAGCGCCTCCGCCGCGGAATGGCAGTCCGATGTCGCAAGCGAGATCACCATCCAGGTGCGCCCGCAGGCCGGACGCGACCTCGAGCGTGACACCGTGGCGGTGACGGAGGCGATGCGCGCGCAAGCGGGCATCGTCGAGGTCAAACCCTTCACCAAGGACGAGAGCGGCAAGCTGCTCGAGCCATGGCTCGGCACCGGCCTGTCGATGGACGATCTGCCGGTGCCGCGCATGATCATCGCGCGGGTCCAGCCCGGCACGCCGCTCGATCTCGCCGCCCTGCGCAACCGCGTGACCCAGGTGGCCCCGAGTGCGAGCGTGGACGATCACCGCGCCTGGATCGAGCGCATGCGCTCGATGACCAACGCGACCGTGCTCGCCGGCCTCGGCATCCTCGCGCTCGTCATCGTTGCGACCATCATCTCGGTGTCGTTCGCGACCCGCGGCGCGATGGCGGCGAACCGCCCGATCGTCGAAGTCCTGCATTTCGTCGGCGCCGGCGACCGTTACATCGCCAACCGCTTCCTGCGGCATTTCCTCAGGCTGGGCCTGGAAGGCGGCGTGATCGGCGGCGGCGTCGCCATGCTGGTGTTCGGCTTCTCCGAGTCGATCGCCGGCTGGTTCTCCGGCACCCCGGTCGGCGACCAGTTCGCGGCGCTGCTGGGCACCTTCTCGCTGCGGCCGTCCGGCTATGTCGTGCTTGCGGTGCAGGCAGTGCTGATCGGCGCCGTCACGGCCGTAGCCTCGCGCCAGACGCTGTTCGCGACGTTGAATGAGGTCGATTGAGAATATGTGTGCTTGCGGTTTCTTCGCCTCTCCCCGCTTGCGGGGAGAGGCCGGAATACGCGCTGGAAGCGCGGATTCCGGGTGAGGGGGACTCTCCGCGAGTCCAACAGCTTCCGTCCCTGCGGAGAGCCCCCCTCACCCCAACCCTCTCCCTGCAAGCGGGGCGAGGGAGCGCCGCGCCGACGCGGATAGAGTAATGGTCCATTGCGTTCGAAGAGCCCGATAAACCGGACTCCACTTCGCCTCAAAACGTCCTAAAATCATCGGGGAAGGGATCACCGACATCGCATGACCGCGCCGACCGACGATCCATCGCCGAACCTGCCGCGCGGCTGGCTGCGCGCGGTGGTGGTGTCGGCGATCGCATTCGCCTTCGTCGGCGCGGCGGCCGGCTTCATCGTGTTCCTGTCGCAATTGCGCGGCGCCGAGGTCGCACCGGACCGCAAGGCGGACGGCATCGTGGTCTTGACCGGCGGCTCCTCGCGGGTCTCCGACGCGATGGAGTTGCTGGCTGCCGGCTACGGCAAGCGGCTCCTGATCTCGGGCGTGCACCCGACCTCCACGGCGAGCGACATTTCCCGGACGCTGCCGGAGAACCAGTCCTTCATGCATTGCTGCGTCGATCTCGACCGCACCGCGGTCTCGACCCGCGGCAACGCGGCGGAAGCGCGGCGCTGGGCCGAGGGGCGCGGCTTCAAATCGCTGATCGTTGTCACCTCCAACTATCACATGCCGCGCGCGCTCGCGGAATTCTCGCATGCGATGCCGGAGACGACGCTGATCCCGTTCGCGGTGGTCGGCGAAAAATGGCGCGAGGAGCCGTGGTGGACCTCGGCTTCGACGCTGCGGCTGCTGCTGTCGGAATATGTCAAATATATCGCCGCCGAGCTCAGGGTGCGGCTGGAGGATTTCGGGATTGACCTTTCTCCCGAAGTATCGGAGCAGCCTCAAGGCTCCCAGCCGAAACGGCCTGCCACCGCGCAGGCGAACTGACAGACCCTTGATCGGATTGTCCGGATGTTCTCGATTTTCCTGCGTTCGCTCCTCTTCAACGTCCTGTTCTATGCCGTCCTGGTGGTTTGCGCCATCATTGCACTCCCGACCTTCCTGATGCCGCCGCGGGCGATGCTGACGGTCGCCGGATGGTGGGCCGGYGCGGCGCTGTACCTGATGCGCGTGATCTGCAACATCAAGGTCGAATTCCGGGGCGTCGAGAAGATCCCGGAGGGACCGCTGGTCATTGTCTCCAAGCACCAGTCGTTCTGGGAGACGTTCGCGCTGCTGCCCTATTTCAATCGTCCGATCTTCATCCTCAAGCGCCAGCTTATATACATTCCGGTATTCGGCCAGTTCCTGATCAAGACCGGCATGATCTCGATCGACCGGAGCGCCGGCGTCAAGGCGCTGCTGGATATGACGCGCCGGGCCCGCAGTGCCGTGCGCGGCGGTTGCCAGCTCGTGATCTTCCCCGAAGGCACGCGCCGCGCGCCGGGCGCAGCGCCGGACTACAAGACCGGATTTGCCCAGATCTATTCCGCATGCGGCGTACAATGTCTGCCGGTGGCGCTCAATTCCGGTCTGTTCTGGCCGCGCCGCAATTTCATGCGTTACCCGGGAACGCTGATGGTGGAATTCCTCGATCCGCTGCCGCCCGGCCTGCCGAAGGACGAATTCATTACGCGTGTGCGCGACACGATCGAAGGCGCGACTGGTCGTATCGTCGAGGCAGGGCGGGCCGAACAGGAACGCTTGATCGGTGCTGCGCCGAGCTACGAGCGCGGCTAGCGGTTCTCGCGATCCTCGACCGGAGCCGGGGCGTGCAGGGAATGCGCTTCGCCGTGCAGCATGGTCGCGAGTTGATGCAGCTGCGCGTCGCGAAAACCTTCGGCCTCGATCGCCTTCACCGTCGCCGTCACGTAATCGCGGTTGGCGCCGGACTGGCCGTGGCCCTGGAGCACGTGGCGGTGCTGCTCGGTGAGCGACAGCCGCCCGGCATATTGCACATGGCCGCGGTCGACGACATAGGCGAGCGCGGAGACGCGCTGCCGGGCGTCGTTCTCGAGCCACACCGAGCGCATCACCTCGCGATAGACCGACGTCACCTGCTCGCGCGCCCTCAGGTAATCGACCACGTCGGCGCGATTCTTCTCCGCGACGCGGAAGGCGATGCCGCGGCAGGCGCCGCCGCGGTCGAGCCCCAGCACCAGGCCCGGCTTTTCCGGCGTGCCGCGATGCACGAAGGAATAGACGCAGAGCGCGCGATGCTCGCCGACCAGCCGCGCCGGGACGCGTTCCTCGAATTCGAAGCCCGGCCGCCACATCAGGGAGCCGTAGCCGAACACCCAGAGGTCGCCTTTGGCTGATGTGACGGAGGGGAGGGTGATTTCCGACATTTCGGGCACGGCTAGCAGAACCGCGCCCTCAAGCGAAGCGAATTCTCCGCCTTTCGTCGCAGGCCGACCTCGCTTACATTTGACAAAATCTGGGGTCAAAGGGTCGCCGCATGTCCGATATGACCGCCGCCGCAGGCCGGCGCCCCCGCTGGGGCCTATTCATCGCACCCGTCCTCCTCCTGATCCTTGCCGCAGCCTGGAGCGGCTTCTGGTTCTATGCCGCCTCGCAGGCCGAGGTCGCCGCCGACGCCTGGCGGGCGCAGGAGGCCAAATCCGGCCGCATCTATGATTGCGCCAAGCGCTCGATCGCCGGCTTTCCGTTCCGCTTCGAGGTGCAGTGCTCCGGCGCCAGCGTCGCCCTGGTGTCGCAGAATGCGAGCAAGACGCCGTTCACGGCCAAGCTCGACAACATCTTGGTCGTCGCCCAGGTCTACGACCCCAGGCTCGTCATCGCCGAATTCTCGGCGCCGGCGACGCTGACCGACGGCATCACGCAAAATTCGTTCGTGGTGAACTGGAGCAAGGGGCGCAGCAGCGTGGTCGGCTTGCCGGCCGTGCCGGAGCGCGCCTCCATCGTGTTCGACGATCCCACCATCAACCGGCTCGACGGCAGCGTGCCGGTGCCGCTCGCGCGCGCCAAGCAGATCGAGCTGCATGGACGCCTCGCCGATGGTTCGCCGCCCGCCCATCCGGTCATCGAGACCGTGCTTCATGTCGCGCAGGGCAGCATCCAGGGCGTTCATCCCTTGCTCGCCGAGCCGTTCGAGGCCGACACGCGCGCCAAGATCACCGGCCTGTCCGACCTCACGCCGAAACCCTGGCCGCAGCGCTTCCGCGAGATCCAGGCCGCCGGCGGTCATATCGAAATCGTGCAGTCCCGGATCCAGCAGGGTGAGATGATCGCGGTCGCGGCCGGCACGCTCGCCCTCTCGGCCAATGGCCGTCTCGACGGCGAATTGCAGATGACGATGACGGGCCTCGAGCGGGTCATTCCGGCGCTCGGCATCGAGAAGATGCTGGAAGAGGGCGTGCCGCAGGCGACGCTCGATCGCGTCGCGCCCGGCATGAAGACGCAGGACCTGAACAATCTGTTCGGGGCACTCGATCGCGCCGTTCCCGGCCTCGGCAAGGTCATCAAGCAGAACGCCAATGCCGGCGTTGCCGCCGGCATCAATTCGATCGGCACCGAGAGCACGCTCGAGGGCCGGAAGGCGCGCAGCTTCCCGCTGAAGTTCGTCGACGGCGCCGTGCTGCTCGGCCCGGTCAAGGTCGGCCAGATCCCGCCGCTGTATTAGGCGTTGTAGCTCCCGTAGCCCGGATGAAGCGCAGCGAAATCCGGGGTTCTTGATCTCGGCTGACGCTGTCTCGGATTGCGCTTCGCTTCATCCGGGCTACGAATCTACGAACTCGTCTCACGGACCCTTCGCCGGATCGTGATCGCGAGCCGGGAATGCGAAGCCGCAAAGCCCGCTCTCTCTCCATGTCGGCCGCACGATGAGGCGGCCTGCTCAGGCAGGAGAGAATATCATGACGAAGTCCACGCTGTTCATTGCCGCCATCGCCGTCTCGACCGCGCTTGCAACGCCGGCACTCGCGCAGTGGCAGTGGCAGTCGCAAGAGCCGGCCGCGTACGCCGCGATGTATCCGAACGGCGATCGCAACAGCGCGAGCCCCGCAACGCGGGATACGATGGCGTTGGTGCCGTCAGCGAAGTCACCGCGACCGACGGTGATGCGCGCGACCAAGGGCAAATAGAACACCGATCGATCCGAGACGTTGTGCGTGCGGAGTTGGGCCCGGTCATGCCCCGATCGGGCCCAGCACGCGCTGCCAATCACATGCGCGGCGATCGCGCGGGCGGATCGGTGGAGCAGAGAAAATATTCCGAACCTGATCGTCAGGAAAACGTGATGCAGAAGATGCACCCCGCCGCGAATAACCGCAGCCGCATTCAAATCACTCCACACCAGGGAAGCATACCTGCGCCGGGGACGGCGCGACGGATTGGACCTGCTTCCCAAGAGGAGGGAGATTCAAGTGCGGATCATCAACTACGGACTGATACTGGGGATTCTCGCTGTTTCTTCGGGAGGGGCCCTTGCCGAAGACAATGTCGCAATCGAAATCCAGTCGCTGAAGGCCAAACTGAAGGAGCTCCAGCAGCGCGTGGATTCGGAGGCGCGCAAGACGCGGCAGGTTGAAGCGCAGGCGAAAGCCGCTCCGATGCCGGCAACCTACAAGGCGCTGCCCGTCGATCCATGCGCTGACGGCAAGATATGCTACAAGGGAATTACGCTCACCTTCGGCGGCTGGGTCGATCTCACCGGCATCTACCGGTCGCGCAATCTCGCCTCGGACACCGGCTCGGTCTACAACTTCATCCCTTACCAGCAGAGCCGCAACTTCAACATTCCGGAAACGCGTTTCTCCGCGCGCCAGAGCAGGTTCTCGGTGCTGGCCGAGGGCAACGCCGATGCCGACACGCATCTCGCCGGTTATGGCGAAATCGACTTCGAAGGCGCGGCGCAGACGGCGAGCTCGGTTGCGACCAACTCGTTCAATCCGCGCATGCGGCAGCTCAGCCTGGAGGTTTATCGCAGCGATCTCGGACTTCACGTCCTCGCGGGGCAATCATGGTCGTTGAACTCGCCAGGCAAGTCGGGCATCGATTCTCGCGGCGTCGATGCGCCCGGCGTGATCGATTTCGAATCTGTTCCGGGATTTATCTCCGCGCGGCAACCCGGTCTGCGCGTCTGGCAGGACATCGGGCCGGAGTTCAAGCTGGCCGCGTCGGTCGAGAATGCGCAGACTGCGTTCTTCGGCGGCAATGTTCCGGCCGTCGGCACGCCAGCGGCCGGACCACAGGGTGTGCTCAATCCGAACCTTCAGGTCAATCTGACCGGACCGGGCGGCAGCTTCTTCAACAACCTCAACAATGTCAGCCTGAACCAGGTGCCCGACGTCACAGTGAAGGCGGCGTGGGACCCGCGGCTAGGGCCCTACAGGCTGCATGTCGAAGCCTGGGCGCTCTACCGCCAGCTGTTCGACCGCTTCAACAACGCCAATCACACTTATGACACCGGAAGTTTCGGTGGCCACATCTTCGCCGAGCTGATTCCCAAGACCCTCGATCTCCAGCTCTACGGCTCGCACGGCGTGCTCGGCCGCTTCACGCAGACGCCGTTCCCCGACGCGGCGGTCGCGCAGGACGGCACCATCCTGCCGTTGACGATCACGGCGGCCACGGTCGGCCTGGTCTGGCACGCGACACCGAGCCTCGATGTCTACTCCTATGCGGGCCTGGAAAAGGCCAAGGCAGCGTTCGCGAATGTCGGAACAGTCCCGTTCGGCTACGGCAATCCGCTCTACAACAACACCGGCTGCTTCACTGAGAACTCGCCGGCCGCGACCTGCAACGGCAACACCAAGGAGGTTCGGCAGATCACCGCCGGGCTTTACGACACCATCTACCAGGGCAGGTATGGCACCCTCAAAGCCGGCGTGCAGTATTCCTACACGCAACGGCTCGCCTTCGACGGCGTCGGCGGTGCGCCGAAGACGGACGACAACATCGTCATGACGCAGATCCGCTACTATCCGTTCTAGTCACGAAGCAACCGCGGACTCGTAGCCCGGATGGAGCGAGGCGCAATCCGGGAATCTTGCCCCGAGCGACAGGGGTCCCGGATTACGCTTGCGCTTCATCCGGGCTACTCGACCGTTACGGCTTCTTTCCGAGCTGCGCGTGCGGCCGGCCGAAATCCGGCGCCGCCGAATCCTGGCCGATCTCGACGATGCCGCGGCGGATGGCGCGGGTGCGGGTGAAGTGATCGAACAGCGCCTCGCCGTCGCCGCGCCGAATGGCGCGGGTGAGTTTTGCCAGATCCTCGGTGAAGGTGCCGAGCATCTCCAGCACGGCCTCCTTGTTGGCGAGGAAGACGTCGCGCCACATCGTCGGATCGGACGCCGCGATGCGGGTGAAATCGCGGAAGCCGCCGGCGGAGAACTTGATGACCTCGGATTCCGTCACCTGCGCCAGCTCGTCGGCGGTGCCGACGATGGTGTAGGCGATCAGATGCGGCAGATGGCTGGTGATCGCGAGCACGAGATCATGATGATCCGGCGTCATGATCTCGACCTTGGCGCCCATCGCCGCCCAGAACGCGCGCAGGCGATCGGTCGCAGCCGCATCGACGCCTTCCGGCGGCGTCAAAATGCACCAGCGATTGATGAAGAGCTCGGCGAAGCCTGAGTCAGGTCCCGAATGCTCGGTGCCTGCCACGGGATGCGCCGGCACGAAATGAACGGTCTGCGGCAGATGCGGCGCCATGTCCCTGACGATGGCGCCCTTGACCGAGCCGACGTCGGAGATGATCGCGCCGGGCTTCAGGTGATCGGCGATCTCCTGCGCCACCGGCCCGCAGGCGCCGACGGGAATGCAGAGGATGACGAGATCGGCATCCTTGACGGCCTCCGCATTGGTCGCCACGACCTGGTCGACGATGCCGAGCTCGAGCACCCGCGCGCGCGTCTTCTCCGAGCGCGCGGTGGTGACGATCTCGGAAGCCAGGCCCTGGAGCTTGGCAGCGCGCGCGATCGAGCCGCCGATCAGGCCGAAGCCGATCAGCGCGACGCGCTGGAAGTGCGGGTTGGCGCTCATTTGCCGGCCACGAAGTCGCGCAAGGCCTCGACGACGAGGCGGTTGGCCTCCTCGGTGCCGATGGTCATGCGCAGCGCATGCGGCAGGCCGTAGTTCTTCAGCCCGCGCAGCACGAGGCCACGCTTGGTGAGGTACGCGTCGGCGTCGTCCGAGGTCTTGCCCTTGTCGGTCGGGAAGTGGATCAGGATGAAATTGGCGACGCCCGGCGTCACCTTGAGACCGAGCTTGGTGACCTCCTCGGTCAGCCAGTTGCGCCAGGTCTCGGTGAACTGCTTCGACATCGCCTGGTGCGCGGTGTCCTCGATCGCGGCGACCGCGGCATACATCGCCGGCGTCGACACGTTGAACGGACCGCGGATGCGGTTGACCGCGTCGATGACGTGCTCGGGGCCGAACATCCAGCCGACGCGCAGCGCAGCTAAGCCGTGGATCTTGGAGAAGGTGTGCGTCACCACGGTGTTCTCGGTGGTGGCGACCAGCTCGATCCCCATTTCATAGTCGTTGCGGGACACATAGTCGGAATAGGCGGCATCCAGCACCAAGAGGACGTGCGACGGCAGGCCGGCGCGCAGGCGCTTGACCTCGTCGAACGGCACATAGGTGCCGGTCGGATTGTTGGGGTTGGCGAGCCAGACCAGCTTTGTCTTCGGCGTCACCGCCTTGAGGATGGCGTCGACGTCGCAGGTCAGGTTCTTCTCCTGCGCGACCACGTTCTTGGCGCCGACCGCCATGGTCGCGATCGGATAGACTAGGAAGCCGTGCGTGGTGGAGATCGCCTCGTCGCCCTGGCTCAGATAGGTGTGGGCGAGCAGGTTGAGGATCTCGTCCGAGCCGGCGCCGCAGATGATGCGGTTGGGGTCGAGCCCGAAGGTGCGGCCGATCGCTTCGCGCAGCACGCGCGAGGTGCCTTCCGGGTAATCTTCCAGATGATCGGCCACGTGCTTGAAGGCCTCGATCGCCTTGGGCGAGGGTCCGAACGGCGTCTCGTTGGCCGAGAGCTTGAACACCTTGCGGCCCGGCTCAGCGACCGGGCTCTTGCCGGGCGTGTAGGGCGCAATATCGAGAATGCCGGGATTCGGCACGGGGCGGGACATCTTCAACTCCGGATTGGCAGGGCGCGTGACTTACGATTTCGACCCGGTCGGGGGCACCGTATAGCGCGTTGCGTGGCTGCCGACGAGGGCCGTGGAGCGCACCGAGGCCCCCGCTTCGATCAGGGCAGCCTTGATTTTGTCGATACTGGTCGCGCTCGTGACCGAGATCAGCAGCGCCGCGCCGTCGAAGGCGGTATCGGGCACCGCCACGATCTCGGCGAGCGGCGACAGCGCCCGCGCAACGTCGGCGTTCCACCCGGAGACGCGGACGCTGAAGGTCTCGACCTCCGTCACCATGGCGCTGTCGGCGACCCGCGAGACCACGAATACGGGGAGCGCGGCCGGATGGTCGGCGCGCTCGACGAAGGGCAGCCGGGCGATGATCTTCGGCATGCCGGCCGCTTCCAGCGACAGCCACCACGGCGTGCGGCTCGAGGTCGCCGAGACCAGCGCCAGGTCGCCCTTGGATTTCGCCACCGCCTCGACCGCGGCCTGCGCGCTGAAATGCGCGACGTAAGGCACGGTGAAGCCGAAATGGAAGCGCGCGGAATCGCGCATCGCGGGCTCGCTCACCGCGATGTCGGCATGCACGGAAAACGGCGCCTGGACGTAGGTGAACGTCGAGATGATGACGCGCCAGATGCTCTCCACCGTGTCGAGCGGCAGGATGCCGCGATGGCGCTGGACGAGGTCGCGCATCATGGCGGCCTCGCGTGCCGGGCGGAACGCGGAGCCGACCTCCTGGGTCTGCTTCACCTGGATCAGACGGTCGATGATGTCGCCGCGCTGCATCAGGAGGCGATGCATCCCCTCGTCGATCGCATCGATCTCCTTGCGCAATTCCTGCAACGATGGTGGCGCGGGCGGACGTTGGGACATATCTGACAGAGCTGTTGAGCGGCGTTTCGGGGCGGATCGGCAAGGGGATCAGCAAGAGGATCACCAAGGCCGCATCCGCTGCGATCGAGGTTCTGATTAGGCAGGATGGACGGCGAAAGCAAAGAGAAATGCAAAGAGAAATTGGGGCCTGTCCGGCTGACGCCGCGGAGACGAATTTGGCCAATCCGGACCGCGGCTTGACGAAAACAGCCCAAGCCGGTAGGATTTGCCTGTTCCGTGGTCATTTGAGCCGGCCGGCTTGCAGCCACGTTAAAAAACTCGCTAAACAGGCCGGGGACGCTTTCGATCCCGGCCGAACCTATCGTTCAGGCCGGGTTTTTCATGGCCTGATGTCAGTGGCGATCTGAAGTCCGATCGCAAACGAGGACGATGGTCAGAGATGGTTGGCGTCAAAGCGATTCCCAGTCCCGCGATCAGTGCCGACGACCGGTCGCATGAGGTGGATTATCCGAGCTCGCCGGTCGCGCATTTCGGCGCCGATCAGCCGCTGCGGCTCGATTGCGGCATCGACCTCTCTCCGTTCCAGATCGCCTACCAGACCTATGGCGAGCTCAACGCCGCGCGGTCCAATGCGATCCTGATCTGCCATGCGCTGACCGGCGATCAGCACGTCGCCAATGTCCACCCCGTCACCGGCAAGCCCGGCTGGTGGGAAACATTGGTCGGTACGGGCCGCCCGCTCGATCCGAGCCAGTACTTCATCATCTGCGCCAACGTCATCGGCGGCTGCATGGGCTCGACCGGGCCGGCCTCGATCAATCCCGCGACCGGCAAGGCGTGGGGGCTGGATTTCCCGGTCATCACCATCCCCGACATGGTGCGCGCGCAGGCGATGTTGATCGACCGGCTCGGCATCGACACCCTGTTCGCGGTGGTCGGCGGTTCGATGGGCGGCATGCAGGTGCTGCAATGGACTGCGGCCTATCCTGAGCGCGTGTACTCCGCGCTGGCGATCGCCTGCTCGACGCGACACTCGGCGCAGAATATCGCCTTCCACGAGCTCGGCCGTCAGGCCGTGATGGCCGATCCCGACTGGCACAATGGCGGCTACGCCGATCACGGCATCCATCCGCATCGCGGCCTCGCGGTGGCGCGGATGGCGGCGCACATCACCTATCTCTCGGACGCGGCGCTGCACCGCAAGTTCGGCCGGCGCATGCAGGACCGCGAGCTGCCGACCTTCTCGTTCGACGCCGATTTCCAGGTCGAGAGCTATCTGCGCTACCAGGGCTCGTCCTTCGTCGAGCGCTTCGATGCCAACTCCTATCTCTATCTGACCCGCGCGATGGATTACTTCGACATCGCCGGCGACCATGGCGGCGTGCTGGCAAAGGCGTTCGCCGGCATCCAGACCCGCTTCTGCGTGGTCTCCTTCACCAGCGACTGGCTGTTTCCGACCTCGGAATCGCGCGCGCTGGTGCATGCGCTGAATGCGTCCAGCGCACGGGTGTCGTTCGCCGAGATCGAGACCGATCGCGGCCACGACGCCTTCCTGCTCGACGTCCCCGAATTCTTCGACATCTCCCGCGCCTTCCTGCAATCGGCCGGCAAGGCGCGCGGACTCAGCGGCAAGGACGGCTAGCGATGTCGGTGCAAGAAGTGCTGCCGCTGGGTGGCGTCGCGGCCGGACAGTCCGGCCAGTTTCGCGCCGACCATCTGCTGGTCGCCGGGATGGTCAAGCCCGGCTCGAAAGTGCTCGACGTCGGCTGCGGCGACGGCGACCTGCTTCAGCTCCTGGAGACCCGCGGCATCGACGGGCGCGGCATCGAGCTGTCGCGCGAAGGCGTCAACCGCTGCGTCGCCAAGGGGCTCGCGGTGGTGCAGGGCGACGCCGACACCGACCTGATCAACTATCCGGACGACGCTTTCGACTATGTGATCCTGTCGCAGACGCTGCAGGCGACGCGCCAGCCCAAGGTCGTGCTGGAGAACCTCTTGCGCATCGGCCGCCGCGCCATCGTGTCGTTCCCGAATTTCGGCTTCTGGAAGATGCGGCTTCAGCTCCTGGTCGGCGGCCACATGCCGCGCACCGAGAATCTGCCGGCAAGCTGGTACGACACCGCCAACATCCATTTCTGCACCATCAAGGATTTCGTCGAGCTCTGCGACGCCATCCACGTCAAGATGGAGCGCGCCGAGGCGCTCGACCTCTACGGCCGTCCGCTCCGGCTGCGGCTGCCCTGGTGGGTGTGGAATCTGTTCGGCGAGCAGGGGGTGTTCTTGCTCACGCGCGGGCAGGGGAAGTGACGCCGTAGGCGTCATTCCGGGGCGGCACGAAGTGCCGAACCCGGAATCTCGAGGTTCCGGGTTCTCCCTTCGGGAGCCCCGGAACGACAGCTAACTAGCCGCCACCGACCGCGGATCGCGCACCGGCCATCGCCCGGCTTCCACCAGCGTCACGAACCGCTCCACCGTCGCGTTGAACAACGCGGGCTCCTCGAGATTGAGCACGTGGCCGGACTTCGGGAACATCGCGAGGCCCGCGGCCGGCAGATGCTTCTTCAAAAACAGGCTTGCGCCCACGCACGGATCGTCCTCGTCGCCGCAGATGATCAGCGCCGGCGTGGGCACTTTCCTGATCGCATCCGTCATGGTGTAGATCGAGGGACGGCCGCCCTGGAAGCCGCGCATGGTGTTGGCCGATCCCTTGGCATCATGCCGCGCCAGCGCGGCGTAGAAATCGGCGTGGCCGCGCGGGTCCTTGACCAGGAAGGGAATCCGGCTCGGCGCCTCGCGCGTGACTTTTGCCACTTCGGCGGAGCCGAGCGTCTCGAACTGCTCGGCATTGGCGCGGCACTGCGTGCTCCAGGCGTCGAGAGTCTCGATCTCCGAGCCGGAGCCGACGCCGGCCAGCGTCATCGACAGCGCGCGCTGCGGGGCGTTCAGCCCGATCTGCAACGATGAATAGGCGCCCATCGAGAGCCCGACGAGATGCGCGCGCTCGATCTCGAGATGATCGAGCACCGCGAGCGCATCGCTGTAGAAATGTGTGTAGGTGTAGACCTCGCCCGCCGGCACATCCGACGGCGTATAGCCGCGCGCCGAATAGGTGATGCAGCGATGGCCGCGGGAGAAGTAGCGCATCTGCGGCTCCCAATTGGTGTAGTCGGCCGCGAACTCGTGCAGAAAAATGATCGGCGTTCCCTGGCCCGCCTCTTCGAAATAGATGCGGATGTCGTCCCTGGTCGTGGCGTGGGGCATTAACTGTTTCCCTCTCTTCAAGCCGTGATTTCGAAGATCGCAGTTAATGTTGTTGTCCGCAATGCGGCAGCCTCAGACCAGCACCAACGCTAAGTCATCGCAGCTATTCCCCGGCGTGGCGTCTTTTTCTCGCCACATCGGGCGGCTTAACGGCCGGACGGATGTCGGCCACCGCACGGGTCGACGGGAAGTGGGGGTGTAACGAAGGATGAAGTATGTTCGAGTTGTTTGCGTCTCGCCTGTCGCGCTGTGTCGTCGCGCTGGCGCTGTTCTTCGCGGCGGTGGCCGCGTTCACCTCTCCGGCTTCAGCACGGTCTCATCGTCATCATAGCGCAGAGCGGCACGCTTACGCGCATCACGCCAGCAGATATCATCATTACCGGCACCAGGCCCGCAGCTCGCGCTTCGAGCGCAGCGCGGCGCAGTTGCAGGCCGGCGGATTCATGAACACGCAGGCCAGCTACGATCCGAACGCCAATAGCGGCGGCATGGGTGACATGCGCTACGTGGGCGGCGGTGACATGGGCATCGGCGGAAACATGCGCCGCGCCGGCAAAGTGAGCCGGGCTGCTAACGTGAGCTACGCTGTCAACAAGAGCAGCGCCGGCGACAATGGCAATGCCGGCAACATGAGCATGAGCAGCGGCCTCGGTGGCGGCTCCGGTCTCGTGTCCGAGGCGCGCCGTTATCTCGGTGGCAACCCGACCGGGCGCGGCAGCCTGTGGTGCGCGCGCTTCATGAACATGGTGCTCGAGAAAACCGGCCACCATGGCACCGGCTCGGATATGGCGAACTCGTTCGCGCGTTACGGCACGCGTGTCTCCGGTCCGCAGGTGGGCGCCATCGCGGTGATGTCGCGCGGCCGCCGGGGCGGCCATGTCGGCATCATCACCGGCGTCGACGCGCAGGGCAATCCGATCATGATTTCCGGCAACAACGGCAACCGCGTCCGCGAGGCGCCGGTCTCGCGCGGCCGGATCTATGCGTATGTGATGCCGAACTGAGGCTCGTCATTGCGATAATTCGTAGGGTGGGCAAAGGCGCAATAGCGCCGTGCCCACCATTCTCGCAACGTTAACAAAAGTGGTGGGCACGCTTCGCCTTGCCCACCCTACGGCAGCGCTGGCCCCGTCACACCAGCCTCGGCTTTTCCACCGCGACCTGATCGCCGACGCCGATCTCGCCATCGGCGATCACCTCGGCATAGATGCCGCAATCCATATGGCCGAGGTTGCGCGAGAGCGTGGGCGGGATTTCGAGGTCGCGTGCGGCGGTCTCGGGATTGACGTTGGTGGCCGGGCAGCGAACGATGCGCTTGACCACTTTCAGCCGGACCTGGCCGATCGCGAGCGTCTGGCCGACGAGGTCGAGCTCCGACCAGGCCGGCCAGCCCTTCACGTAAAGATTGGCGCGGAAGCGCAGGGGATGCACGGGGGTCCCGCCGAGCATGGTCTCGATGGCGCGGACGCTGTCGAGATTGATGATGGACACGACCTTGCGGGCCACGTCGGAAAAGCTGTGGTCGCGCCCGGACAGCAGTTTTGGCGCGCCCTTCAGTTCGGGCTGAAAATTCTCGGTGAAATAGCCCTCGATGGCGGCGCGTCCGGCGGCGGTCTCCAGGTCGCCGGTGGCGACGATCTGGCCGTCCTTGCGGATGGTCAGGCGGTTGGTCGCGTCCTCGAACCGGCTGTCGAGGGACGCCAGCCGCTCATTGCGCGCCAGCATCAGAAATTGGATTTTCGGCTTCCACTCCGGCGCATCGGGGTCGAACCCGCTCGGGCCGTTCTCGATCGCGTAGCGGCGATCGGCGGGGAGCGTCTCCCCTCGCCGCAAGGGAACGCGGGGCAGCGGCTCCGGCGTCAGGCCCTTGATCGGGTAGCGGTAAAGGCCGGTGATTTCGGCGGTCTGGCTGGTTGTCATGCCGCTACTTAGGGGATTCGATAGGCCCCCGCCAAGCGGGCGCATCAGCGCACGAAATTGTGAAGTCGCCTCTTCCGATCCGCGGACCCGCTTCCCACATCTGGGTCAGGCCGGCGCCAGCGCCGGCTGATAACGACCGCTGCCGGTTGAGAAACGTCAATGCGGCCAGCGGAAACCCAATGAAGATGCCGTTTGGAGTGCCTTAGGGGCTCCAGGGGCAGGCCGAGGGAAAGAAAAGACATGAACATCGAGAAGTATACCGAACGCTCCAGGGGCTTCGTCCAGTCCGCGCAGTCGCTCGTGATGCGCGAGGGCCACCAGCAGTTTTCGACCCTGCACCTTTTGAAAGTCCTGCTGGACGACAATGAGGGGCTGGCTGCCGGTCTGATCGACCGTGCCGGCGGCAATTCCCGTGCAATTCTGAAGGCGACCGAGGACGCCCTGAACAAGGTTCCGAAGGTCAGTGGCGGCGGCGCCGGGCAGATCTATCTGGCGCCCGAGCTCGCCCGCACCTTCGACGCGGCTGAGAAGGCCGGCGAGAAGGCCGGCGACAGCTTCGTCACCGTCGAGCGGCTTCTGCTCGGACTCGCGCTGGAGAAGAACAGCGAGGCGGGTGCGATCCTGGCCAAGGGCGGCGTCACCCCGCAAAATCTCAATGCGGCCATCGAGGCACTGCGCAAGGGCCGCACCGCGGACAGCGCGACGGCCGAGAACGCCTATGACGCGCTGAAGAAATATGCCCGCGACCTGACCCAGGCCGCCCGCGACGGCAAGCTCGACCCGGTCATCGGCCGCGACGAGGAGATCCGCCGCACAATTCAAGTGCTCTCGCGGCGGACCAAGAACAATCCCGTCTTGATCGGCGAGCCCGGCGTCGGCAAGACCGCCATCGCCGAGGGCCTGGCGCTGCGCATCGTCAACGGCGACGTGCCGGAGAGCCTCAAGGACAAGAAGCTGCTCTCGCTCGACCTCGGCGCGCTGATCGCCGGCGCGAAATACCGCGGCGAGTTCGAGGAGCGGCTGAAGGCCGTGCTCCAGGAGGTGACGGCGGCCGCAGGCAGCTTCATCCTGTTCATCGACGAGATGCACACGCTGATCGGCGCCGGCAAGGCCGACGGCGCCATGGACGCGTCCAACCTGCTGAAGCCGGCGCTGGCCCGCGGCGAGCTGCACTGCATCGGCGCGACCACGCTCGACGAGTATCGCAAGCACGTCGAGAAGGATGCGGCGCTGGCGCGGCGCTTCCAGCCGATCTTCGTCAGCGAGCCCTCGGTCGAGGATACGATCTCCATCCTGCGCGGGCTCAAGGACAAGTACGAGCAGCACCATGGCGTGCGGATCACCGATTCCGCGCTTGTGGCGTCCGCGACGCTGTCCAACCGCTACATCACCGACCGTTTCCTGCCCGACAAGGCGATCGACCTCATGGACGAAGCCGCCGCGCGGCTGAAGATGCAGGTCGATTCCAAGCCGGAAGAGCTGGATTCGCTCGATCGCGAGATCATCCGGCTCAAGATCGAGCAGGAAGCGCTGAAGAAGGAAAGCGATCTCGGCTCCAAGACCCGTCTTGGAACGCTCGAGAAGGAGCTGGCCGAGCTCGAGGAAAAGTCCGCGGCGCTGACCGCGCGCTGGAGCGCGGAGAAGAACAAGCTCTCCAACGCCCAGAAGCTGAAGGCCGAGCTCGACGGCTTGCGCGTCGAGCTTGCCAATGCGCAGCGGCGCGGCGAATTCCAGCGCGCCGGCGAGCTCGCCTATGGCCGGATCCCGGAGCTCGAGAAGCAGCTTGCGGATATCGAGGCGCGTGAAGGCTCCGGCGAGATGATGGAGGAGGCGGTCACCGCCAGCCACATCGCGCAGGTGGTCTCGCGCTGGACCGGCGTGCCCGTCGACAAGATGCTCGCGGGCGAGAAAGAGAAGCTGCTCAAGATGGAGGAGCAGCTGGGACAGCGCGTGGTTGGCCAGGCCGAGGCCGTGCGTGCGGTCGCGACCGCCGTGCGCCGCTCGCGCGCCGGCCTCCAGGACCCGAACCGGCCGACCGGCTCGTTCATGTTCTTAGGGCCGACCGGCGTCGGCAAGACCGAGCTGACCAAGGCGCTTGCCGAGTACCTGTTCAACGACGAGACCGCGATGGTCCGCCTCGACATGTCCGAATACATGGAGAAGCACTCGGTCTCGCGCCTGATCGGCGCGCCTCCCGGCTATGTCGGCTATGACGAGGGCGGTGCGCTGACCGAAGCGGTGCGGCGCCGGCCTTATCAGGTCGTGCTGTTCGACGAGATCGAGAAGGCGCATCCGGACGTGTTCAACGTGCTGTTGCAGGTGCTCGACGACGGCCGCCTGACCGACGGCCAGGGCCGCACCGTGGATTTCCGCAACACGCTGATCATCATGACCTCGAACCTCGGTTCGGAGTTTCTGGTGAACCAGCCGGAGGGCGAGGACACCTCGGCCGTGCGCGAGCAGGTGATGGGAACGGTGCGCGCGCATTTCAGGCCGGAATTCCTGAACCGCGTCGACGAGATCATCCTGTTCCACCGCTTGCAGAAGAGCGAGATGGGCCGGATCGTCGAGATCCAGTTCGCGCGGCTCGAGAGGCTCCTGACCGATCGCAAGATCGTGCTGACGCTCGATGCTGCGGCCCGCGACTGGCTCGCCGCCAAGGGCTGGGATCCCGCCTACGGCGCAAGGCCGCTGAAGCGGGTGATCCAGCGCAACCTCCAGGATCCGCTCGCCGAGATGATCCTGGCCGGCGACGTCAAGGACGGCGACACGGTCGCGATCTCGTCCGAAGGCAACGTGCTGACCTTCAACGGCAAGGCGCCGCAGACCGCGGAGATCGCCCAGTTCGAGGCCCCGTCGTCGAAGCGGAAGTTGAACTGACGAAATACACGCCCTCCGCGCTGAAATCGCGGAGGGCGTTTTTCAATCCGCGAAGAACGCGTCCACCGCCGCCTGATCGCGGTCGTAGACCCAGCATTCGCTCAGCAGGCCGTCGCGCACGGCATAGACCAGCAGCCGTTCCAGTTCGGCCGTGCGACCGTCCCGGCTGAACGATTCCCGCGCGAGAATGGCGCCGCGCCGCGGTCCGGCCATCACGTCGTCGATGCCAAGAAGTTTCCGGTTGGCGCGGCGTGCGACCTCGGCCAGAGCGGCAAGCGCGGCCGGCTTGCCGCGGTGGGTGCCGGCGAGCGGGTTATGCCCGGCATAATGCAGCGTGAATTCGTCGTGGTAGCAGGCGGCGATCGCGGCGCGGTCACCGGCCTGCCAGGCGGCCGCATAGCGCGCGACGACGGCGCGGATCGCGGCGGTTTGTGCGGCGTCATCCGCCAGAACTTTCTCCATCGACATGATCTCCCGGGTCATCGGCAGCGTTGTGCCGGTGCGCTATGGTAAGGCATGACCTCGCCACCGGGCTTTCAGGAACTGGCTATAGGCACGCCGTCCAAGGTCGGGCCAATGCAGGCGCGGATGCTCGATTGGGGCGCGCGGGTGCTCTATCTCGGTCCGGCCTTCGGGTTGACGCCCCATCGCAATGCCACTGGCGTGCTGGCCGTTGCGCTCGACGGGGCGATCGGCGTGGCCGACCACCCGAGGGCACGCTCACCGTCCTATCGCAAGACGCGCAGCGTGCTGATCATGCCCAACAGCCTGCACCATCTGCGCGTGGATGCCGGACGGATGGCCTTCCTCTATGTCGATCCCTTCGGACGCGATATCGAGGCGCTTCGTTCACGCATGAAGGAGGTCGGATCGAGGGCCGCGTTCGACATGATCGACGAGCGAGCGGTTGCCGTGCTGCTTGACGATATCGCCGAGCGACGCCTCGCATCCGAGGACGCGCGGCAGGCAGTCCGCGATAGGCTTGGAATCGGATCAAGTGCGCAGCCGGATGCAAGAATTGCTGATGCCATGAGGCGGATGCGCGAGGAGCCCAGCGGTTCGCACACGCTTGCCGAACTCGGCCGCCAGGCCGGGCTTTCGTCCTCGCGCTTTTTGCATCTGTTCAAGGACGTCACGGGTGTGCCGCTCCGCCGCTACCGCATCTGGAGCCGGATCGGCGCAGCCGCGCGGGCGGTCGCACAGGGGCAATCGCTGACCGAGGCGGCGCATGGCGCCGGCTTTTCCAGCTCCGCGCATTTCAGCACGGCCTTCCGCGACATGTTCGGCATGATGCCGTCGGAATTGTTCGCGCGGATTCGCGCGAGCTAGTTTTCCGTCGGCGCAGGGCTAGGTCCCGGACCGTCCTCGTCGATCTCGGAGAGGATGTCCACGAGCTCGCGGACGCGGCCGTGGGCGAGTGGCCGGAGATCGTTGATCATCGGCTCGTCATTGGCGAGCCAGGCCTGCGCTTCCGCCAGTTCGTCGACGGTCGCGCCGGTTCCAATGATCTGGGCGATGGTGACGTCGTCGGCCCGGTCCACGGTCTTGACGATGTCGTTGCGGGAGAGGCGCCTCATGGGTGATCCTCCTGCTGTCGGCTTCCTCTCCATTAACCGGGGAAGCCGCGTGCCGGTTCCATCGACCGGGTGCCGCTTCGGTGGGAGGCTACTTCTTCGCCACCTTGTAGATCGCGTTCTCGATGTCGGAGGTGAAGTAGATGACGCCGGAGCCGCCGATGGCCACCCCTGTCGGAATGTTGGTCGGCAGGCCACCAGGCGCGCCTGGCAGGCCGATCGCAAGATTGGCCGCGATCTCGGTCACCTTGCCGTCGGGCGCGATCTCGATGAGCCGCTGGGCGCCGACCTCGGCCACGACCAGCTTGCCGTCGCTCGTCCGCGCGATGCCCTCGGGCGTTTTCAGATCCTTGGCGATCACAGTCTTTTCGCCGTTCTTGTCGACCCGGGACACGAGCCCGGCGAAGGCTTCGGTGACATAGACCTCGCCAGCCGATCCACCGACTAGCCCGACCGGTCCCTCGAGGCCGCCGATCAGCGTGGTGCGATCCTTGCCGTGTTCGCCGCTGACGCGGACCAGCGACTTGGTGCCGAGCTCGGCCACCAGGATGGTGCCGTCCTCGAGCACGATGGCATCATGCGGCGCCTTGAAGCCATGCAGCATGTCGCGCGTCGCGCCGGTCTTGGCGTCGATCACCTGCACGGTGCCGGTGAACCAGCTCGACAGGACCACGTCGTTGCCCTTTGCCGTCGCACTCATCGGATATTCGAGGGTGACGCCGTCGGCGTGCATGCGTGCCTTCTCGGTGACCTCGCCGGTCGCGCCGTCCACGGTGCGATAGGCGAACACGTCGGCGACGTGGATCGTATCCTTGCCATTCTCCCAGGTGACGCCGATGCCGCCGGGCAGTGCGAGCTTGCCGATGATGATTTGCTTGGCTTCGCCGGTGGCCGGATCGACTTCCTGGATGCCGTTGTCGGCCATGTTGGAGACGTAGATGCGGTCCTTGTCGTCGATCGCGAGGTTGTCCAGCGACGGCTTCAGCTGTGCGACCATGGTCTTGGCGCCCGACTTGGGATCGACCCGAACGAGCTGGCCGAGCGCGGTGTCGACCACCCAGAGATTCCCCTTGGAATCGAAATTCACCGCGGCCGGGATCTCGAAGCCGTCGGCGACGACGGTCAGCTCGGCCTTGTCGACGTCGACCTTGGCGACCTGTCCCTTGAACCAGAGCGGACCGTAGAGCTTGTCGTCGGGACCGAACTCGAAGCCGTTGAGGCCACCCATCTTCTCCATGATCTGACGCGGCGGTTTGACGCCCTCGACGTCGATCTCGTAGAGCGTGTCGCCGAGGAAGACCGTCGTGGCGTAGAGCCTGCCGTCCTTGCGGTAGGCCAGCGAGTTGATGCCGGGAAGGCCCGAGGCGAGCTTCTTGATCGGGCCGTCGCCCTTGCGCGAATAGAGATCGCCGGCCAGGAAGCCGGTCCAGGCCATGGTGCCGTCGGGCGCGAATGCGATGTCGTCGGCCATCCCCACGGGAGCTGGGATTGCAACCTTGGCGGTACCGCCGGCGATATCCACTTCATAGAGCATGGCGCCGGCGACGCTGCCGGCAAACAGATGGCCGGCCTTGTCGACCCCGAGCCCATGCACGCCATGGAACGCCGAACCGGGGACGAGTTTCGTGACCTCCCAAGTCTCCTGTAATTTCTGGGCCGACGCGCTCGTGGTGCAGAAAATCGCAGCAACGACGGCTGTGCAGGCAAGCCTGTTCTTCACGGCGTGACCTCCCATTTTTGGAAAGTATTCGCCCGTCATGCGGCTTTGGCAAACGAAACTTAACGTTGTGACGCCGTAAAGCGGCGTCGCTCCGAAAGCGTCCCATTCAACCGTGTCGATGAAGATGTCCGGTCGATGTCGGCCGGTTGCCGGCTTACCGGTTGGTGACCTGCAACGGTCCGCCGGTCGCATCCGAGATGCGGGCGATGGCGCCGCCGCGGCCGCTCATCATGCCGTCGAGCCGGTCGCGCTCCTTCTCGAAGCCGGCCAGCATCGGGCCTTCCAGCGAACGGCCGCGCGGCAGTTTCACGCGCAGCGGATCGACGAAGCGGCCGTTGACCAGGATTTCGTAGTGCACGTGGGGGCCGGTCGAGGCACCGGTCGAGCCGACGAAGCCGATCACCTGGCCCTGGCGGACCTTCTTGCCGGCTTCCATGCCCTTGGCGAAGGCCGACATGTGGCCGTAGGCGGTCTCGTAGCCGTTGTTGTGCTTGATGCGGATATATTTGCCGTAGCCGCCCTCGGTGCCGGCCTTCTCGATCACGCCGTTGCCGGAGGCGAAGATCGGCGTGCCGTAGGTGGTGGCCCAGTCGACGCCGGTGTGCATCTTCACATAGCCGAGGATCGGGTGGCGGCGGCCGCCGAAGCCGGAACGCATGATGGCGTTGTTGACGGGCTTCCTGACCAGGAACTTCTTCGCGCTCTTGCCGGTCTCGTCGTAGTAGTCGACGACGCCGTCGTCGGGGCTCTGGAAGCGATAGTATTTCTTGGTCTCGCCGCCGACCGTGAGCGAGGCGAACAGCACGTCGTTCTTCTCGGTCGCCGTCACGCCCTCGTCTTCGCCGGCGTAGAACACGTCGAAGGAATCGCCCGGCTGCACCTTGCGCTGGAAGTCGACGTCGTAGGAGTAGATCTTGATCATGTCGTCGATGACCGGCATCGGCACCTTGTTGCGCATCGCGGTCTCGTAGATGCTCTGGTAGAGCCGCACGCCGGTGCCGTCGTCGTCATCATCGTCGTCGCTGTTGGCGTTCGCCGCGGCATCGGCGACGGTGTTCATGCTGGAGACGTCGACCGCGACGTATTTGCCGAGATCGGACAGCGCCGCGATCGCCTCGACCATGGTGTCGTTGGCGACGACGACGCGGTAGGGCTGCAGCCGGGCGCCGGGGCTTGCGGGCGCCATCAGGATGCGGAGCTTCTCGCCTTCCTTCAACCCGCCGTCGCGGCCGCGCGGCCCGAGCGTGGCGGTGATCGCCTTGATCTCCTCCGGCGTGGCGCCGAGATCGCGCAGCACGTTAGCGACGCTGTCGCCCTTCTTGACGACGTGGACGCGCTCGCCATTGGGATTGCCGCCGGTGATCTGCTCCTTGGTCTTGGGCAGCAGCGTGACGTTTTCCGGCACCACGCGCGTCTCGAAGCCGGCATAGGGATCGGGCGCCGACACTTCGCTGGCGTAGGACATCTTCATGTCGGACTGGCCGGTCGCGCCGGAGACGTCGGCTGCGGCATTGGCGAGCGAGGCGTAGCGCACCCCGCCATTGCCGCGCCAGTTGGCGGCATCGCGCACCCGCATCAGGATGTCGTCGAGCGCCACCACCGCGGAAATCTTGGCCTTCGGCAGCACCGGCGATAGGTCCTTGGTGACGAAGGAGACCTCGGCGTCGGGCTCGACGGCTTCGGGATTGTTGGGATCGTCGGCGGCGGTCTTGGGGTCGGAGCCGACGTCGGTGAGCATGCGCTGGGCGTTGAACGGCGGAATCTTCGCCGACAAATCGCTCGTCGTCATCGACAGGTTGCCGGCGATCCGGACGAAGGGGCGCACCCGCATCACGTCGCGGTTGCCGACGCGGGCGACAGTGGAGACGCGCACGATGTTGCGTGAGGCGGTGGATTCGCTGGGCGGCGGCAGGCGGTCGCTCTTGTGCAGCGTGGCGGCGCGATCAGCTGCGCCGAACGCACCACGCAACGCGCCCTCGACCCGCTCCGGCACCTTGGCAAAGGTCATCTCGCCGTCGAGAGATGCGAAAACGGCGCCGCCGATCAGGGCCGCGCCGCAGAGTCCGGTCAGAATTGTTCCGCTGAACCATTGCACCGAGACGCGACGGCGATCGATCACGGCGGCTTCGGAACCATCGACGGACAGCGGCGGCTCGTGGCCGAGATCGATGATCCCGGTCTCACGCCCGTAAGCGCCGCGTGACGTCCTGTGGTTCAACCGAAGTCCCCCAATCAACGACCCGAAATGCCTCGTTTCGCGCTTTGCCCTGGTCGCCCTCTTCAACGGGGGATCGCGGGAAAACGCAAGCCGCACAGGCGTCCGCGCTCAGAAAGCCCCGATAAAGGGCCCGGCCGAAATTACGAACAGCTAGGCAGGTGAAGGTGTCTCGATGTCTCTCGAATGTCCGAAGAAGGCCGCTTCATCGTATGGTCGCCTTCCTCTGACCCCATCAAAATCGCCGGCAGCCCCCACTGGCATCCCCGCGATTCAAGCTTGTCTGTACCAGAACGCCGCGGGATTGTGGCTCTAGTACGGCGCCTAATATGGAAAAAGTTTCCTGAACGGGCCGGCGCCGGGGCCCGCCTTGGAGAGGCGCCGGAAGCCGCCTCCGGAGCCCCCTGGGACCCAAACTTTTTTTGGTTTTTTTCAGCGCGCGGCCCGGGCTCGCCCCCTCCAGGGCCATCTAACCGGCTGTAAACACGTGATTTTTTCCAACGATCCACCGTGCGACGATTTGTTGACAATGGCCGTTGACAATCCCGAGCGGGGGGGCCTATAACCCGACCACTGAGCGCGGCGCCGCCGGGTCACTGACCAAGGCGAGCGAACGCGCCACTGATGCTCCTCACCTTGTTGAGTGAACACAACAGTCGACGTAAGTCGATTGGGGTTCATTCATCGCCGGTAAGGGTGTCGGAACCCTTCCACTCTGGAAGGTTGGGGCCTCCTGGTCCCGGGCTGTTTGACAAGTGAAGATGAAGAAAGAGAAACGTGGACGGCGGAGTCCTTGCGCCTCTCGGAATACTTGAAAGCTTCGGCTTTTGAGTTCTGGGAGAGGACGAAAGACTTCGGCGGTACACGTTTCAAAGGTACACCATCGTTGCCAGCGATGTGAATCGCGGGCAGCTCGTCGACTTCGGTCGGCGTAAAAAATGGTGGGACCTCGTCAAACGTTGTGATCAGCCGGTTCAAAGTTCAAGTCCAACTTGAGAGTTTGATCCTGGCTCAGAGCGAACGCTGGCGGCAGGCTTAACACATGCAAGTCGAGCGGGCGTAGCAATACGTCAGCGGCAGACGGGTGAGTAACGCGTGGGAACATACCTTTTGGTTCGGAACAACACAGGGAAACTTGTGCTAATACCGGATAAGCCCTTACGGGGAAAGATTTATCGCCGAAAGATTGGCCCGCGTCTGATTAGCTAGTTGGTAGGGTAATGGCCTACCAAGGCGACGATCAGTAGCTGGTCTGAGAGGATGATCAGCCACATTGGGACTGAGACACGGCCCAAACTCCTACGGGAGGCAGCAGTGGGGAATATTGGACAATGGGGGCAACCCTGATCCAGCCATGCCGCGTGAGTGATGAAGGCCCTAGGGTTGTAAAGCTCTTTTGTGCGGGAAGATAATGACGGTACCGCAAGAATAAGCCCCGGCTAACTTCGTGCCAGCAGCCGCGGTAATACGAAGGGGGCTAGCGTTGCTCGGAATCACTGGGCGTAAAGGGTGCGTAGGCGGGTTTTTAAGTCAGGGGTGAAATCCTGGAGCTCAACTCCAGAACTGCCTTTGATACTGAAGATCTTGAGTCCGGGAGAGGTGAGTGGAACTGCGAGTGTAGAGGTGAAATTCGTAGATATTCGCAAGAACACCAGTGGCGAAGGCGGCTCACTGGCCCGGTACTGACGCTGAGGCACGAAAGCGTGGGGAGCAAACAGGATTAGATACCCTGGTAGTCCACGCCGTAAACGATGAATGCCAGCCGTTAGTGGGTTTACTCACTAGTGGCGCAGCTAACGCTTTAAGCATTCCGCCTGGGGAGTACGGTCGCAAGATTAAAACTCAAAGGAATTGACGGGGGCCCGCACAAGCGGTGGAGCATGTGGTTTAATTCGACGCAACGCGCAGAACCTTACCAGCCCTTGACATGTCCAGGACCGGTCGCAGAGATGTGACCTTCTCTTCGGAGCCTGGAACACAGGTGCTGCATGGCTGTCGTCAGCTCGTGTCGTGAGATGTTGGGTTAAGTCCCGCAACGAGCGCAACCCCCGTCCTTAGTTGCTACCATTTAGTTGAGCACTCTAAGGAGACTGCCGGTGATAAGCCGCGAGGAAGGTGGGGATGACGTCAAGTCCTCATGGCCCTTACGGGCTGGGCTACACACGTGCTACAATGGCGGTGACAATGGGATGCTAAGGGGCGACCCTTCGCAAATCTCAAAAAGCCGTCTCAGTTCGGATTGGGCTCTGCAACTCGAGCCCATGAAGTTGGAATCGCTAGTAATCGTGGATCAGCACGCCACGGTGAATACGTTCCCGGGCCTTGTACACACCGCCCGTCACACCATGGGAGTTGGTTTTACCTGAAGACGGTGCGCTAACCAGCAATGGAGGCAGCCGGCCACGGTAGGGTCAGCGACTGGGGTGAAGTCGTAACAAGGTAGCCGTAGGGGAACCTGCGGCTGGATCACCTCCTTTCTAAGGATGGTTCTTCAGAAGCTTGCTTCTATCGAACCGTTTTAGAAACATCAGGGGCCAACAGATCGCCAGATCGTTGAGCTCCATTGGCGGGATTTCGCCGTCTACGTTTCTCTTTCTTCGCGGACGAACACGCGCTGGGGCTTGCGCTGTGCGATTGCATTCGGCGCTGGTCGCCGGCTGCACGCAAGCTTGACCCTGTCCTTCGAGGATATGCGTTAGGGCTTGTAGCTCAGTTGGTTAGAGCGCGCGCTTGATAAGCGTGAGGTCGGAAGTTCAAGTCTTCCCAGGCCCACCACACTCATCGAGTGAGCATTCGTCTTCTGGTTACGGGGCCATAGCTCAGCTGGGAGAGCGCGTGCTTTGCAAGCATGAGGTCGTCGGTTCGATCCCGTCTGGCTCCACCAGATGGTTTGATCGCCGAGATCTTGTACCGTCGTCCGCGAAACATCACTTCGCATCTTGCTAGTCTGGATAGACAGCAAGTTGCGTGATTTCTGACATCGTAAAGAGGAGATCGATCCGAGTTGGATCGTGCAGCAAGCAATTGCTACGCGATACTTCATTATCTCCGGATCATTTCGGCGCTCAC
>NZ_JBFULU010000001.1:82500-333964 GCF_054049735.1 Bradyrhizobium sp. P5_C12
TCGCGCAGGTCCAGGCCGACAAGAAGATGCCGGCCAAGGACAAGAAGGAAGCGATCGACGAGCTCAACGAGGCGCTGAAGACGCCGGCGCCCGCCGTCGAGAACAAGGCCAACATCGATCTCGTCGGCAAGTACTACGACAAGCTTGTGGCGGCGCTGGGCGACGACGAGAACTGACCGCCCGCTGTCATGCCCCGCGAAGGCGGGGCATCCAGTACGTCGCGGCGATGTGGTGAGAGCGAGCTCTCCAATGCAGGCGCCGTAGCGTGGGCAAAGCGACTTGTCCGCCGTAGCTCGAAGAGCGAAGGCGGAAGCGTGCCCACCACCTCTGCCTGACGCAGGAGGATGGTGGGCACGGCGCTATTGCGCCTTTGCCCACCCTACGATTGCTGTTCTGGAAAATGCCTCCCAAGCCCACTGCCGTCATGCCCCGCGAAGACCGGGGCATCCAGTACGCCGCGGCGAATGTGGTGAGAGCGAGCTCTCCAAAGCAGGCCTCTGGAATCGCCCGGTCGGAAGAACGCGCTGCGAGCAAATCAAGTCCGCCATGTCCCACTGAGCGGACCTCAACGGGCCGGGTCGCCACTTCGCTGATGGGCCAGATTCGGGCTCATGCATCGCAGCAGATTGCGTTTTATTCGGTCACCTCGTCAGCGCGGGTGAGCAGACCTGCCGGTAAGTTCACGCCGCGAGCCCTTGCCGTCTTCCCGCTGCCCTCCGTTAGATCTCCTCGTCAAGAAGTTCTAGCTCTCACCTCATTCATTGCTCCCGCGCGCCTCCCTTCCTCAGCCCATCGACAATGTCGTCGATCTCACGCCGAAACTGCGGGTTAGTTGAGAATGCATAAACAAGTTGACCGTACGCCTGCACGGTGAAGTTTGGTCGAACCTTGTTCAATTCGGCTAACGCCTGCCGTGCCTGCTCCAATTGTCCGGTAGCTCCGTAAGCCGAGACCAGATCTACATAGGCGTACGCGTACAAGTTGTTCAGATTGAGCGAGCGCCTGCATTCCTCGATGGCTTCTCCATATTCGTGCAGGTGCAAGTGTGCATGGCAGAGCCAGAAACGCCAAAGAAAAGCAACAGGATCTCTGGGACTGATGCGGAGAGCCAACTGGGCCGGGGTCGAGGCTTCGCGCGCCCGCCCGGAGACGATCAATGCGATTGCTCTACTACCGTGGGCAGTTGGATAATTCGGATCAATTTCGAGCGCAGCATCGTATTCAGCCAATGCCTCCTCCGGGTATCCAAATACAAGAATGTTTCCCTTGACCGCATGGGCCCTCGCGCTTGGCGAGCTTTTGGACAGAACTCTGTCGATGAGGTCGATCGCTTGCTTTTTGTCTTCAACAACGGACGCAGACCATCCGTTGTTCACATCTGCGGCCAAACACTGCGCTTTCCCGACCATGGCCTCAACGTTGTCCGGATCGAGCCGTAGCGCACTGTCGAACAAGTCCTTTGCCTGAGCATTTTCCGTCTTCGACCGCGCCTCATAGAACCTTGCCCAGCCGCGCATACCGAAGTCCATGGCGTCAGGATTGCGTGATCGGTCCGCTTCGCTACGGCGGCTTTCGGCCTGGATCAGTTCAATGTTGAGCGAGCGGGCGAGCCGCGCCGTGATCCGGTCCTGCAACGCGGCGACATTGGTTCGATCGCCATCGAAACGATCCGACCAGATGTCGCGTCCGGTCGAAAGATCCGTAAGCGAAACGTTGATCCGGACCTGATCTCCATTGCGCCGTACCGCGCCTTGAACAGCCCACCGAATGCCGAGTTCCTTGCCGAGCGTCTTAAAGTCGATCTGCTTGTTCTTGTATGTAAAGGCCGTTCCGCGTCCGATGACGAATGCGCCCGGCATTTGCGCGAGATCGGTCGTCAAGTCGGTCGTAATGGCGTCGGCGAAATAGTCCTGCTCCGGATCGTTGTTGAGGTTTGCGAATGGCAGGGCGACGAGCGACAGACGGGGGGCGATGTCGGGTCGCGCCGCAGCCTCCTTCTGGGTCTGTTGCTTGTCGGGAAAAACGTCCGTTCGGATCGTCTTCCATAGATTCCAGTAGCCGACGAGGCCGCCAGCGATGGCGCCGACTGCGGCAATCGAGGCAAGCGCCGCGCCGATCAACTGCAATCGTGCCCGCAGGCGACTCTTTAGATTGCGGTCGGATGGCGGTTGCCCCGGTTGCTCCTTATCGGGCGTCGCTTTGTCCGGTTGCTCGCTATCGGATGTCGGTTTGTCCGGTAGGTCGTCGGAGGCTTCCGAGTTCATCACCGTTGCCTCGCCCGGGGCCAAACGCCCGGATTTCAAACACTAGCAGATTTTCGCGGCTTCGGGTTGGTCAAGGTTGCTGACTAAGTTTGCCTCCTCCCAAGTTGTTTGCTTGGGTCACGAAAAAAGCCCCGGAGACATCTCCGGGGCTTTCATCGTTTCGCCGCTCGCGACGCTGCGCGATTACGTCCTTGTGCGCATCCGCATCATGAAGCTGTCGTAGCTGAGCTCTGCGACCTGCATCCAGGCGAGCGATTCATTCCGGAATGCGGACAGGCTCGCGTACAGCTTGTTGAAGTGCGGGTTGGTCTTGCTGAGATCCGCGTAGATCTCGTTGGCGGCGCTGTAGCAGGCCTCCAGCACCTCCTGCGGGAACGGCTTGAGGATCGCGCCGGCCACCAGCAGGCGCTTCAACGCCGGCGGATTGACGTAGTCGTATTTGCCGGTGACCCAGGTGAAGGTATCGCGCGAGGCGGTCTCGACCGCGGCCTGGTAAGGCTTCGGCAACGCGTTCCACTTGTCCAAGTTCACGACGTTGTGGCCTTGGCCGGTGCCTTCCCACCAGCCGGGATAGTAATAGTACTTTGCGACCTTCACGAAGCCGAGCTTCTCGTCGTCATAGGGACCGACCCATTCGGCGGCGTCGATGGTGCCCTTCTCCAGCGCCGGATAGATGTCGCCGCCGGCGATCTGCTGCGGCACGCCGCCGACCTTGGCGATGATCGTGCCCGCGAAGCCGCCGACGCGGAATTTGAGGCCCTTGAAATCCTCCATCGATTTGATCTCCTTCCGGAACCAGCCGCCCATCTGGGCGCCGGTCGAACCGGTCGGAATGCCGATCGCGTTGTGCTCCTTGAGGAGATTGTTGAGCAGGTCCTGCCCGCCGCCGAACAGCAGCCAGGAGATGTGCGCGCGCGTATTCAGGCCGAACGGCAGCGACGTGCCGAAGGTGAAGGCCGGGTTCTTGCCCCAATAGTAGTACAGCGCCGTATTGCCCATCTCGACCGTGCCGTTCGACACGGCGTCGAGCACCTGCAGGCCGGGGACGATTTCACCGGAGGCGAACGGCTGGATCTGGAACTTGTTGTCGGTGACCTCGGCGACGCGCTTGCAGAAATATTCGCAGCCGCCATAGAGCGTATCGAGCGCCTTGGGCCAGCTCGCGGCGAGCCGCCATTTCACCTCCGGCGACGATTGCGCGATCGCCGGCGCAGCAACGGCACTCGCGGCCAGGCCCAAGCCGCCTGCCGTCAGGAATTTACGACGTTCCATGCATTTCCCCTCTCTGTGGTGTCGAGTCCTCGACGAGGGATCGCGGTCTTGTCGCCGCGTTTGTCTTCGCCGGTGGCCGACGTTCCTTGGCGTCCGAAATTCAAATTCCCGGATCGCGGTCAGGATGACGAAAGGGGTTCCGCAAATCAAGCGCACTTTGGTTGCGCTACCGACGTAGCCTCTTATTGCTGCGCTGCGAAGGCGGCTTCCATGGCCTTGCGGATCTTCACCGTCTCGTTGGCAGCGTCGAATTCGACGTCGCTCCAGCGCACGATCGCGCCGTGCGCGACGTCATGCCTCAGTGTCAGCCGATGCGCGAGGCCGATCGGCAGCGCGCCGGCCTTGAGGCTCGCCGCCGCCGGTACCAGCTTGCCCCACACCGTGTAGCCGCCTTCGCCGTCCAGCATCTCGCCGGCGCGCAAGTCGCGTTTTGCCACCGCCGCGACGTCGCCGCGGAAGCCGTTGGCCTGGCCGGTCGGCTCGCCCCGCAGTGCGGCCGACAGGACCGAGATGTTCAGCTCGAGCCCGATCAGGTGATAGGGCTTGTACATCGCAGCGAAGCGTCCGCTGGCGTCGGTCTTCAGCCCGTATTGCCTGAAACAATCGGCGGCGTAGTCGTTCGGCGCCTCCAGCACGACGTAGACGCCCCAGCGCAGGTCGCGAAACACCGGCCGTCCGTCGCGCTCGAGCGAGGAGACGACTTCCACCACCCCCGATTGCTCCAGCACGCCGCCGCGCGAGCGCGGCCGCATCACATGCGGCAGATCGTCGACGCCGCAGGGCGGAAACAGCAATCCGTCCGCGGGCACGTCGAGCCCGCAGGCATTGGCGATCGCGGCCGTCTCGATCGCGGACTTGGTGCCGTCGAGGAAGGAGTTGAACATCTGCGGGTTCATCCCGGCCGACTGCGCTTCGCCCGCGGTGAGACCATAATGCTGCCAGACGCCATCCGGCGTCACGTCGTGATAGGTCGGCAGATATTTCGTGCCCTTGCCGGCGGCGACGACGCGAAAGCCGGTGGCGCGCGCCCAGTCGACCATCTCCGCGGTCAGCGCCGGCTGGTCRCCATAGGCGAGCGAATAGACCACGCCCGCTCTTCGCGCCTCCTCGGCGAGCAGCGGACCCGCCAGCACGTCGGCCTCGACATTGACCATGACGATGTGCTTGCCGGCCGCGATCGCGGCGCGCGCATGCTTGATGCCGACAGCAGGGTTGCCGGTCGCCTCCACCACCACATCCATCGCGCCGCCGGCAATGGCGCGGGCACCGTCATCGGTGAAGACGGTCGCGGCGATGCGCGCCGTATCCCAGCCGACGGTGCGGCAGGCCTCGCGCGCGCGGTCGCGGTCGATGTCGACGATGATCGGCACCTCCAGCCCCGGCACATGCGGCACCTGCGCCAGAAACATCGAGCCGAATTTTCCGGCGCCGATCAGCGCCACGCGGACTGGCTTGCCGGTGGCGGCGCGGGCCTGGAGGAGGCGGTGGAGGTTCATGGGAATGTTTCCGGTGCTGCAGAGGTTCGTGAGGCGCGTGTCTCCATCCAGTTCGTCATGGCCGGGCTTGACCCGGCCATCCACGTCTTGCTGCGGCGGATCGTGTCAAGACGTGGATGCCCGGGTCAAGCCCGGGCATGACGACTGAGGATGCTGCGCGAATAAGGCTACTCCGCCGCCTGGCGCGGCGCACGCGCGAGCCGCACCAGCGCGTCGTCCTCTACCGTCTTGATCGGCGCAAAATCGCGATGGGCGATGTATTCCGGCCGCGTCGGCGTGCGAATGTAGTTCGAGACCGCGTTCAGCGTCAGGTAGACGATCTTGCGCGGGTAGGGCGTGATGTTGCCGGCCGAGCCGTGCACGAGATTGCCGTGGAACATCAGCATGCCGCCGGGCTTGCCGGTCGGCGCGACGATGCCGCCCTGCTTGACGAGGCGCGTCACGGTCGCCTCGTCCAGCGTCCACAGCGGATAGGACGTGGTGGCAAGGTCATGCGAGGCCTGGAGATCGCCGGCGTTCTGGCTCTGCGGCACCAGCATCAAGGGGCCGTTGATCGGCATCACCTCGTCGAGGAAGATCGCGATGTTCATCGCGCGCGGCTCCGGCATGCCGTCGTCGCGCTTCCAGGTGCCGTAATCCTGGTGCCACTGCCAGACGTCGCCGGTGAAGGCCGATTTCGCGTTGATCTTGAACTGGTGCATGTAGACCGGCTCGCCGAACAATTGCTCGACCGGGTCGATCATGCGCGGATGCGCGCCCAGAATGCGGAACGCCTCGTTGTAGAGATGCGCGGCAAACGCCGTGCGCGGCGCGCCGCTC
Source organism: Bradyrhizobium sp. P5_C12 (assembly GCF_054049735.1). NCBI lineage: Bacteria > Pseudomonadati > Pseudomonadota > Alphaproteobacteria > Hyphomicrobiales > Nitrobacteraceae > Bradyrhizobium > Bradyrhizobium sp. P5_C12. The sequence goes on from NZ_JBFULU010000001.1 coordinate 88,352, forward strand.
TTCTCGCGCCAGACCTCGGGCCGGTCGGCGTCGTAGATGCCGACCGCCTCGCGCGCGAGGAAATCGACCTCCTCCTGGCTGAACAGCTCGGGCAGGAACAGCCAGCCCTCGCGGTGGAAGAACTCCAATTGTGCCTCGGACAGTTTCATGGGTCGTCCTCCTGTTCTGTTTTTTGTTGTTCGTCGTTCCGGGGCGGTCCGCAGGACCGAACCCGGAACCTCGAGATTCCGGATCGCGCTTCGCGCGTCCGGAATGACGGCGCTTATCGCTACGCCGCCGCCTCTTCCGTCGCCCGCAATCTCTCCTCGGTCATCCGTCCCGCCGTCTGCGCATGCGCGAGCGCGGCGCGCTCGGCGGCGCTGGCGTCGCCGGCCAGAATGTGTCCGGCGATCGTCGCATGCTCGGCCCAGGCGCTGTCGCGGTAGTCGAGCTCGGAGAGCACGGTCGCCATCGAGCGGCGCATATGTGGCCATTGCGGTGTGATCGTCTCCTCGATCACGGGATTGCCGGCGAGCTGATAGATGGCGCGGTGAAAATCGACGTCGAGCGCGATCAGCTCGGGGAGCGTCGTGTTGCGGTCGATACCGCGTCCCGCGGCGAGCGCCGCATCCAGCCGCGCGCGTCCCGCCGCGTCGCTTGCCGCGCGCTGAGCGGCGAGCCGGGCGGCCAGCGCATCGATCGCACCGCGCACCTCGTAGAGCTGGCGGATGCGCGAGGGGTCGAGCTGGGTGACTTCAAAGCCGCGCCGGCCGCTCTCGGCGACGAGCCCCTGGCGATGCAGCAGGTGCAGCGCATGCGACACCGGCTGACGTGACACGCCGAGCTTGTCGGCGAGCTCGTTCTGCCGGATGCGCTGGCCAGGTTGAAGCGTGCGGTCGGATATCGCCTCCAGGATCCGCGCATAGACCTGGTCGATCAGGTTCGGAAGCGGGTCGAGAGGGATCACGCCGGTGGCTCCAACGGATGCGCAAATGGAATACGGAATTCCGTATTCGAAGGTATCCCGGGCCGGCGAGGGCGTCAAGGGCGCCCCGACGCACACATTTTTGGGTCGGCCAAGCCATTGATATTGCTTGGCCCGTCTACTGTGCATGGGGTTGTTTGCGCGAAATTGCGTGCCCGTCTCCGCGCTCCAGCACCTCGACCTCGAGCGCCGCGATCCGCTCCGCATCCGCCATCGCCTCGATCCCGGCGATCCGGTCGCCGTTGAAGGTGACGCGCAGCGCGATGCGCAGATGGCCGCCGAGGATGACCGCCACGCCCATTTCGCCATCGACCAGCGCGGGCCGTGCGGCCTGGGCGCGGCCCTTGTAGATCTGCGCAACGGCATCGGCGCCGCGGATTTCAGGCAGCACGCCGAGCCGCACCGCGGCCTGGTCGGCGCGGAACACGACGTCGGGATCGAGCACGGCGAGCAGGCCCTCGAAATTGCCTTCGCGCGAAGCTTTGAGGAAGGCATCGACGATCTTCCGCTGGCGGGACAGATCCGTCTCCGGCACCGGCGCGCCCTGCACACGCCGCCGCGCGCGGCTTGCGAGCTGCCGCGAGGCGTCGACCGAGCGGCCGACGATCGGCGCGATCTCCTCGAAGGGAACGGCGAACATGTCGTGCAGCACGAAGGCGAGCCGCTCCGCCGGTTGCAATGTTTCCAGCACGACCAGCAGCGCCGCGCCGACGGAATCGGCCAACTCCGCCTCGCGCTCCCGCGTCTCGTCCACCGGCTCCGGCACGTGCGGGCCCATCGGGTCTTCCCGGCGCGATTTGCGGGCACGCAGCATGTCGAGGCAGATGCGCGCGACCACCGTGGTCAGCCAGCCCCGCAGGTTCGCGACATCGGACGTGTCGCTGCGGCTGAGCCGTAGCCAGGCCTCCTGCACGGCGTCGTCGACCTCGCCGCGCGAGCCCAGCATCCGGTAGGCGACGCTGCGCAAATGGTCCCGGTTGGCCTCGAACTGCCAGCTGAGAAAATTTTCTTCGACGTTTTTTTCGGTCATCGGTCACATTCCCTCATCGCGATCCGTCATGCCCATGACGAAGCCAATCCGGCCGATGTGACCGGAACCTTCGAAATTCGACCGATGGAGACGACAATGATGCACGCCCGCATGAATCACCCCGTCATGGTCCTGCCCGAGGCCATGAATGTCCTGCAATCTCTCGGCAATTTGACCAAGCAGGGCCTGCCGGAAAAGCTCCTGGAACTGGTGCACCTGCGCGCCAGCCAGATCAATGGCTGCAGCGTCTGCGTCGACATGCATCCCAAGATCGCCCGCAAGGCGGGCGAGACCGACGAGCGCCTGTTCGCGGTGTCGGCCTGGCGCGATGCGCCCTATTTCACCGACGCCGAGCGCGCGGCGCTGGCGCTCACCGAATCCGTCACCCGTCTCGCCGATCGCGAAGATCCGGTGCCGGACGCGATCTGGAACGCGGCCGCCAAGCATTTTGACGAGCGCGAGCTTGCAACCCTGATCCTCTCGATCGCGACGATCAATGTCTGGAACCGGCTCAACGCGACGATCAAGATGCCGGTCGGCGTGTGGAAGGTGGCGTGAGTTTCTTCGCCTCTCCCCGCGCGCGGGGGGAGGCCGGAATTTGCGCAGCAAATTCCGGGTGAGGGGGAGTCTCCGCGATTCTAACTCTTACCGTCCTCGCGGAGGCTCCCCCTCACCCCACCCTCTCCCCGCAAGCGGGGCGAGGGAGATCAACGGCGGTGCGCTCCTTACACGCGCTACTCCGCCAGAAACGCGTTCACGGCCTCGCCATACTCCAGCGGCGCCTGCTCGAACATCCAGTGGCCGGCATTCGGGATCACCGCCGTCCTGCTGCCTGCGATGTGCTCGGCCAGCACGCGCCACATCACCGCCAGGCTTCCCGTCGTCGCGCCGCCGCCGATCAGCAGCGTCGGCGTCCTGATCGCCTGCGCGTCCGCGAGCGTATAGGGCTTTCGCTGCTCGTTGATCTGGCCGAGGAAGGTGATGGCGTTGTCGCGCAATTGCTGTTTCGCCGCCGCCGGCACGCGTCGCCATGAGCCGTCGCCTTCGATGCCTTCATAGAAGTTCTGCAACGCGCCCTCGATGTCGCCGGCCCGGATCATCTCGACCGAGCGTGCCGTGCGCGCGGCGAGCGGCGGATGCGCGGGCGTGCCGGCCGGCACCGGCAGGCTGGAATCGAGATCGCCACCGGGCTCGGCCAGCACCAGTTTCCGCAACAGATCAGGCCGCGCCTGCGCCACGCGAAACGCGATGTGCCCGCCGCGCGAATGGCCCATCAGATCGACGGGCCCGGGCCCGACCTGCTCGATGAAAGCGATCATGTCAGAGACGTGCTGCGCCATCTTGTAATCGTCGCCGACGGCGTCCCAATGCGCGGGAAAGAAATGCCGCAGGCTGACCGAGATCACGCGATGCGCCTTCGACAGCGGGCCGAGCATGGAATACCAGGTGCGGAAATCCCCTAACGTGCCGTGCACGCAGACCAGCGGCGGCCCTTCTCCCACTTCGAGATAGGCCATGTCGTAATCGTTGACGCGAAACGTCTGCATGATCAGCCCGCCAGGAAATCCAGGACCACTTCGGAGTATTTCTGCGGCGCCTGCTCGAACATCGGATGCGTCGCGTTCGGGATGATCGCCGTCTTGGAATAGGGCACGTGCGCGGCCAGCGCGTGCAGCACCTTTGGCAGCAGGCCCTTGGTCCGCGCGCCCAGGATGAACAGCGTCGGCATCTTGATCGCCTCCGCATCTTCCTTCGAGAAGGGCGGCCGGTTGTCGCGGATCTGGCCGATCAGCGTATAGGCGTTGTCGCGCAGATTCTGCTTCACCATCGCCGGCAGCCGCGGCCAGGTGCCGGCGCCCTCCAACGTGTCGACGAAGACGGCGAGGCCGCCGTCGACATCGCCGGCCGCGATCTTCTCGGCCGAGGCCGTGAACCGTGCCAGCAGCGGCGAGGGGCCGCCGGCATAGTCCGGATCGAGACTCGCATCGAGCTCGCCRCCGGGTTCGGCCAGGACAAGCCGCCGGAGCAGGTCCGGCCGCTGCTGCGCGACGCGGAAGCAAATGTGCCCGCCGCGGGAATGGCCCATCAGGTCGACCGGGCCGAGGTCGAGCTTCTCGATGAAGGCGATGACGTCCTGGACATGCTGGGCGATCGAATAGGTATCGCCGACGCCATCCCAGCGGTCGGGGAAGAAGTGTCGCAAGCTGACAGCGATCACCCGGTGCCGCTGCGTCAGCGGCCCGAGCACGCAGCCCCAGATGCGGAAGTCCGAGAGCGATCCATGTACGCAGACCAGTGGTGGTCTACCCCTGTCTTCGCCCACGTCGAGATAGGGCATGTCGTATCCGTTGACGTGGAGGCTTTGCATTCTGGGCTCGCGGAAGGGGGGCGGAACTCCTGTGCAAGATTCCCGGAAACCGGGTGGATCGCAACTATTTCCAAGCCTAGATTTAGGCGGAGATCACATTGGGGGCATGCGACAAGGACGTAAGCTCAGGAACCAAGCCATGACCGACCAGCATTTTGCCCTGTTCGACACCAGGATCGGCCTCTGCGCCATCGCCTGGGGCCCGCGCGGCATCAACGGCACGCAATTGCCGATGGGCGGCGAGGAGAAGATCCGCACCCGCATCAGCCAGCGCCACCCGGACGCCACCGAAGCCGAGCCGACCGCCGAGGTGCGAGAGGCGATCGACCGCATCACAAAACTGCTCGCGGGCGAGCCGGATAACCTCACCGACATCCCGCTCGATCTCGACGGCGTGCCCGACTTCAACCGCGGCGTCTACGAGATCGCCCGCGCCATCCCGCCCGGCAAGACCATCACCTATGGCGACATCGCAAAACAGCTCGGCGGTGTCCAGCTGTCGCGCGATGTCGGCCAGGCGCTCGGCCGCAACCCGTGCCCGATCGTCGTCCCCTGCCATCGCGTGCTGGCGGCCGGCAACAAGCCCGGCGGCTTCTCGGCGAATGGCGGCGTGGTGACGAAATTGAAGATGCTCGAGATCGAAGGCGCGCTGGTGAACCACACGCCGAGTCTGTTTGATTGAGGCTACGGCGTCGTAGGGTGGATTAGCCCGCGGCTGCGCGAAGCGCAGTCCGTTGGCGTAATCCACCACTGTCTGTCTCTGCGGGTGCAGAAGAGGTGGATTACGCTTCGCTAATCCACCCTACGAAACCATTTAAATCTTCGCCGCCGTCTTCGGCCAATACTTGTCACGCAAGTGCCGCTTCACCAGCTTGCCCGTTGGCGTACGCGGCAGCTCGGCTTCGAAATCGATCGAGCGCGGACATTTGATCGCGGAAAGGCGCGCCTTGCAGTAGGCGATCAGGTCGGCCTCGAGCTCCTTGCCGGCGCGCTTCGGATCATGCGGCTGCACCACAGCCTTCACCTCCTCGCCCATCTCCTCGTTCGGCACGCCGAACACGGCGACGTCGGCGACCTCGGGGTGGGTGATCAGCACGTCCTCGGTCTCCTGCGGGTAGATGTTCACCCCGCCCGAGATGATCATGTAGGACTTGCGGTCGGTGAGGAACAGAAAACCGTCCTTGTCGAGATAGCCGACATCGCCGAGCGTCGACCATCCCTTGGCGTTGTAGGCCTTCTTCGTCTTTTCGGGATCGTTGTGATAGGTGAAGGCTGGCGCGTCGGCGAAATAGACCGTGCCGATCTCGCCCACCGGCTGCTCGTCGTCGCTCTCGTCCAGGATCTTGATCTTGCCGACCACGGCGCGGCCGACGCTGCCGCGGTGCTCCAGCCATTCTTTCGAGTTGCAGACGGTGACGCCGTTGCCTTCCGAGCCGGCGTAATACTCGATCAGGATCGGACCCCACCACTCGATCATCCTTGCCTTGACGTCGACCGGGCAGGGCGCGGCGGCGTGGATCGCGCCCTTCAGCGTCGAGACGTTGTACTTGGCGCGAACCTTGTCCGGCAGCTTCAGCATGCGCACGAACATGGTCGGCACCAGCTGCGATTGCGTCACCTTGTATTTCTCGACCAGCTTCAAGAATTCCTCGGCGTCGAAATGCTCCATGATGATGGAGGTGCCGCCGAGCACGATCGCCATCATGTTGAAGCGCAAGGGAGCTGCGTGATAGAGCGGCGCCGGCGAGAGATACGTGCTCTCCGCATTCATGCCGCACATGTCGGCGCAGAGCACGCGCAGGAAGGCGTTCGGCACGTCGATCTTGTTGCCCTCGAACGCCTTCTTGATGCCCTTGGGCCGGCCGGTGGTGCCGGACGAATACAGCATGTCGTAGCCGGCGACCTCGTCGGAGATCGGCGTCGTCGGCTGCGCGGCGGCTTCCTTGTCGTAGGAGCGGAAGCCGGGCAGCGGCTCGTCCATCATGTAGAAGACCGGCTCGCCGGGCGCGCCCTTGATCAGGGCCTTGACCTGGTCGGCGCATTTCGGCGTGGTGATCACGACCTTGGCGCCGCAATCGGCGATGATGTAGTCGATCTCGTCCTGCTTCAGGTAACGGCTGATCGCGGTGTAATAGAGCCCGCTGCGCTGCGCCGCCCAGCAGAGCTCCATGAAGGCGAGACGGTTCTCCATCAGCAGCGCGATGTGGTCGCCGGCCTTCAGCCCCAGCGAGCGGAACAGGTTTGCGCCCTGGTTCGAAAGCTCGTCGAGCTCGCGATAGGTGATGGCCTTGCCGGTGCCGGCCATCTGGTAGGCGATCTTGTTCGGCGTGGTGCGGGCGTGGATGGAGGGGTGAGTCATTAGCGCAGGTCCCGAGGCAAAGTAACTGTCGTCCCGGCGAAGGCCGGGACCCATAACCACCGAACGCAATGGTCAAGCGAAGATGTCGCCCCAGCCCGGCATAACCACAGACGGCTGTGGTTATGGGTCCCGGCCTTCGCCGGGACGACACCTTTAACGAGGCAGCAGCTTACACCCGCTCCACGATCGTCACATTCGCCATGCCGCCGCCTTCGCACATGGTTTGCAGGCCGTAGCGCTTGCCGCGCTGGTGCAGGGCGTGGACCAGCGTCGTCATCAGCTTGGTGCCGGAGCCGCCGAGGGGATGGCCGAGCGCGATGGCGCCGCCGTTGACGTTGAGACGTTCCGGATCGGCGCCGGTGGTCTTGAGCCAGGCGGTCGGCACCGAGGCGAAGGCCTCGTTGACCTCGAACAGGTCGATGTCGCCGATCGTCATGCCGGCCTTCTCCAGCGCGCGCTTGGTGGCGTGCAGCGGCGCATCCAGCATGATCACGGGGTCGCCGCCCATCATGGTCATGTGGTGGATGCGCGCCAGCGGCGTCACGCCAAGCTGCTTCAGCCCGCGCTCGTTCACCACCATGACGCCGGAGGCGCCGTCGCAGATCTGGCTGGCGCTGGCCGCGGAGAGCTTGCCATTCTCGGCGATCAGCTTGACGCCCTTGATGCCGTCGAGCGTGGCGTCGAAGCGGATACCCTCGTCGATGTGGTGGGTGTCCTTGCTGCCGTCGGCGCGGGTGATCTCGAGCGGCACGATCTCCTTCTTGAAGTGGCCGGCTTGGGTTGCCGCGATCGCGCGCTGATGGCTGTTGTAGGAGTACTCGTCGAGCTCGTTCTTGGAGAGGCCGTACTTCTCGGCCATCATCTCGGCGCCGGTGAACTGGCTGAACACGATGTTCGGATAGCGCTGCTCGATGCCCGGGCTCTTGTAGTTGCCAAAACCGTTCTTGGCCGGAAGCTGCGAGGACAGGCCCATCGGCACGCGCGTCATCGATTCCACGCCTGCCGCGATCACCACGTCCATCGCGCCGGACATCACCGCTTGGGCCGCGAAGTGCAGCGCCTGCTGCGAGGAGCCGCACTGGCGGTCGATCGAGGTGCCCGGCACGCTCTCCGGCAGTTTCGACGCCATGATCGCGTTGCGCGCGACGTTGTTGGACTGCTCGCCGACCTGCATGACGCAGCCCATGATCACGTCCTCGACCAGGGCCGGATCGACCTTGGTGCGGTCGACCAGCTCGTCCAGCACTTTTGCGGCGAGATCGGCCGGATGCCAGCCGGCGAGGCGGCCCCCCTTGCGCCCGCCGGCGGTACGCGCGGCGGCGACGATGTAAGCCTCGGCCATGTCGGTTTCTCCCTGGATTATTCTGAATGAGTTGGTTGTCGGCGCGGATTTAAGAGGCGGCTGATCGTTTAGTCAATCGATCAATTAACTCTTGTGGGGAGGCGCTGCTTGGGCTTATCTGCGCCCGCTCGTGCGGCCAGAACAGGGATCTCCGTGACTACCAGCGTACCGAACAGGCTCCCCAGCGGAAAGAATTCCACGGCAGAGAAATTGCTCGTGGCCGCGAGCGAGCTGATGATCGAACGCTCCTCGATCGAGATTTCGCTCTCCGACATCGCGCAGAAGTCGGGCGCCAACGCCGCACTGGTCAAATATCATTTCGGCAACAAGGATGGCCTGCTGCTGGCGCTGCTCGAGCGCGACGCGGGGACGGAACTGTCCAATCTCGAATATCTGCTGGCGCAGCCGATCACGCCGACGGCGAAGCTGAAGCTGCATATCGCCGGCATCATCCGCGCCTATCACCGGTTCCCCTACATGAACCGGCTGATCCATTATCTCCTGCACGAGAGCGTTGCCGGCTCCGCGGATGAAGTCTCGAAATTCTTCGTCGCGCCGCTGCTGGATTTTCATCGCCGCCTGCTCGCCGAAGGCGTCAGCCGCGGCGAGTTCCGCGCCACCGATCCGGTGCTGTTCTACACCAGCCTGATCGGCGCCTGCGATCATCTGTTCTTCGGCCGGCACGCGATGTCTCGCGCGACCGGCGTCGGCCCGGTCACCGACGAAGTCTGCCGGCAATACATCAAGCACATGGAAACGCTGATCTGCGGCGGCATCCTCACGCAAGCCGAGGAAGCTGTCGCGGCCGGATGATCCGGCCAACTCTCAAAGTCTAGAGAAGAAACGTCCAAGGAAAGGTAGCTTACGATGCAGTTGAAAGACGTAGCCGTTCTCATCACCGGCGGTGGTTCGGGCCTTGGCGCCGCGACCGCCCGCGCCATGGCCGCCAAGGGTGCCAGGATCGGCGTGATCGACCAGAGCAAGGAAAACGCCGAGAAGGTTGCCGCCGAGGTGAAGGGCGTAGCCCTCCATGCCGACGTCACCGACGAGGACGGCATCAAGGCTGCGATCGCCAAGGCCGAAGCCGCCCATGGCGTCGCGCGGGTGCTGATGAACTGCGCCGGCATCGGCGGCTCGCAGCGCATCGTCGGCAAGGACGGTGTCTATCCGCTGGCCAAGTTCGCCCGCATCATCAACGTCAATTTGATCGGCACCTTCAACTGCCTGCGGCTGTTCGCGGAACGCCTGGTCACCATCGAGCCGATTGGCGAAGAGCGCGGCGTCATCATCAACACCGCGTCGGTCGCCGCCTATGAAGGTCAGATCGGCCAGATCGCCTATGCGGCGTCGAAGGGCGGCGTCGTCGGCCTCACGCTGCCGGCCGCGCGCGACTTTGCGAGCCAGAAGATCCGCGTCAACACCATCGCGCCCGGCCTGTTCCTGACGCCGCTGCTGATGGGCCTGAACGAAGAGGCCCGCAAGAGCCTTGGCGCCCAGGTGCCGCATCCCGCGCGCCTCGGCGATGCCGCTGAATACGGCTCGCTGGCCGTGCACATCGTCGAGAACCCGATGCTCAACGGCGAGACCATCCGCCTCGACGGCGCGATCCGGATGGCGCCGCGGTAACTCCGCCGTCGTCCTGGCGAAAGCCAGGACCCATTACCACCAGCGTGAGTTGTCACACGAGATCAACCAACGCCGGTGGTCCAACAACGCGGGCCTGTGGCTATGGGTCCTGGATCAGCGCTCGCTATTGGACAACGCTGCGCGTTGCCAAGCACTCGCTTGTCCAGGACGACGATGGGGAGATTGAGCATGTCCCAACCGCTGCTGATCGAGCACCATGACGGCGTCGACCGGGTGACGCTCAATCGTCCCGAAAACCTCAACGCGCTCGATCCCGCGCTGATCGATGCGCTCAACGTCTATTTCCAGGGCCTCCAGCGCAACCGCGACACGCGCGTGGTGGTGCTGAAGGGTGCCGGCAAGAATTTTTGCGCGGGCCTCGATCTCAAAGCGGCGATGGCGCGCCGTGCCGGCCAGCAGGAGCCGCCCGGCGTCACCGAGTCGCTCGACTCGCAGCGGCGCATCGCCGACATCGTGATGCTGATGCGGCGTTGTCCGCAGCCGATCCTGGCCCTGGTGCAGGGCGCGGCCGCCGGCGGCGGCTTTGCGCTGGCGCTCGCATCCGACATCCGCATCGCGACGAGATCGGCGCGGATGAACTGCGCCTTCATCAAGCTCGGCCTCGGCGGTTGCGACATCGGCACCAGCTATTTCCTGCCGCGGCTTGTCGGGGTCTCCGTGGCATCCGAGCTGATCCTCACCGGACGCTTCATCGGCGCCGAGCGCGCACTGGCTGTGGGTCTCGTTTCCGAGGTCGTCGACGAAGACAAGCTCGATGAAGCCGCCGAGCCTTATGTCGATGCGATGATCACGGCCTCGCCCGTGGGCCTGCGCCTGTCGAAGGAATGTCTCAACATCAGCGTGGACGCGGGATCGCTGGAAGCGGCGATCGCGATGGAGGACCGCAACCAGGTCCTGTGCAGCCGCTCCGAGGAATTTTCGGAAGGAATCAGGGCCTTCCTAGAGAAGCGAAAGCCTGTCTATATCAGGCGCTGAACCACAAAGATCCGCAAAGGACAAGAAATTCCGGGAGGCGCAAAATGAGTGGGAGTGCGGCGGTGGCGATGACRAAACCCGCCTTTCGCAAGGTCGAGTGGCTGGCGCGCGACATCGATGTCGAGCGCCGCGACGACGGCACGGTCGTGCTGAAGTCACGCATTCCCTTGCAAGTTTACGAGAAGCACATCCCGGCCTCGCTCGCCAAATGGGCGAAGCAGGCGCCGGCGCGCATCTGGCTGGCGCAGCGCGGTGGTCCGAACCGCGAGTGGCGAAAAGTCTCCTATGGCGAAGCCAAGCGCACCGTGGATGCGCTGACGCAAGGCCTGCTCAATCTCGGTCTTGATGGCCGCCCGGTCGCAATCCTCTCCGGCAATTCGATCGAGCATGCCTTGATGACGCAGGCGGCGATGCAGGCGCGGCTGCCGGCCGCGCCGGTGTCGCCGGCCTACTCCCTGATGAGCCACGATCACGTCAAGCTGAAATATCTGTTCGACCTGATCAAGCCGGCCGTCGTGATGGTGCAGGACGGGCCCACGTTCGAGAAGGCGCTTAGGGCGATCGACCTCGCCGGCGTCACCGTCGTTCATGTCGTGCGCCCTTGCGAGGGCATCAAGAGCGTCAGCTTCGCTGAGCTTGCGGCGACGCCAGTGACAAACGGCGTCGAAGCATCGATCGCGAAGATCACACCCGACACGGTCGGCAAGCTGCTGTTCACCTCCGGCTCGACCGGCATGCCCAAGGCCGTCATCAACACGCATGCGATGATGTGTGCCAATGCGGCGATGATGATGCAGGTGCGGCCACGCGATCCGCAAGGCCCGATCTCGACCATGCTCGACTGGATGCCCTGGAATCACACCATGGGCGGCAACGCGGCGTTCCATCCCATCCTGGTCGACGGCGGCACGCTCTATATCGACGATGGCCGGCCGATGCCGGGCCAGTTCGAGGAGACGCTGCGCAATCTTCGCGAGATCTCGCCGACCTATTACGCCAATGTGCCGGCCGGCTACGCTGCTTTGGCAGCAGCGATGGAGAAGGATGACGCGCTCTGCCGTTCGTTCTTCAAGAACCTTTCGATCATGGCCTATGGCGGCGCGCGGTTGCCCGACGATCTCTACGACCGCATGCAGGCCCTCGCCGTGAAGACCACCGGCGAGCGCATCGTGTTCTACACCGGCTGGGGCTCGACCGAGACCGCGCCGACCTCGACCGGCACCTATTGGGAAACCGAGCGCGTCGGCCTGATCGGCCTGCCGTTCCCCGGCGTCGAATTGAAGATGGTGCCGTGCGGCTCGAAATACGAGCTGCGCCTGCGCGGCGTCAATGTCACGCCCGGCTATTTCGGCCAGCCTGATCTCACCAGGAAGATGTTCGACGAGGAGGGTTATTACTGCATCGGCGATGCCGGCATCTTCGTCGACGACAGCGATCCGGTGCAGGGCATTATCTTCGCGGGGCGCGTCGTCGAGGACTTCAAGCTCACCACCGGCACCTTCGTCCATGTCGGCTCGCTCCGCACTGACACGATCGCCGCCGCAACGCCCGTCGTGCACGACGCGCTGGTCGCCGGGCAGGACCGTCCTTTTATCGGCCTGCTCGCCTGGCCCAATTTGCATGCCTGCCGCCAGCTCGTCGGCAATCCCGACCTGAGTTTCGGGGATGCGGTGAAGCATCCCGAGGTGATCGCCTGCTTCAGGCGCGGGCTGGAGGCTCATAACAAGGAGTGCGAAGGCGCGAGCAGCCGCATCATCGCCCGCGCCATGCTGATGGCCGAGCCACCCTCGATCGACGGCAACGAGCTCACCGACAAGGGCTACATCAACCAGCGCGCCGGCCTGGAGCGACGAGCCGCGCTGGTGGAGCGGCTCTATGCGGATCAGCTGGATGAAGACGTGATCGTGCTGCGATGAGTCCGAGTGAATTCGTCATTCCGGGGCGCGCGTAGCGCGAACCCGGAATCCAGAGGTTACGTAGATGAGATTCCGGGTTCGGCGCTCCGCGCCGCCCCGGAATGACAGCAAGTGAAAGGGCTGCCCGCCATGAACTTCGATTTCTCTGACGACCAGAAACAGCTCCGCGATCAGGCGCGCAAGTTCCTCGCCGAAAAATGCTCCCCGAAGGCAGTACGCGTCGTGCTCGACGGCAAGGCGCCATATGACAAGGAACTCTGGAAGGGCCTTGCCGAGATGGGCTTTCTCGGCGTCGCGATTCCCGAGGAGTTCGGCGGCGCTGGTGCCGGCCATCTCGAGCTCTGCGTGATCGCCGAGGAAATGGGGCGGGCGAATGCGCCGGTGCCGTTCTCGTCGACCGTCTATCTCGCGGCCGAAGCGATCCTGATCGCCGGCAGCGACGCGCAGAAGAAGAAATGGCTGCCGGCGATCGCCTCGGGTGATGCGATCGGCACGCTGGCGCTGTTCGAGGGCAAGGGCAATCCGTCGCCGAAGAACATCAAGCTCGCTGCGGCTGGCGGCGTGCTCAATGGCGTCAAGAAGCCGGTCGCCGATGGTGCGATCGCCGATTTCGCGGTGGTGGCTGCGCGCACCGGATCGGGCGGGCGCGAGAGCGAGATCTCGCTGTTCCTGGTCGATCTCAAGGCCGGCGGCGTCGAAGTAAGGAGCCTGACCAATCTCGATCCGACCCGCGGCCAGGCGGAGATCACCTTCAACGACTGCAAGGCCGAGCCGCTGGGCGCCGCCGGCGAGGGCTGGAGCATTCTCACCCAGGTGCTCGACCGCGCCGCGGTGCTGTGCGCATTCGAGCAGGTCGGCGGTGCCGACCGGGCATTGGAGATGGGCCGCGATTACGCGCTCGACCGCATCGCCTTCGGCCGCCAGATCGGCTCGTTCCAGGCGGTCAAGCACATCCTCGCGGACATGTACGTCTCGGCGACGCTGGCGCGCTCCAACAGCTATTACGGCGCCTGGGCGCTGTCGACCAACGCGGCCGAATTGCCGGAAGCGGCTGCGGCTGCGCGCATCAGCGCGACGCAGGCGTTCCAGCATTGCGCCAAGAACAACATCCAGGTTCACGGCGGCATGGGTTTCACCTGGGAGTTCGACTGCCACATGTACTACCGCCGCGCCAATGCGATGGCGCTCGGGCTCGGCAGCCTGTCCTATTGGGAAGACCAGTTGATCGACCGCATGCGGAAGAAGAACGCGGCGTGATGATGTCGTCATTCCGGGGCGCCGCGACGCGGCGAACCCGGAATCCAGAGATGAGCGAATTACATCGAGATTCCGGGTTCACGCTGCGCGCGCCCCGGAATGACGGATAAAGAGAGACGTCATGAACTTCGACGACACCCCGCAGGAAGCCGAATTCCGCGCTACCGCCCGCGCCTGGATCGCGGCGAACGCGCCGAAGCAATATGAGGATGAGCTGCGCAAATCCTCGCTCGGCCGCACGCAGCTCAAGAACGCCAACATCCTGGAAGTCGCAAAGGCCTGGCAGAAGAAGAAGGCCGATGCCGGCTGGGCCTGCCTGCACTGGCCCAAGGAGTATGGCGGCCGCGGCGCCTCGCCGATCGAGCGCGTGATCTGGCAGCAGGAGGAGGGCCCGTTCGGCAAGCTCTCCGGCATGTTCATCATCGGCCACGGAATGTGCGGGCCGACCATGATGGCGTTCGCGCGCGAGGAGCATAAACGCACCTATCTGCCGCCGCTCGCCTCCGGCGAAAAGGTCTGGTGCCAGCTGTTCTCCGAGCCTGCCGGCGGCTCCGACGTCGCGGGCCTGCGCACGCGCGCCGAGAAGGACGGCGACGACTGGGTCATCAACGGCCAGAAGATCTGGACGTCGGGCGCGCACTACTCGGACTACGGCATCCTCTTGACCCGCACCGATCCGACCGTGCCCAAGCACAAGGGCCTCACCATGTTCTTCCTGGACATGAAGAGCCCCGGCGTCGAGGTGCGGCCGATCAAGCAGGCGAGCGGCGCCTCCGACTTCAACGAGGTCTACTTCACCAACGTTCGCATTCCCGATCACCAGCGCCTCGGCGAGGTCAATGACGGCTGGAACGTCTCGCTGACCACGCTGATGAACGAGCGCATGTCGATCGGCGCGGGCGTCTCGACCGGCTTCCCGGAGCTGTTCGACTATTGCTCCAGCCTGGTGCTGGACGATGGTCCGGCGATCGAGGACCGCGCGGTGCGCTCGAAGCTCGCGAACTGGGCGGTAAAGGCGAGTGGCTTGCGCTACACCAGCATGCGCGCGATCTCGGCGCTGTCGAAGGGCGAGCGGCCGGGACCGGAAAATTCCATCGGCAAGCTGGTGGCGGGCTCGATGATCCAGGACGTCGCGACCTATGCGCTGGATCTGCAGGGCGCCGCCGGCGTGGTCAGCGGGCCGGAGGATGCCGAGGTCGCCGGGCGTTTCCAGGCGATGCTGTTGCGGGCGCCCGGCACCCGTGTCGAAGGCGGCACTGACGAGATCATGCGCAACATCATCGCGGAACGCGTGCTGGGCCTGCCCGGCGACATCCGTGTCGACAAGGACGTGCCGTTCAACAAGATCCCGACCAAGGGAAGAAACTGATCGTGTCCCGGACGCGATGCAGCGCGCCGCGCTGCTTCGCAGAGCCGGGACCCAGAAAGCCACAATGGGCCCCGGCTCTGCAGCGCACCGCTTAGGCGCTGCGCTGCGTCCGGGGCACGAGAGAGGAGAGTTCGAAAATGAATTTCGACGACACGCCGCAGGAAGCCGCCTTTCGCGAGACCGCGCGCAAATGGGTCGACGCCAACGCGCCGAAAGAGCTCCATGCGGAGCTGTCAAAGTCCTCGCTCGGCCGGATCCGGCTCGCTCACCACGACATCGTCGATGTCGGCAAGGCCTGGCAGAAGAAGAAGTTCGAAGGCAACTGGGCCTGCCTGCACTGGCCGAAGGAGTATGGCGGCCGCGGTGCGACGCCGATCGAGCGCGTGATCTGGCAGCAGGAGGAGGGCGTCTACGGCAAGCTGACGCAGCCGTTCCAGATCGGCGAGGGCATGTGCGGCCCGACCGTGATGGCCTGGGGCAGCGAGGACGCCAAGCGGCGCCATCTGCCGAAGCTCGCCTCGGGCGAGGAGATCTGGTGCCAGCTGTTCTCCGAACCGTCCGCCGGCTCCGACGTCGCGGGCTTGCGCACGCGCGCGGAGAAGAAGGGCGATAATTGGGTCGTCAACGGCCAGAAGATCTGGACCTCGGGCGCGCATTATTCCGACTTCGGCCTCCTGATCGCGCGCACCGATCCGAATGTGCCCAAGCACAAGGGCCTCACCATGTTCTTCCTGGACATGAAGAGCCCGGGCGTCGAGGTCCGCCCGATCAAGCAGGCCAACGGCATGCAGGAGTTCAACGAGGTCTATTTTACCGACGTCGTGATCCCGGACAGCCAGCGCCTCGGTGCGGTCGGCGCGGGCTGGAGCGTCTCGCTGACCACGCTGATGAACGAGCGGATGTCGATCGGCTCGCGGCTCGCGACCGGCGTGCCCGAGATGTTCGAGTTCTGCTCCAATTTGATGCTGGAGGACGGGCTTGCCATCGACGATCCCGCCGTGCGCTCCAAGCTCGCGAGCTGGGCGGTGAAGTCGAGCGGGCTGAAATACACCAGCTACCGCGCGATCTCGGCGCTGTCCAAGGGCGAGCAGCCGGGTCCGGAAAACTCCATCGGCAAGCTGGTGTCGGGCATGATGCTCCAGGACATCGCGACCTACGCCATGGACCTCCAGGGCGCGGCCGGCGTTCTCACCGGCAGCGATGAGGAGACCGTGCACGGCCAGTTCCAGCAGATGCTGCTGTCCTCGCCCTCGATGCGGATCGCCGGCGGCACCGACGAGATTTTGCGCAACATCATCGCCGAGCGCGTGCTCCGCCTGCCGGGCGACATTCGCGTCGACAAGGACGTGCCGTATAACAAGATCCCGACCAAGGGGCGTTGAGCCCTTGCGTCTCCGCATCTTGTAGGGTGGGCAAAGCGAAGCGTGCCCACCATATGCAGATGCTCCGGGGCGCGTCTGTTGGTGGGCACGGCGCTACGGCGCCTTTGCCCACCCTACGAAGAGAACAATGCGAGCTGATCCATGGATGCTAAAGTCAACCAGAATAACCGCATCGGCGTGCTCGAGGAGCTCCTCAACGAGCGTTACTCCGTGCGCGCTTTCCTGCCGAAAGCGGTCGACCGCGCCACCATCGAGCAGGTGCTGAAGACCGCGCAACGCACCGCGTCCTGGTGCAACAGCCAGCCGTGGCAGGTCGTCATCGCCAGCGGGGAGGCCAAGGAACGCTTCCGCAAGGCGATCTATGCCGAGGCCTCGGGCGGTCTCGGCGACGATTACGATTTCACGCCGCCGCGCGAATATGTCGGCGCCTATCTCGAGCGCCGGCGTGAAAGCGGCTTCCAGCTCTACAACACGCTTGGCATCGCCCGCGGCGACAAAATGGCGTATGCGAAACAAGCGCTGGAGAATTACAATTTCTTCGGCGCGCCGCATGTGGCGATCATCCACACCGACGAGCCGCTCGGCATCTACGGTGCGATCGATTGCGGCGCCTATGTCTCCAATTTCATGCTGGCCGCCCAGGCCCTCGGGCTCGGCACGATTCCGCAGGCCGCGCTGGCGCGCCACTCCGGCCTGATCCGCCGCCACTTCAATCTGCCCGACGATCGCCGCGTCGTCTGCGGCATCTCGTTCGGCTATGCCGACAACGCCCACAAGGTCAACAGCTACCGCACCTCGCGCGCGAGCGTCGCTGATACCGTGACGTTCGTGGAGGAATGACCTGGCGTGGACGAATAACCTGCGGTTCACGGCGCAACGGGTTTCCCAGCCACGCACGAAGAGACGGCCGCGTGAACGGCCGCCTCTTGACTTGACGAGATCCGTTTGACGGCGGCCGCTATCCGCCGCTGCCGCCGATCACGGCGCGCACGGTCTCGTCCGGCCCGAAATCTTCGGCGCCATCGACATAGAGCAGTGCTGCGAGCTTCGAGCGGGCGCGGTTGACGCGGCTTTTGATGGTGCCGACCGCGCAGCCGCAGATCGAGGCCGCGTCCTCATAGGAGAAGCCGGAGGCACCGACCAGGATCAGCGCCTCGCGCTGGTCCTGCGGAAGCTTTTCGAGCGCGGTGCGAAACTCTTCGAACTCGAGATGCGCATTCTGCGAGGGCTGCGTCTTCAGCGTCTTGGCGTAGTTGCCTTCCGCATCCTCGACCTCCCGCCGCCGCTTGCGATAGTCGGAGCGGAACAGGTTGCGCAGAATCGTGAACAGCCACGCCGGCAGGTTCGAGCCGGGCTGGAACGAGTCGATGTTGGCGAGCGCGCGCAGCAGCGTCTCCTGGACCAGATCGTCAGCGCGGTCCGCATTGCCGCTGAGAGAGATGGCGAACGCGCGCAGGCTCGGCACGGCCGCCAGGATGTCGTCGCGCAGGGAATTCGTGAGAGGCATTAATCCCTCCCATTGTTGTTGTCGTTAGAGCCCCCGTCAGTTTCCACTTGGGGTACGCCTCCCGGCGCATCAAGCTTCTTGATCAGTTCCGCAAACCGGTCAGGAACCCCCTGCCGTACGACGTCGTCGTACATGGCGCGGAGTTGGTGCCCGATCCGGGATTGGATCTCCGGAGTGAGCCCTCCCTTGCCGGGGGTCGTGCTTTTGCTGGCTTGAGACTTGAGATCTTTCATGACCTGTTCCACGTTTCCCCGAGTTAAGTGACTGTAGTATCGAGAAGTTTTCTCAACCGGGAGCCGTTCCCTGGATAGGCACAATTCCAGGTTCGAACAAAAGTTCCGCCTCATACGGAACTTTTCTTGTCCTGAGGCGTAGTCAGCCCCAGCAGGGGAACCCGGGCCTCCCCCTGTTATGCCTGGTTCTGAAGGATTGGCCCGATGAGGAATGGAGTGGGGATGTCCCGTTCACAGCTTGTTGCTGAGCACTTGCCGTTGTTGCGCCGGTATGCACGTGCCCTGACGGGCAGCCAGCCCTCCGGCGACGCCTATGTCGCAGCCATGTTGGAAGCCATGCTGGGGGACCCGTCGGTGCTCGACGAGAGCCATGGGCCGCGCGCCGGCCTGTTCCGGCTGTTCACCCAGATCTGGAATTCGGTCTCGGTCAATGACGACGCCGAGGTCGCGACCTTGCCGATGCCGCCCGAGCGGCGGCTGTCGAACATCACCCCGCTGCCGCGGCAGGCCTTCCTGCTGCTGTCGCTCGAGGGCTTTTCGGAAGAGGAAGTCGGTTACATCCTCGGTACCGACGTCGCCGAGACGCGGCGGCTGGCGGATGCCGCGGGCCGCGAGATGGCGGCCGAGATCGCCACCGACGTGCTGATCATCGAGGACGAGACCTTCATCGCCATGGACCTCGAGAGCCTGGTGAAGAATCTCGGCCATAATGTCGTCGGTGTCGCGCGCACCCATGCCGACGCGGTGGCGCTTGCCAAGAACAGGCGGCCCGGCCTGATCCTCGCCGACATCCAGCTCGCCGACGGATCGTCGGGCTTGGACGCCGTCAACGAATTGCTGCGGACCTTCGAGGTGCCGGTGGTGTTCATCACCGCCTATCCGGAGCGCTTCCTCACCGGTGAGCGCCCCGAGCCGGCGTTCCTGATCTCGAAACCGTTCCAGCCGGCGATGGTGTCGGCGGTGGCGAGCCAGGCGCTGTTCTTCCAGCGCAACTCCCGCAACCGCGCGCCGAAGGCGCCGGCGGCCTGATAAGGCTTGCATCGAACATGAAGACGGCGCGTCGCAAGGCGCGCCGTCTTTGCATGTGGCGGGATGTCGCTTTGCTTCAACAGCCGCGGCAGATGCCGCGAAGTATGGAATTCAGCTTGGTATCGTCTGGCCTCGGGGACTTCGCATTCAGCTTGGCCTGGTCCTCGATCCAGGATTGGAGCAATTTTTCTCGTTCCGGCGACGGGGCCAAGCTTTGTTGCGTCCCGTCGAAAGTTATGAGGACGGTCATTCTCTGAAGATCGTCCTTCGCCTCGGCGGGCGGTTTCGGGAACGGCACGGATCGCTCGACCATGGCGAGCGTCGCGGCATCCAGCGGCGCGAAGCCGGTGCTTTCCACCAAAGCGTTTGAGATCAATTTGCCCGAACGATCGACCACGAATGTGACACCGGCATCGCCTTTCTGCCCTATCGCCCCCGGAGGGAACACCCTGTGGCGCCAGACATGTTCGGTGACCGCCTTGCGCCAGGCGGCCATGGGATCAGACGCCGTGGGGGCGGGATCCGCTCCGCTCAGCACGACCCGAAAGGAGGGCACCTGAAATTGACGACCGCTGAAGACAATCGGCACGGTGAAAGAGAACGAGTTGTCCTTCAGCTCCGAAGGCGGCGCCGGAAACGGTTCGGCGCGGGCGATGATCGCCAGCGCAGCATCGTCGAGCGGCCGCGAGCCGGCGCTTTCAGCCACCGCCCGCGAGATCAACCTGCCGGACCGGTCGATGATGAATGCGACTTTGGCTTGGCCGGTTTGCCCCCATGCTTCAACTGGGAAAAACCTGTTGCTGTTAATGTGCGCCGCCACCCCCGCCTTCCAGGCTTTGACGCTGTCGCTCTGCGGTTCAGTCTGGGCATAAGAGGGAAAGGCCGCGAGCAATCCGAGGAGGGCGGCAAGCAAAGGGAATTTCATCTGCATCGATGCCAATACTAATCGCCATCAGGTTGATTGCAAGGCTCGCTGCTCGTATGGCGTTCGCGCAGGTGTGGGCAATTCGAAGGGCTGGAAGGCCCGCTTGACGGCGGCCAAATTGCCCCGTTGATATTTCGGAGCGATGACAATCATCGCAGCCTCAAGCCGCCGGGAGAGACGTACCATGGACCAGCAACTCCTCGATCGTCTCGCCATCCGCGACCTCGTCGAGAACTGGGCGGTGTGGCGCGATGCCGGTGACTGGGAGCGCTTTGCTACCGTCTGG
Organism: Bradyrhizobium sp. P5_C12; assembly: GCF_054049735.1. Taxonomy (NCBI): domain Bacteria; kingdom Pseudomonadati; phylum Pseudomonadota; class Alphaproteobacteria; order Hyphomicrobiales; family Nitrobacteraceae; genus Bradyrhizobium; species Bradyrhizobium sp. P5_C12. Next base: position 108,941 of record NZ_JBFULU010000001.1, read on the forward strand.
CACGAAGAGGGCTGGATGTCCGCCACCTGGTTTCAGGGGCCGGCGCGGGATTTCATGCGCGTCAGCCAGGAGGGGTTTGCCAAGGGGGTGCGTATCCTGCATTTCCTCGGCGGCACCAGCATTGATCTTTCAGGCGAGCGGGCCATCGCCCAGACCAAGATGACGATCTCGCAGCGCGCCCCCGTGCACGACGTGCTCTGCGACGTCGTCTGCACCGGGCGCTTCTACGATTTCCTGGAGAAGCGGCAGGGCACATGGGGCATCGTCCGCCGCCAGCCGATCTACGAGAAGGACCGGATCGATCCGGTCGACCCCGCCGCGACGCTTCAACTCGATCAGAAGGCGCTGGCCGCGCTGCCCGAAGGCTACCGCCACCTCGCCTACATGCAGGAGCTGATCGGCTACAAGGTCAAGCGCGACATGCCGGGGCTTACCGGCGCCGAGGTCGAGAAGCTCTATGGCGAGGGGCGGAACTGGCTCGCGGGGAAAGCGAAGTAGACGCCAGACAGAAGTGAACCCCAGACAAAAGTAAGGCGCGACTGGCATCACCACAGTCGCGCCCTACGTCGCCGGCTTATGGGGCAGGGGGGAATAGCCGGCTGTTGAGACGACTCCCGGGCGCGGAAGTCGTTCCCGGCGGTTGCGATTTTTTTTGGTGGGTTCGCGACTTTTTGCACACGGTTAAGTGATCTTAACTGTTGAGAACTCCCGGTCCTCCCCCTGCGTTGTTCCCACGATCGCCATGGGGCGAGGGACCGACAGCCATGTCACAGATTTTCAAGGCATTTTTGAGCGCTATTGCAATCGCCGCGACGCTTGGCGCCGCGCAACTGGCCTTCGGCCATGATCTGGCCGACCGCTGGCAGGGGGTCGCCGACAAGCCCGGCCAGGCCGAGAAGCCCACTCATGCCGTCAACCGTTCCGGCAAGGCCGACCGGCTCTCCGATCTCAAGCAGGCGGCGGTTCCCACCCGCACCGTGTCGATGCGGCTGAACGACCTGGCCGAAACGTCGGTCCTGTTGCGGGTCCCCGCCGTCATCGAGACCGGCAATGCCAAGCCGGCGACGATGCTCCAGAATCAGAACCAGAAGCAGGGGCGCAACAAGCCGACCATCGCCTGCGAGCCGATGGTCAGCTCCCTGACCGAGGTCGCCAAGCTGCTCCAGCCCGGCCGCTGCGTGACCTGATCCGCGATCGGCCTCCGCGATCGGCCCCGGGGCCATTCGCCCTCCCGCCGGGAGGGCGATCCTTCACGTCCACTTGATCCCCTATCCCTTCGCGTTATATCCCGGGTTTCTTCCCCTTCGTTTTGACCGGGTAAACGCATGACGACGTCAGACACGGCTGCGCATACGCAGCCCTTCCAGGCCGAGGTTTCCGAGCTCCTGCACCTGATGGTGCACTCCGTCTATTCGGAGACCGATATCTTTCTGCGCGAGCTCGTCTCCAACGCCTCGGATGCCTGCGACAAACTGCGCTACGAGGCGATCGAAAGTCCGGCGCTGCTGGGTGAGGGCGACGCGCCCAAGATCCGCATCATCCCGAGCAAGACGGCCGGCACGCTCACGGTCGCCGACAATGGCATCGGCATGGAGCGGCAGGAGCTGATCGACCATCTCGGCACCATCGCCCGCTCCGGCACCAAGGCGTTCGTGTCGAAGCTGAAGGAGGCCAAGGATGGCCTCGGCCTGATTGGCCAGTTCGGCGTTGGCTTCTACTCCGCCTTCATGGTCGCCGAGAAGATCGTCGTGGTCAGCCGCCGCGCCGGCGAGAGCGACGTCTGGACCTGGACCTCCTCGGGCGGCTCGGGCTTCGAGATCGCCCGCGCCAGCGACGAGGATGCCGCGCGCGTGCAGCGCGGCACCGAGATCGTCCTGCACCTGAAGGACGACGCCAGGAAATATCTCGAGACCTACGAGATCGAGCGGGTCGTCGGCGCCTATTCCGACAACATCCTGTTCCCGATCGAGCTCGTGCCGGATGAGGGCGAGCCGCGCCAGATCAACTCGGCGAGCGCGCTGTGGCAGCGCTCGAAATCCGAGCTTTCGGCGGAGGATTACAAGAAGGCCTATCAGCAGATCGCCTCCGCCTTCGACGATCCCGCGATGACGCTGCACTATCGCGCCGAGGGGCGTTACTCCTACGCCGTGCTGCTGTTCGCGCCGGCGACCAAGCCGTTCGACCTGTTCGAGCCGTCGCGCAAGGGCCGCGTCAAGCTCTACGTCCGTCGCGTCTTCATCACCGACGATGCCGATCTGCTGCCGGGATATCTGCGCTTCGTCCGCGGCGTCGTCGACAGCGAGGATCTCCCGCTCAACATCTCCCGCGAGATGCTCCAGAACAATCCGCAGCTCGCGCAGATCCGCAAGGCGGTGGCCACCCGCGTCGTCAACGAGCTCGAAAGCCTCGCCGAGAAGGACGCCGAGAATTTCGCAAAGATCTGGGACGCCTTCGGCGCGGTGCTGAAAGAAGGCATCTACGAGGATTTCGAGCGTCGCGAAAAGCTGCTGGCGCTGTCGCGCTTCACCACGACGTCGGGCGAGAGGCGCTCGCTCAAGGAGGTCATCGCCGATTTCAAGCCGAACCAGACCGAGATCTATTACCTCGTCGGTGACAGCATCGAGCGGCTGAAGTCCAATCCGCGGCTGGAAGCTGCGACCGCGCGCGGCATCGAGGTGCTGCTGCTGTCCGATCCCGTCGATGCCTTCTGGACCTCGATGCCATCGGACTTCGAGGGCAAGCCGCTGAAGTCGCTGAGCCAGGGCGATCTCAACCTCGACCTGATCCCGCGCGTCGACGCGGCCGATGACGCGAAGAAGGACGAGCCGGCCGTCGATGAAGCCGCCACCATCGCCGTGATCAAGGCCGCGCTCGGCGACCGCGTCAGCGACGTCAAGGCCTCGACGCGCCTGACCAGCTCCGCCTCCTGCCTCGTCGCCGACAGCCAGGGTCCGAGCCGCGAGCTCGAGCGCATCCTGGCGCAGCAGAACCGCGGCACGCACACCAAGCCGATCCTGGAGATAAATCTGCGCCATGCGCTGGTCTCGGCGATCACCAAGGCGCAGGCCGGCTCCAGGGCGGTGGACGATCTCAGCATGCTGCTGCTCGAACAGGCGCAGATTCTGGATGGTGAGCTGCCGGAGGATCCGGCTGCGTTTGCCGCGCGGCTGAACCGGCTGGTGTTGCAGGGGCTCGGCGGTTAGCGCCATTGATCGCAGTCGTCGTGCCCGGGCTTGACGACGATATGCTGCGAGGCCGCTGGCGGAGGGTGACGGAGCGGACCGATCGCTTCCGTGCGGTGCATCACGCGCCGCACTCACCTTGCCGTCATCTGTCCCCCGGAACAGTCGCCTCCGGCGTGGTGTTATGCCATATGAGGCCGTCGGCATCAGGTCGCCGACGCCACCGATTCGAGGATGTTTCCATGCGTTTGCCGATCCTGACCCTCACCGCGATTGCCACGCTGTTCGTTGCGGCGGATGCCAGCGCCCAGACCTATGATCCGCGCTACCCGGTGTGCATGCACGTCTACATGCCGGGCGGCTTCGGCGGTGGCGGCGGCGACTATTTCGATTGCTCCTTCACCTCGCTGCCGCAGTGCCGCGCCACGGCTTCTGGCCGCTCGGCGAGCTGCGACCTCAATCCTTATTATGCCTTCGACGAACCGCCGCCGCCGCCGCGCCGGCGTCACAAGAAGGTGCAGCAGTAGCGCCGCGATGCGGCTTCCAGGGACGGTTTTCATGCGTCGCTCATTCGGCCTGATCGCGACCGTCGGTGCATTGCTCACCGCCGCACCGTCGCATGCGCAGACCTTCGATCCCCGCTATCCCGTCTGCATGCACGTCTATTCCGGCTCGAGCGGTGGCGGCGGGGAGTGGTATGACTGCTCCTTCACCTCGCTGCCGCAGTGCCGCGCCACGGCGGCGGGCCGCGCCGCGACCTGCGATCTCAATCCCTACTATCCCGTGAACGCACCGCCGCCGCGTTGGCGCCACAACAGAAGCGGCTAGCGCCGGACGTTATCGCTGCTCTCCAGTAACCGCGGCGCCAGCTGCCGCGCGGGCGGCGAGGTAGCCTTGCATGTGTTGCAACGACAGCTCCGGCCCGATGTGGGAGAGCTCGGTCGCGACCGCTTCTGCAGCGTGGGCGGCAGGAAGCGCCACGCGCGCGAACATCTCGCGCTCGTAGGTGCGGACCGCCACGCGCCAGTCGGCATGCTCGGCGAGATGCCGGCCGAGCTCCGCACCATCGAGCATCGCCATGTTGACGCCGTCGCCGCCGAACGGCGACATCACGTGCGCGGCGTCGCCGAGCAGCGTCAGTCCGGGACGGTTCGGCCAATGATGGCCGACCGGCAGCGCATAGATCGAGCGCGCCACCAGCATATCGTTGCTGGCGCGAATGAGATCGAGCAGTTTTGGCGACCAGCCTGCAAACTCGGCGATCAGCCGCGTGCGGACCGCTGCGGGCGAGGTGAAATCGAAGGTCCGCGCAGCCCAATCGCCCGGGACGCGAAAAATGGCGTAGCCGCGGAGATGAGCGTTGCCGTTGCGTATCACGATCAGGCCGCGGCCGTCGCCCTCTGCGCCGAGCTTGCCGCGGCCGACCAGCGCTGCAAGCGCCGGGTGGCGCGCGTCCGCATCGTCGATGCCGAATTCGATGAACGTGATGCCGGTATATTGCGGCTCATAATACGAGACCAGCGGGCGCACGCGCGACCAGGTGCCGTCAGCTCCGACCACGAGATCGAACGGGCCCTCGGTCGCGTTCTCGAACTGGAGCGTGAACGTGCCGTCGCTTTCGGGAAACACCTCGCGCAACGCGCGGTCCCAGCGGACGGCGCCGTCGGGCAGCGACGTAAGCAGGATCTCCCTGAGCGCGGTGCGGTCCACCTCGGGCCGGTCACCGTCGGTGGCATCGTCGTCGGCGAACAGCAGCGTACCGTGCTTGTCGCAGAGCCGGCTGCCCTGGTCCTCGTAGCGGGCAATGCGGCGGAATTCGGCCTCGAGCCCGGCGCGCTTCAGCGCGAGCTGGCCGTCATCGGCGTGCAGGTCGAGCGTGCCGCCCTGCGGGCGCTCCAGCGCATGCGTCTCCTTCTCGAAGACCGTCGCAGTGATCCCGGCGCAATGCAGGATGCGGGCGAGCGTCAGCCCGCCGGGACCGGCGCCGATGACGGCGATACGGGGACGCGAGACCATGGACAGACTCCTGACAACTGATATATAGGCTCCTATATATTAAACATAGGTACCTATGCAATGGCTGATTCGAAGCGGGAAGGTGCGACGATGGCGACCGACGAGCAGGCGCCGCTTGCTGACTTCGATCTGGAATTGTTCAGCACGCCGGCGCCGCTCATCAACATGGCATCGCGCGGATTGATGCGGCTTGCCGAGCGCCGCCTGAAGCCGTTCGGCGCCAGCGCCGGCCAGCTCCCGGTCCTTTATCTCTTGCGCGATGGTGGCGCAATGTCGCAGCGGGACCTGGCCCGGCTGGCGCGGATCGAGCAACCCTCGATGGCGCAGACGCTCGCCCGCATGGCGCGTGACGGCCTGATCCGCCGGGCGCCCGATCCCACGGACGGCCGCAGCAGCCTGGTCTCGCTGACGAAGAAGGCGCTGGCCAGGATGCCGGCGCTGCGCGCGGCGCTGCACGCCGGTCGGGCCGAACTGGTCGAGGGCTTTAGCGATGCCGAGGTCGCGACCTTGTGCGACCTCCTGAAACGTCTCAATCGCAATCTGGATCGCGGGATTAGCAGGGAGATCGCCGAATAGATGCTGCCGTGGCGAAGTTGTCCGCCGCTATTCCTTCTTGATCCCCGACAGCTGCACCACCTTGCGCCAGCGGTCGGTCTCCGCGGTCAGCATGCTGGCGAACTCGTCGGCATTGCCGTGCAGCGGGATAGCGCCGAGCTCGGCGATGCGCGCTTTGATCCCGGCATCGGAGAGGGCGGCGTCGATCTCGCGATTGAGGAGATCGACGATCTCGCGCGGCGTGTCATGCGGGGCGCCGACGCCGTAGAACGAACTGGTCTCGTAGCCGGGGAGGGTCGCGGCGATCGGCGGCACGTCCGGCAGAATCTCCGAGCGTTCGCGCGTGGTGACGCCGAGCGCACGCAGCTTGCCGGCGCGCACCAGCTCGAAGGACGAGGTGACGTTGTCGAACATGCCCTGGATCTGGCCGCTCATCACATCGGTCAGTCCCGGTGCCGAGCCGCGATAGGGCACGTGGGTGAACTGGACGCCGGCGAGCGACTTGAACAATTCGCCGGACAGATGCAGCGAGGTGCCGATGCCGGAGGAGGCGATCGACATCTTGCCGGGATTGGCCTTGGCGTAGGCGACGAAGTCGGCGACGGTCTTCACCGGCAGGTCGTTGTTGACGACCAGCACCAGCGGAATGCGCGCGACACCGGCGACCGGTGCGATGCCCTTGGCGAAATCATATGGCAGCGCCGGATCGAACGAGGCGTTGATCGCATTCGCCGTCGAGGTCAGCAGCAGCGTATAGCCATCCGGTGTGGACGTAATCACCGCCTGTGTACCGATATTGCTGCCGGCGCCGGGCTTGTTCTCGACCACAAAGGTCTGGCCGAGCCGGTCGGACAGCCGCTGGCAGATCAGCCGCGACAGCACGTCCGTGGCGCCGCCCGGCGGATAAGGCACCACCCATTTCACGCTGCGCGAGGGATAGGACGGGTTGCCGATCGCGAATGCGCGCGGCGCGGCCAGCGCGGCTGCGGCGCAGGCGGCGGTCTGAATGAAATGTCGCCTGGTGATCATGGTCGCCTCCAGTTCACCTCGCCCCGCTTGCGGGGAGAGGTCGGCGCGAAGCGCCGGGTGAGGGGGACTCTCCGCGAGTCGTCTGTCACCTACCTGGTGGAGAGTCCCCCTCACCCTGACCCTCTCCCGCAAGCGGGGCGAGGGGACACGCGCACAGCGTCCGAATGACTGGATTTGCTATCGCAAGAATCGTCCCACGCCGCACGCCGTTCCCGTCGGCTTGGTAAAGGATGACTGGAGTTAATCGTGAGCTAACCGAGTTTTACCTTGTCTCTTAACACCTGGGCAGGGCGCGCGGGTTTAAGCTGCCGGAACCAGCAAATACGTTCCGAAAGAATGAACGGCATGACCACCGGTGTCATCGAGTCCCCGAAAACCGCGCGCGCACCTTCGGCCTCAAAGATCTGGCTGAAGGCGATCGAGCTCACCGCGCGGATCGAGACGTTGCCGGGCCGGCTGTTCGCCGACGTCGTCGACGACTGGGCACGGCGCCAGCCCGATCGCGCCGCGCTGGTCACCGATGACACAAGCCTCGACTATCAGGGCCTGTCGCAGCGCATCAACCGCTATGCGCGATGGGCGCGCTCGGTCGGCGTGGCCAAGGGCGACACCGTCGGGCTGATCATGCCGAACGGCATCGATTACGTCGCCGCCTGGCTCGGCATCAGCCGCGTCGGCGGTGTTGTCGCGCTGATCAACATAAAGCTGGTGGGACAGTCGCTGGCCCATTGCATCGACGTCGCAAAGCCCTCGCACATCATCGTCGCGCACGACCTGGCGGAGACGCTGGAGAGTGCAAAACCGCATCTGAAGACCGACGCAAAAATCTGGACCCACGGCGATGCCCGCAGCGAGCGGGCCATCGACGTTGCGCTCGCGGCACTCGACGACGGCCCGCTCGCGCCGGATGAGCATGGCAACGTCACCATCGACGACCGTGCGCTCCTGATCTACACCTCCGGCACCACCGGCCTGCCAAAGGCCGCCAGCATCAGCCACCGCCGCATCCTCAACTGGGGTTTCTGGTTCGCCGGCCTCACGGGGGCCGCGCCGCAAGACCGGCTCTATGACTGCCTGCCGCTGTTCCACTCGGTCGGCGGCATCGTCGCGCCGTGCAGCATGCTCGCCGCCGGCGGCTCGGTGGTGATCGCGGAAAAATTCTCGGCGTCGAATTTCTGGCATGACGTCGCGCGGCATGATTGCACGCTGTTCCAGTATATCGGGGAACTCTGCCGCTATCTGCTGAAAGCGCCGCCGTCGGAATACGAGAACAGCCATCGCCTGCGGCTCGCCTGCGGCAATGGCCTGCGCGGCGACATCTGGCAGGATTTCCAGACGCGCTTCGCTATCCCCCGCATCCTCGAATTCTACGCCGCGACCGAAGGCAATTTCTCGCTGTTCAACGTCGAGGGCCAGCCGGGCGCGATCGGCCGGATTCCGCCGCTGCTCGCGCACCGTTTTCCGGCGAGCCTCGTCAAGCTCGATCCCGACAGCGGTGCGCCGCTGCGCGACGAAGACGGGCTCTGCTTCGCCTGCGCCCGCGGCGAGGCCGGCGAAGCCATCGGTCGCATCGGCACCGCAGACCAGGGCGGCGGCCGCTTCGAGGGCTATACCGATGCCGGCGAGACCGAGAAGAAGATTTTGCGCAACGTCTTCGCCAAGGGCGATTCCTGGTTCCGCACCGGCGATTTGATGCGGCTCGACGACAAGGGCTTCTTCCATTTCGTCGACCGGATCGGCGACACCTTCCGCTGGAAGGGCGAGAACGTCGCGACCTCGGAGGTCAACGACGCCGTGCGCGATTTCACCGGGGTGGTCGATGCCACCACCTACGGCGTCAGCGTTCCCGGCACCGACGGCCGCGCCGGCATGAGCGCGATCGTCGTGAACGAGGGTTTTGATATCGCGGCGCTGCCTGCGCATCTGGCGCAACGCCTGCCGGCCTATGCGCGGCCGCTCTTCATCCGCATCTCGCACGAGCTCGATGCGACCGAGACCTTCAAGCAGAAGAAGGGCGAGCTCGCGCGCGAGGGATTCGATCCGGTCGCGATCGGCGACCCGCTGTTCGTGGCGGAGCCGAAATCCGGCGACTATGTCGCACTGACTTCCGAGGCTTATGCCCAAATCGTCGACGGTGCGATCAGGTTCTAAACGGATAAAAGGGGGGAGGGAATGAGAGAGTAGTGCTCACCTCACAGTGAGCTCACGGCAAATCCGGAGATAGGTCCAATTTTATCTGAATTGTCCAAGAGGACATTTACTTCTGTCGGGTAAACAGACGGCCATGGGGAGGCGGTCATCAAGAGCCGCCGCAACACGAACGATCGATAACAGAAGCGAGCCAGCCATGTCGGTAAGGTTAAAGGTTATTGAAGCGATCAAGCAGATCGCCAAAGAGCAGCACGTCACGCTCCCCGAACTCTCGGACGATTTGTCGTTGCACGAGACGGGCTTCGACTCGCTCGCCTTCGCGATCCTGGTCGCGCGCCTGGAGGACGAGACCGGCGTCGATCCCTTCACCATTTCCGAGGACGCTGCGTTCCCCGCCACCGTGGGCGATTTCGTGCGGGCCTACGAAAATGTCCCCGCGTGAAATCTTCGCGCTTCGCGACCATCTCGGCGCGGAGCTGACGGGCCGCACGCTGTCCGATGCACACGATGTCGTGTCGCTGACGGACATCCTGTCGCACACGGTTCTGGGCGGCCGCCTGCGCGAGCTGTCCGGCCGGTCGGTGCTGTTGAAACTGTCCGACCAGCTCCGGTCGGGCCTTGCCATGATCGAGCTCGACGGCATCGCCCGCCGCATGCTGCTGTGCCCGCCGGATCTCAACCCGGCGCATCTGGACGCGCTGATCGCGGATGCCGGGATCGATGCCGTCATCACCGATGAGCCCGATCGCTGGGCCGAGACCGGCGTTCCGCTGGTCGTCACCGCACAATTGCCGCTGGTATCAACCGCTCCCGCCCAGACCGAGCGCGCCACCGAATGGCTGATGCTCACCTCGGGCACGTCCGGTGTGCCCAAGATCGCCGGGCATACGCTGGAAGCACTCACCGGCGCCATCGTGGCCGAAGGTCCCGCGCGCGTGCCGGCGCCGGTGTGGGCCACATTCTACGACATTCGCCGCTATGGCGGCTTGCAAATCTTCCTCCGCGCCGTGCTCTCCGGCGGTTCGATGGTGCTGTCGGATCCGCATGAGGCGCTCGCCGATCATGTCGCGCGGCTCAATGCGCGTGGTGTCTCCCACATTTCCGGTACGCCCTCGCATTGGCGCAAGCTGTTGATGAGCGGCTCGGCCGCGCAATTCAGGCCGGGTTACGTCCGTCTCTCCGGCGAGATCGCGGATCAAGCGGTGCTCGACGGCCTGAAGGTGGCGTTCCCGGATTCCTCGATCGGCCATGCCTATGCGTCGACCGAGGCGGGCGTTGGCTTCGCCGTCAATGACGGGCTGGAAGGCTTTCCGCAAAACTATCTCGGCAATCGCAACGGGGTCGAGATGAAGGTCGTCGATGGCTCGCTCCGCATCCGCTCCAACCGCACCGCGCATGCCTATATCGGCCGCGAGGCGTCCGCACTGGCCGACGACGACGGGTTCGTCGACAGCGGCGACATGGTCGAGCTGCGCGGCGACCGCTACTATTTCGTCGGCCGCCGTGGCGGCATCATCAATATCGGCGGGTTGAAGGTTCATCCCGAGGAGATCGAGGCGGTGATCAATCGTCATCCCGACGTAAGGATGTCGCGGGCGAAATCGCGGCGCAGCCCGATCACCGGCGGCATCGTGGTTGCCGACGTGATCCTCGCCGACGGCACCGATCCGGCGCGGGCGAAAGAGATCCGTGAGCAGATCGTCCATCAGTGCCGCGCGCAACTCGCCTCCCACAAGGTGCCGGCGGTGATCCGCTTCGTCGAGGCGCTCGACGTCACCCCGGCCGGCAAATTGGCGCGCACCGATGCATAATGTTCTCGTCACCGGCGGCAGCCGCGGCATCGGCCTTGCGATCGGCAGGCGCCTGGCTGGCGCCGGCTACAACGTGATCGCGGCGGCGCGGCGCGAGAGCGAGGAGCTCAAGGCGGCGATCGCCGAGTCCGAGGGCCGCCTGCATTTCCGCGCCTGCGATCTTGCCGTGATCGATGCGATCCCGGCATTCGCGAAGCTCGTCCGCGAGGAGTTCGGCGCGATCTATGGCCTCGTCAACAATGCCGGCCTCGGTACCGAAGGCCTGCTCGCCACCATGCACAATTCCCAGATCGAGGCGCTGGTCCAGCTCAACGTGCTGTCGCCGATCATCCTCACCAAATATGTCGCGCGCCAGATGATGGCGGACGGTGCGGGCCGCATCATCAACATCTCCTCCATCATCGCCACCACAGGCTACAATGGCCTCGCGGTCTACGGCGCGACCAAGGCCGCCGCCACCGGCTTCACCCGCTCGCTCGCGCGCGAGGTCGGCAAGCTCGGCATCACCGTGAATGCGATCGCGCCCGGCTTCATCGACACCGAGCTCACGCATAATCTCTCCGATGAAGGACGCAAGCGCATCGCCGGCCGCAGCGCGCTGCGGCGCCTGCCGGAGACGGACGACGTTGCGCGCATGGTGGAATATCTCCTGGGCGAGGGCGGCCGCAACGTAACCGGCACCGTGTTCACGATCGATGCGGGGAACACGGCGTAATCGGAACTCCGCCGCCACAATTGAGTTGATCCGGCTCAATGACATCAAGCCGGATTTGGTCGTAAGATGCCCCGCAATCGATTGGGTTACGTCAATCGATCTGCCCTAATCGACAGGGAGCAGTGCATGACCGCGTCGAACATGACCGCTTCACATCAGGGCCGGACCGAGCAATCCCGCGCGAAGCCGGACGACTCTCTTTGCCCGCCGATGACACATCAAAATTCCGGCGGTCACGGCCATGAAATGTATCCGCAGCAATTCGTACGGCTCGTGGGTTGCCACGATGTGCCGGCGCCCTCGCTGCGCAAGCGTCAGGACGAGAAGCTGCACTAGCGTGCATCGCTCACGTCTCGTGCTTCGGCAGATCAATCCGTTCGTGTGAAAATTCCGGCGGTCCCTCGGTGAGGCGACGAATGCGGCGCTCGCGTTCGTCCGGCGGCAACGCGGGATCGAGCAGGCTGTCGATCTCGTGCACCGCCAGCTCTTCGATCCTGGCCGCCTCCGACGCGGTGGTGTGCGCCGATGCTGCAGGCGCCGCGGGCGCGATCCTCAGGCCGAGCTCGACCAGCCTGCAGATCGCATCAGAGCGTGACAGATGGCGCGCTTCGGCCCAGGCATCGACGGCCGAGGTCAGTTGTTCCGGCATCTTCACCGCGCTGATCGGGTCGAGCCCCGTTCGCCGGCGCAGCGGAGGCGTCCGGTCCTTGTTGCCGAAGTCAGACACGGCGATGATCCCTCGCGACGACGCCAGATCGGGTGATCCTAGGCGCCCTTTGCGGCCGGCTGTTTGATGCCGATCAATGACGAACTGCGGCAATGCGGCGCGGCGTGACCTTGTTGTCCGCCTGAATTTCAGCCAATGATCGGGACTACGAGGGCCGCGCCCGCCGCGAACCCGGATCGATCCTGCCACGTATCTGCTTCGGACACGCTTCCCAACCATCCGGCATTCCCCGATGACATCAGGCGAATCCTTCTACGGCAGCATTCCCGTCTTCCGCGGCTTCACCAGCCTGATGGATCCCAAGCTGTATTCGCCGCTGCCTGACGATTGGACCATCGGCGTCGCCGACATCGTCGAGTCCACCAAGGCGATCGCGGCGCAGCGCTACAAGGCGGTCAATATGGCGGGAGCCGCGGTGATCGCGGCGGTGACGAATGCGCTAGAGGGGCGCGAATTCCCCTTCGTGTTCGGCGGCGACGGCGCGAGCTTTGCGGTCGCGCCCGGCGATCTCGTTTCCGCCCGCGACGCGCTGGCCGCGACCGCGACCTGGGTGCGGGAAGATCTCGATCTGAAGATGCGCGTCGCGCTGGTGCCGGTGAGTGCCATTCGCTCCCGGGGCCTCGACGTGCGCGTCGCGCGCTTCGGTCCGTCGGCGAACCTGTCCTATGCGATGTTCTCCGGCGGCGGGCTCGGCTGGGCCGATGCCGCGATGAAGCGCGGCGAGTTCGCAGTCACCGAGGCGCCCGCCGGCACGCAGCCCGATCTCTCCGGGCTGTCCTGCCGGTTCGAGGAGATTCCAGCCTCGCGCGGAACGATCCTGTCGGTGCTGGTGGTGCCGGCGCGCGGCGCCGAGGCGGAGGCGTTCCGGGAGGTGATCGAGGATGTCATCCATCTCGTCGAGCGCAGTCCGGATGCCGGCCGGCCCGTGCCGTCGCAGGGGCCGCCGCTGAAATGGCCGCCGCAGGGGCTGGACTATGAAGCTCGCACCAAGCGCGGTGGTTCGCTGCTCACGCGTCGCGCCAGCGTGCTGGCCTACACGCTGTTCGTCTATCTCATCATGCGCTTCGATCTCAAGGTCGGCGGCTTCGTGCCGAAGCTCTACACGCGGCAGGTGGTCGAGAATTCCGACTTCCGAAAATATGACGACAGCCTGCGCATGATCCTGGACTGCACGCCGGAGCTCGCGCGCGCGCTGAGCGATCGCCTTGCGGCGGCGGCGCGCGACGGCATCGTGCGCTACGGCCTCTACCAGCAGGACGCGGCGATGATGACATGCTTCACGCCCTCGGCGCTGCGCAGCGATCACGTGCACTTCATCGACGGCGCGCGGGGCGGTTACGCCTCGGCGGCGACGGCGTTGAAGGCGATGCTGGCGAGTTAGCGTCCGGCCCGCGTCCAGGTCTCGCCGCCGCAGAGCGCGCCGACGCAGCCTTCGACCCGCAGCGCGTCGGCGCCCGTGACGGTGACGCTGCTCGCATAGGTGCTGCCGTCGTCGGCATTGTAGATCTGGCCGGACCATTTGTTCGGGCCGGCGGGCTGCATGCCGCTGAACAGCGGCAATCCGAGCATCGGGCGCCTGGCCAGCGCGGGATTGGGGTTCTTGCTGTCGGTCGCGGGCTGGCCGGTCGCGGTGTCGTGGGGCTCGCGCAGCCAGACGATGACGCCACAGATGCCGCCGCCGCACTTGCTGATCTTCACCCGTGCATCGCCCGCCTGGGTCAGCCAGGTCCCGCTTGCGTCAGTGCTCTGCGCATGGGCGGCTGTCGCACCGAGGAGCGCAGCCAGGAGGAGAGGAAAAGCAGCGAATCTGAATGTCATGGAGACAGCCCCGAAATGGAGCGCCTCCATAGCAGCCCGTCAGGATAGTGCAACGTCCGATGGAATCACATTCCCGCGCTTATTTGCCTGCGCTCATTTGCCCCAGCGCACCAGGGCGACCGAGGCCGCGGTCAAGAGCCCGAACGCGACCATCGCGCCGCCGATCAGCGCGAACAGCGTCCAGGCCGGCGCCTGCGCCACGACGAGGCCAACGCCGCCGATCGCGACGATCAGAAGCCGCGCGGTGGAGGCGAGCACGGGGCCGCCGACGCGCGCCGCGCCTTGCGAGGAGAAATACAGCGACACGCCGATGCCGAAGAACACGAAGGCTGGGCCGGCCCAGTGGAAATAGCTGTGTGCGGCGGCGGTGACGCCGGGATCGCCAGTGAAGAGCGACACCCACAGCGACGGATCGAGTGCGACGACGAGGCCGATCAGGCCGACGGTGATCCCGGAGGCCGCAGCCGCGGTCCAGGCGACACGTCGCGCGCGCTTCAACTGTCCCGCGCCGATCGCCATGCCGACCATCGGCACCGAGGCGATGCCGAACGCGAAAGTGATCGGGATCAGCAAGAATTCCAGCCGCGAGCCGATGCCATAGCCGGCCAGCATCTCGGTGCCGAAGGTCGCCAGGATTTTTGTGAAGATCAGGATCGTGAGCACGGTCTGGAGCGGCGACAGGCAGGCGACCGCGCCGACCTTGAGAATGTCGAAGAACATCGCGCGCTCGAAATGAAACGCGCGGACATTCAGCGGCAGCCGGCTGCGGCCGGACAGCAGATACCAGAGGAAGAAGATCGCGGCGCAGCTGAAGGCGATCAACTGGCCGGCAGCGACCCCGCGCATGCCGAATTGCGGCACGCCGAACAGGCCGAGCCCCAGCGTGCCGCCGAGCGCGACCTGCACCAGGCTCGCCCCGATCAGCGTCATCGAGGGCAGGCGCATGTCGCCGGTGCCGCGGATCACCGAGGCCAGCGTGTTGACGAGCCAGATCGCGATCGCGCCGGAGAACAGCACCTGGGAATAGCCGGAGGCCTCCTCGAGCACGCGCTCGCGGCCGCCGAGCAGCGTGAAGAGCGAGCGGCCGAAAGCGAGCATCATCACCGTGAACAACAGTCCGCCGGAGAGGCCGATGATGCCGGCATGCAGCGCCAGCGTCGCCGCACGGTCGCGATGGCCCGCGCCGAGCGCGCGGCTGATCGCGGACGAGACCCCGCCGCCCATCGCGCCCGCACTCATCATCTGCGTCAGCATCGCGAACGGAAACACCAGCGCGATGGCGGCGAGCGGCACGGTGCCGAGCCGGGCGATATAGGAGGTCTCGGCGATCGCAACCAGCGTGCTGCCGACCATCGCGATCATGTTGGGGATCGCCAGCCGCAGCAGCGTCGGCAGGATCGGCGCCGTCAGCAGGCTGGCAATGGGAGAAGCGACCGGCGCGCGCGGCGGGACGGTGTCTATCGGGGCGTCGATCGTCATGTCCACCGGGCGGAATATCAGATGATGATCGACATATTACCGGGTGGTCTGCGCCCGCGCCAGCCGCTCGTCACGCAGGGCTCACCAGGGCAGGCCGCAGAGGTCGATGGTGCCCAGCGTCGGCGCGCGGACGATGTTGAAGACGTACGGCGCCATGTCGTCGAAGCGGATCCGACCCTCCGGCTGCTCGCAATAGACCTCGCCCTTGAAGGGTAGCCAGCTGCGGGCTTCGTAGAACGCAAAATTGTGCGGTTCGGAGAACAGCAGCCCGAAGCGGACCGCCTCGTTGGCGCGCATGGTGTGGATGGCCGCGTCGATCGCCACGGTCGCGTAGCCGCGACCGCGCCGATCCTCGCGCGTGCAGACGCCGCCGATGCCGCCGGCATGGACCTTCTGCCCGTTCCAGGTGACGGTCCGGAAATAGATGCCGACATGGCAGACCAGGCCGTCCTCGGGCGTCTCGATCAGCACGCGAAGATCGGCATTGGCCCATTTGATGTGAGCCCAGGCTGGCTTCTCCGCGGCGTCTTGGCCCCAGACCGCGCTGAGCAGCGGCTTTGCGATCGGCCACGCGGCGTCGCCGTTCAGAATGTCGATCTCGATGCTCATCGCTCTCTCTTCCGCATCTCCGCGTCGTGGTGCGTTCGTTCTGCCATAAGCGCCTCAAAGGCAATGATATTTTACGGCCTGTCGAAGCGCCCCGCACGCTTGCGTCGATTTTATGCAATCCGGCCAATCGGCCGCATCACGCATTTTCGCAAATTGGCGGTATTTTACGGCCGTGGAACCTTCTATAAGAGTCCCCGTTAAGCCAGTTCCCCATCAGTCGCGGACAACAACCCATGACCTTTACGCTGCCCCCACTCCCTTACGCCTATGACGCCCTCGGCCAGTTCATGTCGAAGGAGACGCTGGAATTCCACCACGACAAGCATCATCAGGCCTACGTCACCAACGGCAACAACGCGCTCAAGGGCACCGAATGGGAAGACAAGTCCCTTGAGGAGATCGTCAAGGGCTCGTTCGGCAAGAACCCCGCGGTGTTCAACAATGCCGGCCAGCACTACAACCACATCCACTTCTGGAGCTGGATGAAGCCCAATGGCGGCGGCACCAAGCTGCCGGGCAAGCTCGAGAAGAAGATCAACGAGGACCTCGGCGGCTTCGAGAAGTTCAAGACCGACTTCCAGGCGGCCGGCGTCGGCCAGTTTGGCTCCGGCTGGTGCTGGCTCCAGGTCAAGAACGGCAAGCTCGAGATCTCCAAGACCCCGAACGGCGAGAATCCGCTGGTGCACGGCGCCACCCCGATCCTCGGCTGCGACGTCTGGGAGCATTCCTACTACATCGACTATCGCAACCGTCGCCCGGACTATCTGAAGGCGTTCGTCGAGAACCTCGTGAACTGGGAATACGTCGAGTCGCTGTTCGACAAGGCGTGAGATCTCACCTCGTCATTCCGGGATGGTGCGCCAGCACCAGACCCGGAATCTCGAGATTCCGGGTTCGCACTGCGTGCGCCCCGGAATGACAGAAAAGGCGGCCGCATGCGGCCGCCTTTTTGCTGCGCACAGTCTGCCTGCCGCCCGCATAGCCCTGCGCAGGGCGCGCATGGGCCCCGTCATCGTTCCGTTTGCATCGGGGGCAGGGCCTCCTTAATCAGGACGGGCCTCCCTCCATCCGATCCAAGCCCGTTGTCAGAATCTTCCCCAAAAGACCCGGCGCCTGCCGCTGACGCCGAGTCCGAGCCGCGGCCGGGCCGTGTGCGCAAGCCGATCGGCTGGTCGACGATCATCATTGCAGCCCTGGTGGCGGTGAGCGCGGCGCTGGTCTGGCGGCGTGACGGCACCAGCGGTGTCCTCGAAATCCTCACCCACGACCTCTCGCTGTTCGGCGGCATCCTGCCGCGCGTGCTGGCGGGCTGCCTGCTCGGGGCCTTCATCTCCGAGATCCTGCCGCACGAAAAGGTCTCGCGCTCGCTGGGGCCGAAGTCCGGGCTGAAGGGCCTCCTGATCGGCACCGCCTTCGGCGCGATCCTGCCGGGCGGACCCTTCACGGCCTACCCGGTGGCGAGCGCGCTGCTGGCGGTCGGGGCCGATTTCGGCGCCACCATCGCCATGGTCGTGAGTTGGACCCTGATCGGCTATGGCCGGGCGGTGGCCTGGGAAATCCCGATCATGGGCACCGACTTCACGCTGTGGCGCATCGTCATCTCGCTGCCGCTGCCGGTGCTCGCCGGCGCGCTCGGCCGCTTCGTCTATGTCCGGATGTATCCGAAGCCAGCCATGAAGGACGACGAGACTTGAGCGCCGCGCTTCTCATCGACATCCTGCTGTGGGGCTCGGTCTTCGGCGTCGGTTTGATCGCCTTCCGCCGCGGCCCACCGGTGTTCAAGGCCTCGCTCCGCGAAGGTTCGATGGATTTCATCAACATCGTGCCGCGGATTGCGTTGGGGGTGATCGGCTCCGGCTATATCGCCGCCATCATCCCGCAGGAGGTGATCACCGGCTGGCTCGGGCCTGACAGCTGCTGGCTTGGGGTCGCGACCGCCGTGGTCGCCGGCGCCGCCACGCCCGGCGGCCCGGTGATCGGCTTCTCCATCGGCACGGTGGCGCTGAAATCGGGCGGCGGGGTGCCGCAGGTGGTCGCCTATGTCGTTGCCTGGGCGCTGTTCGCCTTCCAGCGGGTGATTTTGTGGGAAATTCCGTTCATGCCCGCCCGTTTCGTCTGGTTCCGCTGCGCGGCTTCGGTTCCGTTTCCCTTCGTGGCGGCGGCCATCGCAATGGTGATTGGGAAGCCCTAGAGCCGGCGTGGACAGGCGTAATGTTATAATATAACGTCCTGAAATGGTTCCCGCCGCGTCCCACACCCACCAGCACGACCATTCCCATGCCCACGGGCATTCGCACGGGCACGACCACACGCATGCCCATGTCCACGATGCGGCTTCCCCGCATCCGGCGCAGGCGGCACCGTGGTCGATCCTGCGCATGACCATGGCTGCGCGGCTGTCGGCGGCGGTTGCCGTCTGCGCCGTGCTCTGGGCCATGGTGTGGCTGGCGATGAGGTGACCATGGCGGCCGTGCATTTCCACAACGTCACGCTCGGCTATGACCGGCACCCGGCGGTGCATCACCTCAATGGCGAGGTCGCCTCTGGCGCGCTGGTCGCCGTGATCGGCCCGAACGGCGCCGGCAAGTCGACCCTGCTGCGCGGCATCGTCGGCATCCTCAAGCCGCTCGACGGCAGCATCCATCTCGGCGAGCTCGACTCCCGCGACATCGCCTATCTGCCGCAGAGTACGGAGATCGACCGCAGCTTTCCGATCTCGGTGTTCGATTTCGTTGCCACCGGCCTCTGGCGCGCGACCGGCCTGTTCGGCGGCATCGGCAAGGCGGCGCGCGAGAAAATCCTGCATGCGATCGGCGCCGTTGGCCTCAACGGCTTCGAGAACCGCCCGATCGGCACGCTCTCCGGCGGCCAGATGCAGCGCGTGCTGTTCGCGCGCGTGCTGCTCCAGGACGCGAGCCTCATCGTGCTCGACGAGCCCTTCAACGCCATCGACAGCAAGACCACGATCGATCTGCTCGCGCTGGTGAAGCACTGGCACGGCGAGGGCCGCACCGTGCTCGCCGCGCTGCACGACATGGAGATGGTGCGCAACCATTTCAGCGAAACACTGGTGCTGGCGCGTGGCCCCGTGGCCTGGGGGCCGACGGCGGAGGTTCTGACGCCGGAAAACCTGATGGTCGCGATGCGGATGTGCGAGGCCTTCGACGACAGCGCAGCCGCCTGCGCGGCCGATGACGCCAGCTCGCGGGCGGCGTGATCCGAGATGCTCCACGACGCGCTGATCGGCCCGTTCACCGAATTCGAGTTCATGCGGCGCGCGCTCGCCGCCGTCATTGCGCTGTCGCTGGCCGGCGCCCCGATCGGGGTGTTCCTCATGCTGCGGCGGATGAGTCTCGTCGGCGATGCCATGGCACATGCGATCCTGCCGGGCGCAGCCGTAGGCTTCCTGCTCTCCGGCCTCAATCTGTTCGCGATGACCGCCGGCGGCCTGATCGCCGGCTTTGCGGTCGCAATCCTCGCCGGCGTGGTCGCGCGCTCGACCGGGCTGAAGGAGGATGCCTCGCTGGCGACCTTCTATCTGGCCTCGCTGGCGCTGGGTGTCACCATCGTCTCGATCAAGGGCACCAATATCGATCTCCTGCACGTGCTGTTCGGCAACATCCTCGCCATGGACGACCAGACGCTGCTGGTGGTCGCCTTCAACGCCACCGTCACGCTCTTGGTGCTCGCCGTGATCTATCGCCCGCTGGTGATCGAGAGCGTCGATCCCTTGTTCCTGCGCACCGTGAGCCGCGCCGGCGGACCCGCGCATCTCGCCTTCCTCGCGCTGGTCGTCATCAACCTCGTCAACGGCTTTCAGGCGCTCGGCACCTTGCTCGCAGTGGGCCTGATGATCCTGCCCGCCGGGATCGCGCGGTTCTGGTCGCGCGATCTCACGGCCATGATCTGCATCGCCGTGATCGCCGCCGCGGTCTCGGGCTATGCCGGCCTCGTGCTGTCGTTCCAGACCCGCGTGCCGTCGGGCCCTGCGATCATTCTGGTGGCGAGCGTATTCTACATCGTCTCCGTCCTGTTCGGCCGCGTCGGCGGCATCGTCCGGCAGCTGTTTCCCGGCCGGCATCTGGAAGCGTGACCGGCAATGCTGCGTGTCCTGCTTTGTGTGCTGTTGCTGATCGCTTCGCCGCTGCATGCCGCGGAGCGGCTCAACGTGGTCGCGAGCTTCTCGATCCTCGGCGATTTCGTCCGTAACGTTGGCGGGGACCGGGTCAACGTCACGACGCTGGTTGGACCCGACAGCGACGTCCACGTCTACACGCCCGCGCCGAGCGATGCGAAGCGGATCGCGGACGCAAAGCTCGTCATCGTCAACGGGCTCGGCCTCGAAGGCTGGCTGCCGCGGCTGGTGCAGTCCTCCGGCAGGAAGGCGCAGGTGGTCACCGTGAGCGCCGGCATCGCGCCCCTGAAGCTCGGCGCGGCCGCAGACCCCCATGCCTGGCAGTCCGTCCCCAACGCCAAAATCTACGTGATCGACATCGCCAACGCGCTGGCCGCCGCCGATCCGGACGGCGCGGACGTCTTCCGTGCGCAGGCCAAAGCCTATCTGGAAAAGCTCGAAACGCTCGACCGGGAGGTCCGCGAGGCCGTTGCAAAGATCCCGCCGGAGCGGCGCAAGGTGATCTCGACTCACGACGCCTTTGGTTATTTTGCCGCCGAATACGGCGTCCAGTTCATCGCGCCGCTTGGGGTTTCCACCGAAACCGAGCCCAGCGCGCGGGATATCGCTAGTATTATCGGCCAGATCAAGGCCGCGAGGATCCCGGCGGTGTTCCTGGAGAATATCAGCGACGACCGGCTGATCCGGCGGATCGCGGCGGAGACCGGCTCAAAGGTCGGCGGGACCCTGATTTCGGACGGTTTGACCGGCGAAAAGGGGCTCGCCCCCACTTACATTGATATGGTCAGGCACAATATAAAGGCCCTGACCAGCGCGCTTGACCACTAGGGCAGGGGCCACCCCGCCTCGCGTCGCGCGACCAGCCCGATGTCGGAGTAGTTATGTCTGAAGCGACTTCCAGCAAGATTCCCGTGACCGTCCTGACCGGCTATCTCGGCGCCGGCAAGACCACGCTTTTGAACCGCATCCTGTCGGAGAACCACGGCAAGAAATACGCCGTCATCGTCAACGAATTCGGCGAGATCGGCATCGACAACGACCTCATCATCGGCGCCGATGAGGAAGTGTTCGAAATGAACAATGGCTGCATCTGCTGCACCGTGCGCGGCGACCTCGTGCGCATCATGGACGGCTTGATGAAGCGCAAGGGCAAGTTCGACGCTATCATCGTCGAGACCACGGGCCTTGCCGATCCGGCGCCGGTGGCCCAGACCTTCTTCGTCGACGAGGACGTGCAGAGGAACGCCCGGCTCGATGCGGTCGTCACGGTCGCGGACGCCAAATGGCTGTCCGACCGGCTCAAGGACGCGCCCGAGGCCAAGAACCAGATCGCCTTCGCCGACGTCATCGTGCTCAACAAGACCGATCTCGTCACCAAGCCCGAGCTTGCCGAGGTCGAGGCCCGCATCCGCGCCATCAACCCCTATGCGAAGCTGCACCGCACCGAGCGCTGCTCGGTGGCGCTGGCCGACGTGCTCGATCGTGGCGCGTTCGACCTCGACCGCATCCTCGATATCGAGCCGGACTTCCTCAATGCCGACGATCATGACCACGACCATGATCATCATCATGGTCACGACCATCACCACCACGATCACGGCCACGGCCTGAAGCACTATCACGACGAGGACATGCAGTCGCTGTCGCTCAAGACCGACAAGCCGCTCGATCCGAACGTGTTCATGCCCTGGCTCCAGAATCTGGTGCAGGTCGAGGGCGGCAAGATCCTGCGCTCCAAGGGTATCCTCGCCTTCCACGACGATGACGACCGCTACGTCTTCCAGGGCGTCCACATGATGCTGGAGGGCAACCATCAGCGGAAATGGAAGGACGGCGAGGCGCGCGAGAGCCGCCTCGTCTTCATCGGCCGCGAATTGCCGGAACAGGCCATTCGCGAGGGTTTTGAGAGCTGCATCGTCTCGTGATGAAAGAGTTTACGCCGGCCCCCGATTCCGCCTCGATCGTCTCCGTCACCGACCGCGTCAAGCCGGTCGCGCTGGGGATGGCCGTGACCTCGGTGCATTTCCTTGGGCCTCGTGCCGCCTTCGTCGGCGGCGAGGAGAACGTCGCGCTGGTCGATGCCAAGGGCGAGATCAGCACGATCGCCGTGCACAGCGGCGGCATTCTCTCGACCGCCTCCGACGGCAAGCGCCTCGTGATGGGCGGTGACGACGGCAAGGTCGTCTCGCTCGATGCCAAGGGCGAGGTGACGCTGCTTGCGACCGACCCGAAGCGGCGCTGGATCGATGCGGTGGCGCTGCATGCCGACGGCGCCTACGCCTGGTCGGCCGGGAAATTCGCGTTCGTCAAGAGCGGCAAGAACGAGGAGAAGTCGCTCGAGGTGCCCTCGACCGTCGGCGGGCTTGCGTTTGCGCCGAAAGGGCTGCGGCTCGCGATCGCGCACTACAACGGCGCGACGCTGTGGTTTCCGAATATGGAAGGATCGGCCGAATTCCTGCCCTGGRCCGGCTCGCATCTCGGCGTCACCTTCAGCCCGGACAACAAATTCCTGGTCACGACGATGCATGAGGCGGCGCTGCACGGCTGGCGGCTTGCCGACAACCGGCACATGCGCATGACCGGCTATCCCGGCCGCGTCCGCTCGATGTCCTGGAGCGCGGGCGGCAAGGCGCTGGCGACGTCGGGCGCCGACACGGTGATCCTGTGGCCGTTCGCCAGCAAGGACGGCCCGATGGGCAAGGAGCCCGCGATGCTTGCGCCGCTGCAGGCGCGCGTGTCGGTGGTTGCCTGCCACCCCAAGAACGACATCTTCGCCGCCGGCTACAGCGACGGCACCGTGCTGATGGTGCGGCTGGAGGATGGCGCCGAGATCCTGGTCCGCCGTAACGGCACTTCGCCCGTGGCCGCGCTGGCCTGGAACGCCAAGGGCACGCTGCTCGCGTTCTCCGATGAAGATGGCGAGGGTGGATTGCTGGAGCTGTGAGGCTCGCTGCCTTTCCCCCATTATGTTATTTATGTTATCGTGTAACATAACTTACAAGCAGTCCCTGTAGAGTCGCAGATGCAGGGAGCGCGATGGGCAATCTTGGATTGCCGTCGGCTCCGATCGGTTTGCGCTTGGTGCTGGTTCGTCYGGTACCGGTGCGCAGTCGACCCCCGCATCGACGCTCACCTCAGGGAATCGCCATGCCGCTCATCCCCGTTCTTCCGACGCTCGTCAGCATCACGGGCACCGATCCGTCGTCGACCGATGCTTCCGTCGTGCACTACACCGTCACCTTTTCCAAGCCGGTGTCCGGGGTCACGGTCGACCAGTTCACCCTCGCGACGACGGGTGGCATCAGCGGTGCGGGTATCGCGGACATCACGCCGGTGGCGGGCAGCAATGGCGCGAGCTACGTGGTCACGGTGAACACTGGTTCGGGGAGCGGCTCACTGGGGCTTCAGCTCAGCGGCACTAACGTGCACGATTCCAGCGGCTACTATGTCGGACCATTCCAGTCCGAGACGCAGATGGCCGGCCCGCGCTTCAGCATCATCAACACGGCGGCGGTCGGCGACGTCAACGGCGATGGCAAGCAGGATATGGTGTATATCCGGACCGTCAGCGCTTCCGCATATTTTCTCGATGTCAGGACCAATACCGGCACGGGCCAGTTCACGCAAACCTCGCTGACCGGCGCCTCGGAGCTGGAAGGGTCGATTCGACTCGGCGACGTCAACGGCGACGGCAAACTGGACGTGCTGATGGGCAACATCAGCACCGGAACCCTGGACGTCAAGCTGGGCAATGGCAACGGCACGTTCGCGGCGACGACGAAGTATGCGACGGGTGGCAGTAATGGCGGCTCTATCAGGGCGTTTGCCGACTTCAATGGCGACGGCAAGGCCGACGTGATCATGTCGAACAACATCGGCACGTCGCTGCTGCTCGGTAACGGCGATGGCTCTTTCGGATCGCCCGTTGCCACGGATGCCTCCAACGCCTTCGCGAGCGGCGATTTCAACGGCGATGGAAAGATCGATCTGCTGGTGCAGGACTCGTCAAGTTCGCCGGTTGCCGTGCGGCTTGGCAACGGGGACGGCACGTTCCAATCCCCGATCGCGGCCGGCACCTCATCTAGAACGATCAGCGGCGACTTCAACGGCGACGGCAAGCTTGATCTTGCACTCGGAACCAACAACTCGATTGCGATCCTGCTCGGCAACGGCGACGGCACTTTCGCCTCGCCGCAGACCTTCCAGACACCGGCGCCCATCTGGAACTTGGCGGCCGCGGACTTCAATGGCGACGGTAAAACGGACCTCGCCGTGGTCGCTACCAGCAACAATACGCTTTCGACCTTTTACAGTCGCGGCGACGGCACGTTCGGCCCGGCGGTGACGTTGCCGCTCGATTCGGGCGCCAACGGAATCACCGTCGGTGACCTCAATGGAGACGGAAAAGCCGACGTGGTGGTGGAGTGGACAACGAGCAACTCCTCGACCGGCGAGGATGTTTTCCTCACCGCGCCCAATTCGACCACCACGCAATATACGATCAGCCGCACGCCTCCGGCTCTGACGATCGTCGATGCGGACGTGACGCCGGGGGCCGACGGCAGCTACTACATCAACGCGGCGCACTTTCATGGCGGGACGACGACCCTGTCCGGTTCCGGCAATGCCGGAGACACCGTTACGGTCACGAATGCCGGCGGCAATTCCGTCGTTGGCGTCACCACGGTTGGCAGCAACGGCAACTGGAGCCTTGGCGTGTCCGGCCTGCAGGACGGCTCGACCTACAGCTACGTCGCGACTGCGACGGACGCGCTTGGCCACAGCAATTCCGCGGCGGCGCTCACTTTCAAGGTCGATGTCACCGCTCCGGTCCTTGCGATCACAAGCATCGAAAGCTCCGATGCAACATCCAGCCGCGTCAACATCCAGGGCACGCTCGATCTTGCCGACACGCCGGCCGCGCTCACCCTGTCGTTCGGTGCGACGGATCTCTCCGTGACCAGCACCGACGGCACCTGGCGGCTGGACAATCTGTCTCCGGCCACCGGACTTTCCTATGTGACGGCCCGTCTGCGCGACGCCGCCGGCAATACCGGCGTGTCGCAGTCGATCCCGCTGGCCTTCGGCTACACGATAGCGAGCGGGGCCTCACTTGAGAACGCGATCGTCGTGGCGGCCTCCTCGTCCTTCAGCCCGAGCCTCGTCGTCGGCGGTGGCGCGACCTCGGTCGGGGCGACCGTCCTTCGTAAGGGCGTCGAAGAGGTCCGCGGAGGTACGTCGACCGGATCTGTGGTCAAGAGTGGCGGAGAGCAGCACGTGTTGAGCGGTACCGTAACCGCTGCGACGATCGAAGCCGGCGGCTATCAGGACGTGCGCGCCGGCGCAACCGCGACCGATACCCTGCTCTACGGTTTCGGGCAGGTCTACGCTAACGGCACCTCCGCCCACACCACGATCAAGGCTGGCGGACAGCAGTCCGTTGCCGCCGGCGGCCGCGACGTCAACTCGACGATCGACGGCGGAACGCAATATCTGAGCGGAACGGCGACGGGCACGACGGTGGGCGCCGGCGGCAATCAATACGACTACGGCACGGCAAACGGCGTCCTCGTCGCGAGTGGCGGCGCACAACACGTCTATCAGGGCGGTAGCGCCGATGCCACGACGGTTGCGGCCGGTGGCTACCAGGATGTTTACCAAGGGACCGTCACCAACACCGTGCTCGACGGCAATCAGCAGGTGCTCGGCAACGGCCATGCCGCCGGCACCACCATCAATGCCGGTGGGCGGCAATATGTCGGCTCCGGTGGTGCGACAACGGGCACGACGATCGCAGCCGACGGCTTCCAGTATGTGGACGCGGGCGCGACCGACGGCAGCGCGACGATCAATGGCGGCTATCAGTTCGTCGCAGGTGCTGCGACCGCCGCGACCGTCAGCGGCGGTGGCGAGCAGGAAGTGGGGGCGGGCGGCATCGCCTCGAACTCGCATCTGGACGGTGGCAGCGAGCACGTCTACGCCGGCGGCCTGCTCCAGAACGTCGACTTCGGCGGCTCCGACGGCGCAACGCTGGTGCTGGACGTGCCGTCCGGTCTCGCCGGCGCGATCGCCAATTTCGGCGCCGACGACCACATCGACTTCCGCAACACCGTGATCAGCAGCGTCGATGTCGACAGCTCGAACAATCTGACGGTCACGACCGACGGCGGCCAGAGCTACTCCTGGGCTCTGCTGGCGCAATACGCGGCCTCGTCCTTCGCGCTGTCGGCCGACGGCAATGGCGGCACTGTGCTGAGCTACACGCCGCCCCAGCAGACGTTGCTCGCGGCCGCTCACTAAGGCAGGCAAACCAAGACGAACGGGCATCGGCTTCCACGGCCGGTGCCCGTTCAAATTGACCTCAGCGGCACTCTCGCATAGATCGTGTGGCGACTGTGCGAGGGGCCATGCGGTTTCTGACGACCTTCCAGATTGCTGATTTCGCCGACACGCTGGTCAGCCTGTTCACGGCCTTCGTGCTGGGCACGCTGATCGGCGCCGAGCGGCAATACCGGCAGCGCACCGCGGGCCTGCGCACCAACGTGCTGGTTGCGGTCGGCGCCGCTGCCTTCGTCGATCTCGCCATGCATCTGACGGGTGCCGACGGCGCGGTCCGGGTGATCTCCTATGTCGTGTCCGGCATCGGCTTCCTCGGCGCCGGTGTCATCATGAAGCAGGGCATGGACGTGCGCGGGCTCAACACCGCGGCGACGCTGTGGGCCTCGGCGGCGGTCGGCTCCTGCGCCGGCGCCGACATGGTCGCGCAGGCGGCCGCGCTCACCGTGTTCGTCATCGCCGGCAACACCATGCTGCGTCCGCTGGTCAATGCCATCAACCGCATCCCGCTGAACGAGAAGGCGTCGGAGGCGACCTACTATTTCAAGCTCGCGGTCGCGCCGGACGCCCTGCCCGACATGCGCGACCGGCTCGTCGAGAAGCTCGAGGGCGCAAAATATCCGGTGGCCGATATCGACGTGGTCGAGACCGGGGACGATCTGATCGAGATCGTCGCAAAGCTGGTCGCGACCGCGGTCGATCCGAACGAGCTGAATGCGGTGGCGACCGATCTCCAGCACCTGCCGGGCGTGCGCCACGCCACCTGGGAAGTCAGCACGACGGATTGAGCGCGGCGTTTTGGCACGCGAACGGGCGGTTCCCGGCTTCCGGCGTAAGGAACCGCCGTCCGCGAATTTCGTTGATCCTGCCAACCATTGGTGGTGATCAACATGCCCGGCCAATATGACAAGCGCGGATTTCGACGAGATATCCTGATCGCCTGCTCGCTGTTTGCGGCAGGCATCGTGGTCTCGGGCCTCTCGCTGGCGCAAATCCGCGCTGAGAGCCGGATGCAGACGGCGCAGGCGACGGGGCCGCTCCAGGGCACGCCATCCGACGATCAGAACAAGACGCCCGCGGAAGCCAAGCCCGGCGGCGACCGGCCGACCACGCCGGCCCCCGAGCCCGCGCGCCCCGAACCGCAAACGCAAGGCGCGGCCACCAAGCCGGCGCTGCCGCAGGCGCCGGCCGAGAAGATCGCGCCGCCGATGAAGGAGAAGTAGTTCGGCGGCTAGCGCATTGTGACGCGCATTTGACCTCGCCTCTGCCGGCGGCCCGATCCATAATCCGTCGCGCCAACGACAGATGGGGCCTCCCATGAAGATCGAAGACGTCCGCCGCACCGCCTATTCGATGCCGCTCACCAACCCGTCATTCCCGCCGGGGCCATATCGCTTCTTCGACCGCGAATACTTCATCATCACCTACAGGACCGATCCCGAAGCCCTCGCCGCCATCGTGCCCGAGCCGCTTGAGGTGGCGGAGCCGCTGGTGAAATACGAATTCATTCGCATGCCCGACTCGACCGGCTTCGGCGACTACACGGAAACCGGGCAGGTGATCCCGGTCCGCTTCAAGGGCGAGGAGGGCGGCTACACCCACGCGATGTATCTGGACGACGAGGCCCCGATCGCCGGCGGCCGCGAGCTGTGGGGCTTTCCGAAGAAGCTTGCAAGGCCCAAGATCGAGGTCGAGAGCGACGTCCTGGTCGGCTCGCTGCATTACGGCTCGGTCCTCTGCGCTTCGGCCACGATGGGTTACAAGCACCGCAAGGTCGACCACGACGCGGTGCTGAAGTCGATGGCGACGCCGAACTTCATCCTGAAGATCATCCCGCATGTCGACGGCAGCCCGCGGATCTGCGAGCTGGTGCGTTTTTATCTCGATGACGTCGTGCTGAAGGAAGCATGGACCGGCCCTGCTGCACTCGGCCTGTTTCCCCACGCACTCTGCGACGTCGCCCGCCTGCCGGTGCGCGAGGTGGTCTCGGCGCTGCATTTCAAAGCGGACCTGACGCTCGGGCTCGGCAGCGTGGCGTTCGATTACCTGGCCAAGTAATCTGGCGAAGTAACAAGGCGAGGTAGGCCGCGAAACGAGATGCCCGGCGCGAGGCCGGGCATCATGATCGGTCAGGCGTGGTGCGCGATCAGCGCACCAGGATATTCCGGAACTGCCAGGGATCGCTGGTATCGATGTCCTCCGGAAACAGTCCCGGACGATCCGTGAGCGGCGTCCAGTCGGTGTAGAAACCCTTCACCGGGCCGAGATACGGCAGCTGGATTTCCAGCAGGCGATCGAAATCCATCTCGTCGGCTTCGACGATGCCCTCGTTCGGGTTTTCCAGCGCCCACACCATGCCGCCGAGCACGGCCGAGGTCACCTGCAGGCCGGTGGCGTTCTGGTAGGGCGCGAGCTTGCGGGTCTCTTCGATGGAGAGCTGCGAGCCGTACCAATAGGCATTGTTGTCATGGCCGAACAGCAGCACGCCGAGTTCGTCGATGCCGTCGACGATTTCGTTCTCATCGAGGATGTGGTGCTTTTCCTGCATCTTCGCGGCGCGGCCGAACATTTCATGCAGCGACAGCACGGCATCGTCGGCCGGATGATAGGCATAGTGGCAGGTCGGCCGATAGACCGCCGTGCCCGATGCGTCGCGCACCGTGAAGTAATCGGAGATCGAGATCGACTCGTTGTGGGTGACGAGGAAGCCATACTGCGCGCCGCGGGTCGGGCACCAGGTGCGCACGCGCGTGTTGGCGCCGGGCTGCATCAGATAGATGGCAGCGCCGCAGCCGGCTTCGTGGGTCCGCGCATTCTCGGGCATCCATTTCTCGTGGGTGCCCCAACCGAGCTCGGACGGCTGCACGCCTTCCGACAGAAAACCTTCCACCGACCAGGTGTTGACGAAGACATCGGGCTCTTTCGGCGACTTGGAGCGCTGGGTGTCGCGTTCGGCGATGTGGATGCCCTTGATGCCGGCCTGCCGCATCAAATCCGCCCACTCGGCCTTGGTCTTCGGCTTGGGGGCATTGAGCTTCAGATCGGCGGCGACATTGAGCAGCGCCTGCTTGACGAAGAAGGAGACCATGCCTGGATTGGCGCCGCAGCAGGAGACGGCCGTCGTCGAGCCCGCGGGGCGTGCCTTCTTGGCGGCAAGCGTCACCTCGCGCAGCGCGTAGTTGGAGCGCGCTTCCGGGCCCTTCGACGAATCGAAATAGAAGCCGAGCCAGGGCTCGTTGACGGTGTCGATATAGAGAGCGCCGAGCTCGTTGCAGAGCTCCATGATGTCGGTGGAGCCGGTATCGACCGAGAGATTGACGCAAAAGCCCTGGCCGCCGCCCTCAGTGAGCAGCGGGGTCAGCAACTCGCGATAATTGTCCCTGGTCACGCCCTTCTGGATGAAGCGCACATTGTGCTTCTCGCAATGCGCCTTGCGGCCCTCGTCCTTGGGATCGATCACGGTGATGCGCGACTTGTCGTAATCGAGATGCCGCTCGATCATCGGCAAGGTGCCTTTGCCGATGGAGCCGAAGCCGACCATGACGATGGGACCAGTAATCTTCGCGTAGATCTGCGAGGGGTGGCTCATGGGGATGGTTTCTCCGGAACGTGCTGGCGGGCAAAGGGTGAGGGGTGGATCAGGCGCTGCGGCGCTTGGCGGTCGCTTCGATTTCGACCTTCATCTCGGGCTTGGCGAGGGCGGTGACGACCAGCAACGTCGCAGCCGGCCTGATGTCGCCGAGAACCTCGCCGCAGACGGCGAAGTGGGCATCGATGTAGCTGGCGTCGGTGACGTAGTAGGTCGCACGGACGATATCGGCCATCTCGAATCCGCCCTCCTTTAGGGCGGCTTCGATGGTCTTGAAGCAGTTGCGTGACTGGCTCGTGACATCGGCCGGCATCGTCATCGTCGTGTAATCATAGCCGGTGGTTCCGGCGACGAAGGCGAAATCGCCGTCGATCACGGCGCGGCTGTAGCCGACGGTCTTCTCGAGGGGAGAGCCGGTGGAGATCAGGCGACGGGACATGGTTTGGACCTCGACTGAAAGAGGTGTTTCGCGGGGTTAAAGGGCGTTTCTGGGGCCTGCGCAACCCCAAAGGAACGGAGCTTAGGGCAGGCGCGGCCGGACGTTGCCGCTCAACGCGGCTTCGGTCGTCGCCATCATGACGATCCCTTAGGCCGCGTGCGCCTGGAGGGCGCGAACTACCCTCCGTTTGGGCAGGGCCTCGCCGGTCGGGGCGATCATCCCCTCGGCGCCATCCAGCGCACCGGCCTCGAATTCGACCGCCAGCAGGCGGTCGCGCTCGAACGGGCCGGGCAGCACCAGTGCGCCGGTCTTCTCAGCCGAGAAGCCGAAGCGGGCGTAATAGGGGGCATCGCCGAGCAGGATCACGGCGGCATGCCCGCGCGCCCGGGCGGCGGCCAGCGCTTGTCGCATCAGCGCGGCGCCGATCCCGAGCTCGCGGCAGGCAGGATCGACCGCCAGTGGTCCGAGGACCAGAGCGGGCCTGCCTCCGGCGCTGACGTGCCAGAGACGCACGGTTCCCACGAATTGTCCCTCGTGCACGGCGGCCAGCGCAAGGCCGGCGGCGGGTGCACGTCCGTCGCGCAGGCGCTGGCAGGTGCGGCCATGGCGGTTCTCGCCAAAGGAGGCATCCAGCAGCGCTTCACGGGCGGCGACGTCGGCAGCACGTTCCGCACGGATCGCGAACGGAGCGGCTTTCGAAGTGAGGGCGACTTGTGGCTTCCGAAAAGCAGTCATGGCGCGTCAGTCCCCGCTTGGACCTGCGTGCGCGAAGCACGCCGGTCCAAGGCGTCGTCAGAAATCGAAATGTCAGGGAGGAGCCGGCAAGCCGGCTCCCGGGTTCGTCAGGCCTCAGAACAAGAGGCGGATCAGATGTGATAGGTCTTCAGCGGCGGGATGCCGTTGAACGCCACCGCCGAGTAGGTCGACGTATAGGCCCCGGTGCCTTCGATCAGCAGCTTGTCGCCGATCTCGAGCGTCACCGGGAGCGGATACGGGTTCTTCTCGTACAGCACGTCGGCGCTGTCGCAGGTCGGGCCCGCGAGCACGCACGGCGTCATGTCCGCACCGTCATGCGGGGTGCGGATGGCGTAGCGGATCGACTCGTCCATGGTCTCGGCGAGACCGCCGAACTTGCCGATGTCCAGATAGACCCAGCGCACCTCGTCCTCGTCGCTCTTCTTCGAGATCAGCACGACCTCGGATTCGATGATGCCGGCGTTGCCCACCATGCCGCGGCCCGGCTCGATGATGGTCTCCGGAATCTGGTTGCCGAAGTGCTTGCGCAACGCGCGGAAGATCGAGCGGCCGTAGGTGACGACCGGCGGCACGTCCTTCAGGTACTTGGTCGGGAAGCCGCCGCCCATGTTGACCATGGTCAGGTTGATGCCGCGCTCGGCGCAGTCGCGGAACACCTGCGAGGCCATCGCCAGCGCGCGGTCCCACGCCTTCACCTTGCGCTGCTGCGAGCCGACATGGAACGAGATGCCGCACGGCTCCAGGCCCAGGCGCTTGGCGACGTCGAGCACCTCGACGGCCATCTCCGGGTCGCAGCCGAACTTGCGCGACAGCGGCCACTCGGCGCCGGCGCAGTCATAGAGGATGCGGCAGAACACCTTCGCGCCGGGAGCGGCACGGGAAACCTTCTCGACCTCGGCGGCGCAGTCGACTGCGAACAGGCGAATGCCGAGCGCGAAGGCGCGCGCGATGTCGCGCTCCTTCTTGATCGTGTTGCCGAAGGAGATGCGGTCGGGCGTAGCGCCAGCGGCCAGCGCCATCTCGATCTCGGCGACCGTCGCGGTGTCGAAGCAGGAGCCCATGGAGGCGAGCAGCGCCAGCACTTCCGGCGCCGGGTTCGCCTTGACGGCATAGAACACGCGGCTGTCGGGCAGCGCCTTGGCAAAGCTCTGGTAATTGTCGCGCACGACCTCGAGGTCGACGACGAGGCAAGGCTCGGTGTCCCGGCCCTCGCTGCGGCGGTTGCGCAGGAATTCCTGAATACGTTCGGTCATAGCACTCTCCCAAACGGCCCAGCGACGGGGATCCGTTCAAAAAATGACGTCGGATAAGAGCGCTCCGGCCAGATCACGCGATGGAGGCGTGACGAGCCAAAGACTCACATCAGACTGTGCTGCCGTGGATTGGTTGGGAATTTCCCGCCCGCACACCTGGCAATGAAGGACAAGCCTTTTCAGTAGCCCGCGCCGGCGTTGGACTGCCGGTAGAGACCAAAAAAGCCCGATCCGTCGTTGCTTTAAGTCGCGTCCCCCGTTGAGAGCGGGGTGCGCCGGTTCGCCTCCGGCTGCCAGTCACGGTTGCAAAAAGTGAAGTCACCTTCGACAAGGCATCTCTTTGAGAGAGATGCTGGACGCTCCGGGTTTGCTTGGGTCTTTCGACTTCCGCACTTCCGAAGAGCCCCTCGGCTTCTTCACCCCTTGGCGGCTGTCCGGCCTCTTGTCCGGATACCTACCGACTGACACACGACCACAGGCACGTGCGAAATTGGGCAAGAACGCACATAAGCGTTTTGAATCTCGATCGCAAGAATTTTTTTAGGCTGGCGACAAGATTACCTAACATCTGCTTGCGCTGTGTTGCGCGAGCGACGGGGAAGATGAACAGGCGTTAAGTTTTTCTGCGCCGCGCGCGCGTCTCGCGCGCGTGCACGCTTCAGCCGCGCTTGGTGAAGGGCTCGACGCGCTGAGCCGCGCGGATGAAGGCGGTCATCACGAGCACGCCGAGTGCGAACAGCACGGCCTGAAGGATGTGTGCGCCCTGATCGCCGAGCCCGAACAGGATCGCGAGCGCCCAACCACCGGCAAACGCCGCGCCGAACACTTCGGCGCCGATCAGGATGGCGGCGCTGATGACGGTGATGACGCTCGGCCAGACGATCTGGCGGGAGGACGAGGAAGGCGCGTTCATGAGCTCAGGGGTCCTAGGCTTCGAGGGCCGCAATCTCCCCGAAAAGGCGGGCGGGAGCAAGGCCAAATGGCCCAAAAAAGCCCCATCGCGTGCTATAGCTGGCCCCCAACAATCGAGCCTCAAAAACCGGGACTTGCGATGTCAGACCCCCGCCAAACTACGGACCCCGAGACCAACCCGCTGCTGAAGGCCTGGGTGACGCCGTTCGCGACCCCGCCCTTCGACGAGATCAGGCCGGAGCACTTCCTCCCGGCCTTCGAGCAGGCCTTCGCCGACCATTCCGCCGAGATCGCGGCGATCGCCCATGATCCGGCCGCGGCCGACTTCGCCAACACCATCACGGCGCTGGAGCGCTCCGGCAAGCTTCTGAACAAAGTCGCTTCCGTCTTCTACGACCTCGTCTCGGCGCATTCCAACCCGGCCATCCTGGAGATCGACAAGGAGGTCTCCTTGCGGATGGCGCGGCACTGGAATCCGATCATGATGAATGCCGTGCTGTTTGGCCGCATGGCCCAGCTGCACGAGAACCGCGCCAATCTTGGTCTGGATCCCGAGCAGCTCCGCCTGCTCGAGCGCACCTACACCCGCTTCCACCGCTCGGGCGCCGGCCTCTCCGAGGAGGCCAAGGCGCGGATGGCCGAGATCAACGAGAAGCTCGCCCAGCTCGGCACCGGCTTCAGCCATCATCTGCTCGGCGACGAGCAGGAGTGGTTCATGGAGCTCGGCGAGGCCGATCGCCAGGGCCTGCCGGAGAGTTTCGTCGCCGCCGCCAAGGCCGCGGCAGACGAGCGCGGCATGGCCGGCAAGGCCATCGTGACGCTGTCGCGCTCCTCGGTCGAGCCGTTCCTGAAGAGCTCGGCGCGGCGCGACCTGCGCGAGAAGGTCTACAAGGCCTTCACCGCGCGGGGCGACAACGGCAACGCCAATGACAACAACGCGACGATCGTCGAGATCCTGCAGCTGCGCGAGGAGAGCGCCAAGCTGCTGGGCTATCCGACCTTCGCCGCCTACCGGCTCGAGGACTCCATGGCCAAGACGCCGGATGCGGTGCGGGGCCTGCTCGAGCGCGTCTGGAAGCCGGCTCGCGCCCGGGCGCTCGCCGATCGCGACGAGATGCAGACGCTGATCACGGAAGAGGGCGGCAATTTCAAGCTCGCGCCCTGGGACTGGCGCTTCTACGCCGAGAAGCTCCGCCTCCAGCGCGCCAATTTCGACGACGCCGCGATCAAGCCCTATCTCGCGCTCGATCACATGATCGACGCGGCCTTCGACTGCGCCACGCGCCTGTTCGGCATCACCTTCGCGGAGCGCAAGGACGTGCCCGTCTGGCACCCGGACGTCCGGGTCTGGGAAGTGAAGGGCCGCGACGGCAAGCACAAGGCGCTGTTCTACGGCGACTACTTCGCCCGGCCGTCAAAGCGCTCCGGCGCCTGGATGACCTCGCTGCGCGACCAGCAGAAGCTCGACGGCGACACTGCGCCGCTGGTTCTCAATATCTGCAACTTCTCCAAGGGGGCGGACGGGGAGCCCTCGCTGCTGTCGCCCGACGATGCCCGCACCCTGTTCCACGAGTTCGGCCACGGCCTGCACGGCATGCTCTCCAACGTGACCTATCCGTCGCTGTCGGGCACCTCCGTGTTCACCGACTTCGTCGAGCTGCCCTCGCAGCTCTACGAGCACTGGCAGGAGCGGCCCGAGGTGCTGCAACAGTTCGCCCGTCATTATCAGACCGGCGAGCCGCTGCCCGACGACCTGCTGCAACGCTTCCTGGCCGCACGAAAATTCAATCAGGGCTTCGCCACCGTCGAGTTCGTCTCTTCGGCCCTGGTCGATCTCGAATTCCACACCCAGCCGGCCTCGGCCGCGCAGGACGTGCGCGCCTTCGAGAAGCGCGAGCTGGAGAAGATCGGCATGCCCGAGGAGATCGCGATGCGGCACCGGCCGACGCAGTTCGGCCACATCTTCACCGGCGATCATTATGCCGCCGGCTATTACAGCTACATGTGGTCGGAGGTGATGGACGCCGACGCGTTCGGCGCGTTCGAGGAGGCCGGCGACATCTTCGACCCGGCGGTCGCAAAGCGCCTCCACGACGACATCTACTCCTCGGGCGGATCGGTCGATCCGGAAGCCGCCTATGAGGCCTTCCGCGGCCGCCCGCCGGAGCCCGACGCGCTGCTCCGCCGCCGCGGCCTGCTCGACGCCCCGAAGGCGGCCTGATGCGCATGCGCGCCCTTCTCGGGCTGCTGCTCGCCGCCGTCCTGTCGCTTGCGGCGGGCGCAGCGAGCGCGCATCCCCATGTCTGGATCACGGCGACCAGCGAGCTGCTCTATGCCGCGGACGGCACCATCACCGGCGTGCGCCACGCCTGGACGTTTGACGACATGTTCTCGGCCTATGCGGTGCAGGGGCTCGAGAGCAAGACCAAGGGCGCCTATACGCGCGAGGAACTCGGGCCGCTGGCGCAGACCAATGTCGAGTCGCTGAAGGAATATGCCTACTTCACCTTTGCGCGAGCCGACGGCAAGAAGGAGCGATTCCAGGAGCCGGTCGACTACTTCCTCGACTACAAGGACACGGTGCTGACCCTGCACTTCACGCTGCCGCTGAAGAACCCGGTCAAGCCCAGGCAATTGGTGCTCGAGGTGTTCGACCGCTCCTTCTTCATCGACTTCCAGATGGCCAAGGACAACCCGGTCAAGCTGGTCGGCGCCCCCGCGGGCTGCCAGATGAAGCTCGACCGTCCCAGCGACGGCTCGGCCACCGCCCAGAAGCTCAATGAGCAGACCTTCCTGAACGGCGAGAACTCCAATTTCGGCATGATGTTCGCCAACAAGATCACGGTGGATTGCCCTTGAAGCAGCATCTCTCCCTGCTCACCCGCGGGCTGATCGCCTGCGTGGCCGTTCTGCTGGTCGCGATCGTGGCCGATGCCGCGCTTCACGATCTGCTCGCGCAAAATCCGTTCGGCGCGCCGCGCCCCGCGCAGGCGGCCGAACCCGAGGCCAGCGGCATCATCGGCTGGCTGCTGGCAAAACAGTCGGAATTCTATCGCCAGATGTCGGCGACGATCCGCGCCGCCAAGACCGACGGCTCGGCGGTGTGGACGCTGCTCTTCATCTCGTTTGCCTACGGCATCTTCCACGCCGCCGGTCCCGGCCACGGCAAGGCGGTGATCGCCTCCTATCTTGTCGCCAACCGCGAGACCGCGCGGCGCGGCATCGCGCTGTCGTTTGCCTCGGCCCTGATGCAGTCGCTGGTGGCGATCCTGATCGTCGGCATCTCGGCCTGGGTGCTGAATGCGACGGCGAAAACCATGTGCAAGGCGGAAGGCGCGATCGAGATCGCCAGCTACGCCCTGATCGCGCTGTTCGGCCTGCGCCTAGTCTGGGTCAAGGGCGGCGCCTTTATTCGCGCGCTCCAGGCCGCGCAGCCGGTGCCGGCGATCGCGGGCGTGCCGCATCACCATGATCACGGCCATCACCATCATGATGCGCATGACCATCATGACCATGCTCACGGCCATGATCATCGTCACCACGATCATGGTCACGCCCACGCCCATCACGCACATGAGCACGTCCATGACGAACATTGCGGCCATTCCCACGGTCCCGCGCCGAGCGAGCTCGCCGGTCCCGGCGGCTGGCGGCGCGGTTTTGCCGCGATCTTGACCGTCGGCATCCGTCCGTGCTCGGGCGCGATCCTGGTGCTGGTGTTCGCGCTCGCCCAGGGCCTGTTCTGGGCCGGCATCGCCGCGACCCTGCTGATGGGGCTCGGCACCGCGATCACGGTCGCGGCCATTGCGGTCATCGCCGTCTCCGCCAAGGACATCGCCGGCCGCCTGAGCGCAGGGCGCGACGGCGGCGGCGCGCTGTTCATGCGCGGCATCGAATTCGGCGCCGCCGGTCTCGTGCTGCTGTTCGGCGCGGGCCTGCTGTTCGGCTACATCGCGGCCGAACGGACGACGTGTTTTTGAGCCGAAAGCCTCGTAGCCCGGATGGAGCGAAGCGCAATCCGGGACAGTGCCGCTGCGGAAGGACCCCGGATTACGCTTCGCTCCATCCGGGCTACGATCTCTGACAAGCTCACACCGGCAAAAACCGCTTCAACATCGGCATGAAGAAAATCCCGAGATTGATCGCAAAGCCGATGCTCCAGAGGATCGAGCGCAGCGTCGGGCGGTTGCCGAGATAGGTCAGCACGTAGGCGATCCGCACGATCAGGAACAGCACCGCGAGCTCGTCGATCAGCCGCTGCGGCGCGTCCCTGAATTCGGCGAGCAGCACCGCGAAGGCGAAGAACGGAAAGGTCTCGATGCCGTTCTGATGGGCGCCGAGCGCGCGCTGCGCGATGGCATCCTCATAGAAGGCGGGATCGCGCGGCCGGGAATTGTCGAAGCCGCCAAACCGGATCCATTTGATCGAGGCTATCGTCGCCAGATAGAGCAGCAGTGCTCCGAAAACGCACCATTCCGCAAGCGTCATGGTTCCTCCCCCTGTGCACCGACCCTAGCGAAACCGGCCCAATCTTGACAAGTTCGGAGCAACGCGCGACCCAACGGACCATGACCACGATTGTCCCCATCGAGACCGCAAAGCGGGCCGCGCAGCCCGGCCCCTCGCGCGTCGGCGTGCTGCTGGTCAATCTCGGCACGCCCGATACGGCCGACGCCCCCGGCGTGCGGGTTTATCTCAAGGAATTCCTCTCGGACCCCCGCGTCATCGAGGACCAGGGCCTGATCTGGCAACTGGTGCTGAACGGGATCATCCTGCGCAGCCGGCCGCGCACCAAGGCGCTCGACTATCTGAAGATCTGGAATACCGAGAAGAACGAGTCACCGCTCAAGACCATCACGCGGTCGCAAGCCGACAAGCTCGCAGCCGCGCTGCTGGACCGCGACCACGTCGTGGTGGATTGGGCGATGCGCTACGGCAATCCCTCGATCAAGTCGGGCATCGAGGCGCTGATCGCAAAGGGCTGCGAACGCATCCTGGCCGTGCCGCTCTATCCGCAATATTCCGCCCCGACCTCGGCCACCGTCTGCGACGAGGTGTTTCGCGTGCTCGCCCGCCTGCGGGCGCAGCCGACGCTGCGGGTGACGCCGCCCTACTACGAGGACGAGGCCTATATCGAGGCGCTCGCGACCTCGATCGAGGCGCATCTCGCCACGCTGCCGTTCAAGCCGGAGCTGATCGTCGCCTCCTTCCACGGCATGCCGAAATCCTATGTCGACAAGGGCGATCCCTATCAGGGCCACTGCGTCGCCACCACCGAGGCGCTGCGCCGCCGGCTCGGGATGGACGCCTCGAAACTGCTGCTGACCTTCCAGTCGCGCTTCGGCAATGACGAGTGGCTCCAGCCCTATACCGACAAGACGATGGAGCGTCTCGCCAAGGAAGGCGTGCGCCGCATCGCGGTGGTGACGCCGGGCTTTGCCGCCGACTGCCTGGAGACGCTGGAGGAGATCGCGCAGGAGAATGCCGAGATCTTCGGGCACAATGGCGGCGAGCAGTTTTCCGCGATCCCCTGCCTCAACGACAGCGAGCCGGGCATGGACGTGATCCGCACCCTGGTGCTGCGCGAGCTCCAAGGCTGGATATAAGGCTGGATATGATGAGTCTGGATCTGAGGGGCGCCCGATGAACCGCCGCGAGGTCCTGGCGCTTCTCGGGACGATCGCCGCGCTGCCGCCGGCGGCACTGGCGCAGTCGAACGCGACGCGCCGGCTCGGCGTGCTCACCGTCACGGCCGATGACGATGCGGTCGGACAGACCCGCAGCGCCATCCTGGTCGAGGCGCTCGCCGGGCATGGCTGGAAGGAGCACGGTAACCTCAAGGTCGACTGGCGCAGCGGCGGCGGCGACCGGGCGCGCATCGCGCGGCTTGCGGACGAGCTGATCGCGCTCAAGCCCGACATCCTGCTGGCGGTCGGCACGCCCTCCGTCGAAGAGCTGCGCAAGCGCACCGCGACGACCCCGATCGTGTTCGCCGTGGTGACCGATCCCGTCAGCCAGGGTTTTGTCCAGAACCTCGCCCATCCCGGCGGCAACATCACCGGCTTCACCGATTATGACGGCCCCCTGGCCGGCAAATGGCTGGAGATGCTGACGCAGGTCACGCCGCGGGTCGCCCGCGTCTTCGTCGTGTACAATCCCGCCACCGCGCCGTTCGCCGGCATCATGCTGCGCACGATCGAGGACGCCGCGCGCACGCTCGGCGTAGCGGTCGAGCCCGCGACGGTGCACGACGCCGCTTCGATCGCTGCGCTGGCCTCGCGCAAGGACGGCGGCTTCCTGATCCTGCCGGACTTCTTCACCATGGCCAATCGCGCGCATCTGCTGGCGGCGATCAATGAGGCGCGCGTGCCGGCGGTGTACTGGAGCCGCACCTTCGTCGACGAGGGCGGGCTGATGTCCTACAGCACCGACAGCACCGAGCAGCTGCGCCGCGCCGCCTCCTACATCGATCGCATCCTGAAGGGCGCGCTGCCTGCCGACCTCCCGGTCCAGAACCCCACCAAGTTCGAGCTTGCGATCAACCTCAAGGCAGCCAAGGCGCTTGGCGTCGCCGTTCCCGCCAGTCTGCTCGCGCTTGCGAACGAGGTCATCGAATAGGCTGGTCCCTATGACGGGCGGTTTGGCTGGAAATGTTAACTTTTGTCGCTAGGTCTGCGCCTGCGCGCTTTCAAGAGTGTCTTGCAAATACTTAATCGTGACCGTTCCCTCTCCGTGCGTCTTGTGAAGAATCGCACGAATGCCGACGTGAATTGCGACCGCTGAACCGGTAGGGTGATCATCCCGACCAATGACAGCGCGGGAAAGGGCTTTTTCCCGCCTTGGAGGATATATGAGCGGCTTCGATATTTTCGCGATTGTTCTGGTATTGCTCGTCATCGTCACGCTCATTGCCGGCGTGAAGACGGTGCCGCAGGGCTATGACTGGACCATCGAACGGTTCGGCAAATACACCCAGACGCTGACACCGGGGCTCAATCTGATCGTACCCTATTTCGATCGTGTCGGACGCAAGATCAACATGATGGAGCAGGTGATCAACATTCCCGAGCAGGAGGTGATCACCAAGGACAACGCCACCGTCACGGTGGACGGCGTCGCCTTCTTCCAGGTGTTCGACGCGGCGAAAGCCAGCTACGAGGTCTCCAATCTCGAGCAGGCGATCATCGTGCTGACCATGACCAACATCCGCTCGGTGATGGGCTCGATGGATCTCGACCAGGTGCTGTCGCACCGCGACGAGATCAACGAGCGCCTGTTGCGCGTGGTCGATGCCGCGGTCTCGCCGTGGGGCCTGAAGGTCAACCGGATCGAGATCAAGGACATCGTGCCGCCGGCCGATCTGGTCGAGGCGATGGGACGGCAGATGAAGGCCGAGCGCGTCAAGCGCGCCGACATTCTTCAGGCCGAAGGCGCGCGCCAGTCCGAGATCCTGCGCGCCGAGGGCGCCAAGCAGGGCCAGATCCTCCAGGCCGAGGGCCGCCGCGAGGCCGCCTTCCGCGACGCCGAGGCGCGCGAGCGCCTGGCCGAAGCCGAGGCCAAGGCGACCCAGATGGTCAGCGAGGCCATCAGCAAGGGTGACGTCGCCGCGCTGAACTATTTCATCGCCGACAAGTATATCAAGGCATTCGGCCAACTGGCGGACTCGCCGAACCAGAAGGTCATCATGCTGCCGGTGGAAGCGATGAGCATGCTCGGCTCGCTCGCCGGCATCGGCGAGATCGCCAAGGCGACGTTCGGCGAGAGTGCGGCCTCGGCCGCCGCGGCCGCCCGCCGCGGCTCGGTGCCGCCGGCCGGACCGACGCCGCCC
The DNA here is from genome assembly GCF_054049735.1 of Bradyrhizobium sp. P5_C12. NCBI lineage: Bacteria > Pseudomonadati > Pseudomonadota > Alphaproteobacteria > Hyphomicrobiales > Nitrobacteraceae > Bradyrhizobium > Bradyrhizobium sp. P5_C12. Next base: position 150,281 of record NZ_JBFULU010000001.1, read on the forward strand.
GCGGTGCCGCAATAGGGCTCGGCGCATGACCCGGAAAAGTGGATACCGGTTTTCCGATAAGGTCATGCGCCAATATAAAGAGGTCGTGTCATGACCGACATGTTCGTTTCGCTCGGTACCTGGAACTGGCTGATCTTCGGCTTCATCCTGATGGCGCTAGAGGTGCTGGCGCCGGGCGTGTTCCTGTTCTGGCTCGGGCTTGCCGCATTGTTGGTCGGCCTGATCTCGTTCACCGTCGCCGTGTCCTGGCAGATCCAGCTCGTGATGTTCGCGGTGTTCGCAGCCGCCGCCGTGCCGGTGTGGCGCCGGCTCGCCCGGCCGAAACTCGGCACGGGCGCAAGCCCCTTCCTCAACAAGCGCGCGGACGCGCTGCTCGGCCGCGAGTTCACGCTGGAGAAGCCGATCATCGACGGCAATGGCACGGTGCGCATCGGCGACACGGTGTGGCGCGTGGCCGGCCCCGATACGCCAGCGGGGACGCGGGTGAAGGTGGTGCGGGTGGATGGCGCGAATCTGACGGTGGCGGCGGCGTGACGACTGTTCGCCTCTCCCCGCGCGCGGGGAGAGGCCGGATTGCATCGAAGATGCAATCCGGGTGAGGGGGACCTTCCGCGAATCTATCTCTCACCGCATTTGCGGAGGTAGCCCCTCACCCCAGCCCTCTCCCCGTAAGAACGGGGAGAGGGAGTCCATCACTTCCCCCACCTCTCCGCAAACCTGTGCAGCGGCATGAACGTCTCGCACAGCTCCCGCCCGAGCGGTGTCAGCCCGTAGCCGCCGGCCTCGCCCAGCTCCACGAACCCCGCCTCGCGCAACTCGCTCAGCCGCGCTTGCAGCACCGTGGGCGAGGCTTCGTCGCAGGCGGTGCGCAGTGCGCGGGAGGTGAGGGGAGTGCCGCGCAATTCCCACAATATCCGCAACGACCAGCGCCGGCCGAGCAAGTCCAGCAGCGCCATGATCGGCCGTCCGGTGCGCGAACCGCGGACGTTGCGTGACCTGGAAGGGGCCTGTTTCGCCATCGATGCGTCCTTGCGCGATGCTACGGATAGTGTAGCGTACTGCTACGATAATTGTAGCAATGGAGACGGCCCATGTCCCTGGCCACGCCGCGCATCGCGCCGCTCGCGCCGCCTTATCCCCCGGAGATCCAGGCGCAGTTCGACCGCATCATGCGCGGCGCGCCGCCGCTGCTGCTGTTCCGGGTGATGGCGGGCCATACCCGCGCCTGGGACAAGTTTCGCGCCGGTGGCCTGCTCGATCCCGGGCCGCTGTCCCTGCGCCAGCGCGAGATCGTCATCGACCGGACGACCGCGCTGAACGATTGCGAATATGAATGGGGCGTGCATGTCGCGATCTTCGCCGGGGCCGCGCAGCTCACCGAGGACGAGGTCCGCGCCACCGTACGCGGCGATGCGGCGTCACCCTGCTGGTCGCCGGCCGAGCAGGCGCTGATCGCCGCCGTCGACGCGCTGCATCATCGCGCGACGCTTGCCGACGCCGAATTCGCCGCGCTGTCGGCGCATTACGATGCGGCGCAGGTCCTGGAGATCATGCTGCTGTGCGGCTTCTATCGCACGGTGTCGTATCTGGCGAACGGGCTGCGACTGCCGCTGGAGGACAAGGCGGCGCGGTTTCCGCGATAGACTCCCTCGCCCCGCTTGCGGGGAGAGGGTTGGGGTGAGGGGGAGTCTCCGCGGGGGAGGTGGCAGTTGGACTCGTGGAGAGTCCCCCTCACCCGGATCGCATCTGGCGATGCGATCCGACCTCTCCCCGCAGGCGGGGCGAGGTAAGAAAGATTAAGCCACGCCCGCCCGCAGCAGATCGTGCAGGTGCACGATGCCGACCACCTTGTCCGCCTCGGTCACGACCAGCGTCGTGATCTTGCGCGTGTTCAGCACCTCGATCATCTCGGTCGCGAGCATCGAGGGCGGCACGGTCCTGGGCTGCTTCGTCATGATGTCGTCGACCGAGGCGGTCAGGAGATCGGGACGCATATGGCGGCGCAGATCGCCGTCGGTGATGATGCCGGCGATCTCGTTAGCCTCGTTGACGATGCAGACACATCCCAGGCCCTTGGCCGACATCTCGACCACGGCGTCCGACATCTTGGTGCCGGCCGGCTTCACCGGGATCTCCGCGCCGGTGCGCATGTAGTCGCGGACGAATTTCAGCATCGCACCGAGCTTTCCGCCGGGATGGAAATGCGCGAACTCCAGCGCGGTGAAGCCGCGGCCTTCGAGCAAAGCGATCGCAATCGCGTCGCCGATCGCGACCTGCATCATCGTCGAGGTGGTGGGCGCCAGATTGTGCGGGCAGGCCTCGCGCGCCTTCGGCAGCTCGATCACGATGTCGGCGGCCTGTCCGAGCGAGGATGCCGCGTTCGACGTCACTGCGATCATCGGAATCGCGAACCGCGCCGAATAGTTCACGAGGGTCTTCATCTCCGGCTGCTCGCCGGACCAGGACAACGCCATGATGACGTCGTCCGCGGTGATCATGCCGAGGTCGCCATGGGCGGCTTCGGCGGTGTGAACGAAGAAGGCCGGCGTGCCGGTCGAGGCCAAGGTCGCCGCGATCTTGCGCGCCATGTGGCCGGACTTGCCGAGCCCGGTGACGATGACGCGGCCTTTTGCGTTGCGGATCAGGTCGACCGCCCTGGCAAAGGTCTCGCCCAGCGGGCCGCGCAGCGCGGCTGCGAGCGCGTTGATGCCGCCGCTCTCCGTCTCCAGCGTGCGGAGCGCGGATTCGACGCTTGTAGGGGTGGGGCCGGATGATGGGGTCATCAGCGGTTTCGAGCTCGGCATGCTTTGATCCAGGAGGGTGGGCGATTGCCCGGTTGGCGCCTGCTTAGCACGCCCGGGCCCGCGAGGCGACGCGACCGCCAATGCACGCAACGGGTCATTAACCATAATTGTTTTAACTCCATTAACGATGGTTCCCGCTGTTCGCGGAGGGTCGTCAAAGAAGTGTCTGATTTCGTTGGAGTTATTCCATCGTGGGGTCGCCTCCAGGTAGGGGCCGGAGCCGTCGCGCGTACGCCTTTCGCGCCGCTTTGCCATGCCTGCTGCTGACCGCGCTGGAAAGCGCACCGGCGACGGCCCAGAGCCTCACGCCCGACCTGTTCAATCCGAGCCGCGGCGGTTTCGCCTCGCCCGACACGCTGCCGACGCGCCGCACGGCCGGCGTGCCGCAGGCGCCGTCGGATGCGATCCCGGCGCCGCCCGATCCCAACGCCGATCCGCGCAGGAGCCAACAGGCTCCGGCGACCTCGCGCATCGGTCAGGTCCCGACCTATGGCCTGCCGGCCGCCAATGGCGCGAGCAGCTCCGGCTACGACTCGCTCAACCGCAAGCGGCAGCAGCCAAAGCTTTATCCGGGCCAACCGAAGCCGAAGCGTGCCGCCGGTCCCGGCTCTCCGGTGCCGCCCGCGACACCGGACAGGACGCTCGGGCCGCCGCGCATCGCGCCGCCGCCCTCCGAGACTGCGAACAAGGCGCCGATCCCGCGCGCGATGGCCGGCACCGTGCCGGGCCAGCCGCTGCGCCGCCGCCTCAAGCTCGACGACGATGCGTTCGGCGCGGTCGGCGACTATGCCGGCAGCTTCCTGATCAAGGGCGGGCTCGAGCTCTCCGCCGGCTACGACACCAATCCGGCGCGCCTCCAGAAGCCGGTCGGCTCGCCGGCCTACGTGGTCGCGCCCGATCTCCTCGTGATGTCCGACTGGGAGCGCCACGCGCTGGTCGCTGACTTACGCGGCTCGTTCTCGGGCTACACCAACAACATGCCGGCGACGATCGACGGCCTTGCCTCGCCGTCGCCGGTCGAGATCGACCGCCCCGATTTCACCGGCCATGTCGACGGCCGCGTCGACGTCACCCGCGATTTCAAGCTGACCTCGCAATTGCGCCTGCGGCTCGCCACCGACAATCCCGGCAGCCCGAACGTGCAGGCCGGCCTGCTGAAATATCCGATCTACGCCAGCTATGGCGGCACCTTCGGCTTCGACCAGACCTTCAACCGCTTCCAGGTCGCGGCCGGTGCCACCGTCGACCGCACGGCGTACACGAACTCCAAGCTCACCGACGGCACAGTGTCCAGCAACGATGACCGCGACTTCAACCAATATGGCGGCATCGGCCGTTTCTCCTACGACCTCAAGCCGGGGCTGAAGCCGTTCGTCGAGATCGAAGGCGACAGCCGCGTGCACGACCAGCCCGCCGACCGCAACGGCTACTTCCGCGACTCAAACGGCGGCTATGCCAAGGTCGGCTCGACCTTCGAGTTCTCGCGCATCCTCACCGGCGAGATATCGGTCGGCTATACCGCGCGCAACTATGTCGACCCGCGGCTGAGCCAGCTCGCGGGCTTCCTGACCGCGGGCTCGCTGATCTGGAATGCGAGCGGCCTGACCACTGTGAAATTCGCCACCGACACGCAGATCGCGGAGTCCACGGTCCCCGGCTCCTCCGGCGTGCTGGTGCACACCTACGCCGCCGAGGTCGACCACGACTTCCGCCGCTGGCTGACCGCCGTCGGCAAGTTCACCTTCGGCACCTACGACTACCAGAACCAGAACCGCAACGACAAAACCTACTCGCTCGAAGGCAATCTGATCTACAAGCTCAACCGCAACATCTGGATCAAGGGCACGCTCCGCCACGACATCCTGAACTCGAACCAGCCGGGATCGAGCTCGCAGGGGACGGTGGTGATGCTGGGGGTGAGGCTGCAGAATTAATTCCGCTGTCATGCCCCGCGAAGGCGGGGCATCCAGTACGCCGCAGCCTATCCGTCTACGACTGACGTCTCTGGAATACTGGATCGCCCGCTTTCGCGGGCGATGACAGCTCTTATAAATCCGACGGTGAAGCGAAAACCTACCGCGGCAGGTCCGTCTTCCCCATCAGGAACGTATCGATCGACCGCGCGCACAGCCGGCCTTCGCGGATCGCCCACACCACCAGCGACTGGCCGCGGCGCATGTCGCCGGCCGAGAACACGTTGGGACGCGAGGTCTGGTAGTCCAGCACGTTGGCCTTGACATTGCCGCGCGGGTCGAGCTCGACCGAGAGCAGCTTCAACAGGCCCTCGTGCACGGGATGCACGAAACCCATGGCGAGCAGGACCAGCTCGGCATCGAGCTCGAACTCGGTGCCGGCAATCGGCTTGAACTTGTCGTCGACGCGGACGCAGTGCAGCTTCTTGACCTTGCCGTTCTCGCCGGAGAACTTCTGGGTCAGCACGGCATATTCGCGGATCGCGCCTTCGGCCTGGCTGGAGGACGTCCGCATCTTCAGCGGCCAGTTCGGCCAGGTCAGGCCCTTGTTCTCGCGCTCGGGCGGGGCGGGCATGATCTCGAGCTGGGTCACGGACAGGGCGCCCTGGCGCAGCGAGGTGCCGATGCAGTCGCTTCCGGTGTCGCCGCCGCCGATGACGACGACATGCTTGCCGCCGGCCAGAATCTCGGTGACGCCGCCCAGCGGCTCCTCGGAGACGCGGCGGTTCTGCTGCGGCAGGAAGTCCATCGCGTAGTGGATGCCGTCGAGGTCGCGGCCGGGGATCGGCAGGTCGCGCGGGGCTTCCGCGCCGCCGGTCAGCGCCACCGCGTCGTATTCGTTGAGCAGCTCGCGCGGATCGACATTGCCCTCGGCGCCGACATGGCTGTTGTAGTGGAAGGTGACGCCTTCGCCTTCCATCTGCGCCACACGGCGGTCGATGATGCCCTTCTCCATCTTGAAGTCGGGAATGCCGTAGCGCAGCAGGCCGCCGGCCTTGGCGAACTTCTCGAACAGATGCACGTCGTGGCCGGCGCGCGCGAGCTGCTGCGCGCAGGCCATGCCGGCCGGACCCGAGCCGATCACCGCGACCTTCTTGCCGGTCTTGACCGCGGCGACTTCAGGCTTCAGCCAGCCATTGTCCCAGGCGCGGTCGACGATCGCGCATTCGATGGTCTTGATGGTGACCGGGTTGTCGTCGATGTTGAGCGTGCAGGACGCCTCGCACGGCGCCGGGCAGATGCGCCCGGTGAACTCCGGAAAATTGTTGGTCGAGTGCAGGTTGCGCGAGGCCTCTTCCCAATTGCCCTGATAGACGAGGTCGTTGAAGTCGGGGATCTGGTTGTTGACCGGGCAGCCGGGCGTGCCGGGCGCGACCGAGCCGGTGCCGTGGCAATAGGGAATGCCACAGTTCATGCAGCGTGCGGCCTGGTCGCGCGTTTCCTTCTCGGTCAAGGGAACGACGAACTCGTTGAAATGCTTCACGCGCTCGGCGACCGGGGAGTACTTGCGGTCGTGCCGTTCGATTTCGAGAAAACCCGTGATCTTGCCCATTAAACCCGAAGTCCCTGCCGCTTAGGTTTGTTTGCCGTCGTTCCGGGATGCGCGCGCTGCGCGCAGACCCGGAACCTGGAGATTGCCTTGCGAGATTCCGGGTTCGCGCTTTGCGCGCCCCGGAATGACGCGTTGTAAGAATTACGCCCCGATCGCGATCTTCGGCTCGGCGTCCGCGTTGGCGGCCATTTCGCGCAGCGCGCGCCGGTACTCGACCGGCATCACCTTGCGGAATTTGGGCAGCCAATCCTTCCAGTTGGCAAGGATGTCGGCGGCGCGCCTGGAGCCGGTCGCCTTGGCGTGGCGCGAGATCAGGACGTGCAGCCGCTCGACGTCGGAGTCGAGCAGGTTCTTGAACACGTCGACCCGGCCGTGCGCCTCGAGGTCACCGGCGTGATTATAGGTGCCGGCGTTGATCAGCTCCTCCGACAGCACCGGTTCGAGCTCGACCATCGCCATGTTGCAGAGCTTGTCGAAGTCGCCGGTCTCGTCGAGCACATAGGCGATGCCGCCCGACATGCCGGCCGCGAAGTTGCGCCCGGTCTTGCCGAGCACGACCACGATGCCGCCGGTCATGTATTCGCAGCAATGATCGCCCGCGCCCTCGACCACCGCGACCGCGCCGGAGTTGCGCACGGCAAAGCGTTCGCCGGCGACGCCGCGGAAGTAGCACTCGCCCTGGATCGCGCCGTACATCACGGTGTTGCCGACGATGATGCTCTCTTCCGGCACGATGGCGCTGTTCTTCGGCGGCTTGACGATGATCTTGCCGCCGGAGAGGCCCTTGCCGACATAGTCGTTGGCTTCACCTTCGAGCTCGAAGGTGACGCCTTGCGCCAGCCACGCGCCGAAGGCCTGGCCCGCGGTGCCCTTGAGGCTGACATGGATGGTGTCATGCGGCAGGCCGGCATGGCCGTAGATCTTGGCCAGCGCGCCCGACAGCATCGCGCCGGCGGAACGGTTGGTGCTGTTGATCGCGGCCTCGATCTTGACCGGCGCGCCGCGGTCGAGCGCGGGCGTGGCCTTCTCGATCAGCGTGCGGTCGAGCACGGCTTCCAGATGATGGTTCTGGCGCTCGGAGTGGTAGATCTTCTGGCCTTTCTCTTCCTTCTGCTTGACGAACAGCTTCGAGAAGTCGAGCCCCTTGGCCTTCCAGTGCGCGACCAGCCTGGTCTGGTCGAGGAACTGCACCTGGCCGATCATCTCGTTGAAGGTGCGGAAGCCGAGCGATGCCATGATCTCGCGGACTTCCTCGGCGACGAAGAAGAAGTAGTTGATGACGTGCTCGGGCTGGCCGGTGAAGCGCTTGCGCAGGACCGGGTCCTGGGTCGCGACGCCGACCGGGCAGGTGTTGAGATGGCACTTGCGCATCATGATGCAGCCGGCCGCGATCAGCGGCGCGGTGGCGAAGCCGAACTCGTCGGCCCCGAGCAGCGCGCCGATCACGACGTCACGCCCGGTGCGGAAGCCGCCGTCGACCTGGACCACGATGCGGCTGCGCAGCCGCTCGCGCACCAGGGTCTGGTGGGTTTCTGCGAGGCCGATTTCCCAAGGGCTGCCGGCATGCTTGATCGAGGTCAGCGGCGATGCACCGGTGCCGCCCTCGAAGCCCGCGATGGTGACGTGGTCGGCGCGCGCCTTGGCGACGCCCGCGGCAACCGTGCCGACGCCGATCTCGGAGACGAGCTTGACCGAGACGTCGCCCGTCGGGTTGACGTTCTTGAGGTCGTAGATGAGCTGCGCCAGGTCCTCGATCGAGTAGATGTCGTGGTGCGGCGGCGGCGAGATCAGGCCGACGCCCGGCGTCGAGTGCCGGACCTTGGCGATGGTCGCGTCGACCTTGTGGCCGGGCAACTGGCCGCCTTCGCCGGGCTTGGCGCCCTGCGCCATCTTGATCTGCATCATGTCGGAGTTGACGAGATACTCCGTGGTGACGCCGAAGCGGCCCGAGGCGACCTGCTTGATCGCCGAGCGCATGCTGTCGCCGTTCGGCATCGGCTTGAAGCGGTCGGCTTCCTCGCCGCCTTCGCCGGTGTTGGACTTGCCGCCGATCCTGTTCATGGCGATCGCGAGCGTGGTGTGCGCCTCGCGCGAGATCGAGCCGAAGCTCATCGCGCCTGTGGCGAAACGCTTGACGATGTCCTTGGCCGGCTCGACCTGGTCGAGCGGGATAGGCTTGCGCTTCTCTTCCTCGGCCGTCTTGACCCGGAACAGGCCGCGCAGCGTCAGCAGCCGCTCGGACTGCTCGTTGAGAATCTTTGCGAAGGCGCGGTAGCGTTCCAGCGAATTGCCGCGCGCGGCATGCTGGAGCAGCCCGACCGACTCCGCGGTCCAGGCATGGTCCTCGCCGCGGCTGCGGTAGGCATATTCGCCGCCGACGTCGAGCGCGGTCTTGTAGACCAGCGCCTCACCGAACGCGTCGGCATGACGGCGCACGGCCTCTTCGGCGATCTCGGCGAGACCCACGCCCTCGACGCGGGTGTGCGTGCCGGCGAAGAACTTTCCGACGAAGTCGGCCTTGAGGCCGACGGCGTCGAAGATCTGCGCGCCGCAATAGGACTGGTAGGTCGAGATGCCCATCTTGGACATCACCTTCAGAAGGCCCTTGCCGATCGACTTGATGTAGCGCTTGACGATCTCGTAATCGTCGAGCGAGCCGGGCAGGCGGTCCTTCATCGCGATGATGGTCTCGAACGCGAGATAGGGGTTGATCGCCTCGGCGCCGTAGCCGGCCAGGCAGGCGAAGTGATGCACTTCGCGCGGCTCGCCGGATTCGACGACGAGGCCGACCGAGGTGCGCAGGCCGGTGCGGATCAGATGATGATGCACGGCGGCGCAGGCGAGCAGCGACGGGATCGGCACGCGGTCGCTTCCAACCATGCGGTCGGACAGGATGATGATGTTGACGCCTTCGCGCACCGCGCTTTCGGCGCGCGCGCAGAGCTCGTCGAGCACCTGGTCCATGCCGGCGGCACCGAGGCCGGCGTGGAACGTGGTGTCGAGCGTGCGCGACTTGAAGTGGGATTCGGCCACGTCCGAGATCGAGCGGATTTTTTCCAGGTCCGCGTCGGTCAGGATCGGCTGGCGGGCTTCGAGGCGCTTGGTGGTGGCAAGCCCCTGGAGGTCGAACAGGTTGGGCCGCGGTCCGATGATCGAGACCAGGCTCATCACCAGCTCCTCGCGGATCGGGTCGATCGGCGGGTTGGTGACCTGCGCGAAGTTCTGCTTGAAATAGGTGAAGAGCGGCTTGGCCTTGTCCGACAGCGCCGAGATCGGGGTGTCGTTGCCCATCGAGCCGGCGGCTTCCTCGCCGATGGAGGCCATCGGCGTCATCAGGATGGTGATGTCTTCCTGGCTGTAGCCGAACGCCTGCTGGCGATCCAACAGAGACAGGTTGGAGCGCACGCCGGTGGTCGGCACCTTGGGCAGCTCTTCCAGCACGATCTGGGTCCGCTCGAGCCACTCCTTGTAGGGATGGCTCCGGGCGAGATCGGCCTTGATCTCGTCGTCGGGGATCAGGCGGCCCTGTTCGAGGTCGACCAGCAGCATCTTGCCGGGCTGAAGCCGCCACTTGGTGATGATCTGGTCCTCGGGGATCGTGAGCACGCCCATCTCGGACGCCATCACGATGCGGTCGTCCTTGGTCACGAGATAGCGCGCCGGCCGCAGGCCGTTGCGGTCCAGCGTGGCGCCGATCTGGCGGCCGTCGGTGAAGGCGATCGCGGCGGGGCCGTCCCACGGCTCCATCAGCGCGGCGTGATATTCGTAGAAGGCGCGGCGCGTCTCATCCATCAGCGGATTTCCGGCCCACGCTTCCGGAATCATCATCATCACCGCGTGCGGCAGCGAGTAGCCGCCCTGCACCAGGAATTCGAGCGCGTTGTCGAAACAGGCGGTGTCCGACTGGCCTTCATACGAGATCGGCCAGAGCCGGTTGATGTCCTTGCCGTAAAGGTGCGAACTGACGGAGGCCTGGCGTGCCGCCATCCAGTTGACGTTGCCGCGCAGCGTGTTGATCTCGCCGTTATGCGCGATCATGCGGTAGGGATGCGCCAGCGACCACGCCGGGAAGGTGTTGGTCGAGAAGCGCTGATGCACCAGCGCCAGCGCGCTCTCGAAGTCCGGCTCATGCAGGTCGGGATAGTACTTGCCGAGCTGGTCGGCGAGGAACATGCCCTTGTAGATCACGGTGCGGCAGGACATCGAGCAGGGGTAATAGCCCGCGAGCCCGCGGTCGCGGCGCTGGTAGATCGCCTGCGAGATCGACTTGCGCAGGATGTAGAGCCGTCGCTCGAAATCGTCCTCGGTCTTGGCGGTGCCGTTGCGGCCGATGAACACCTGCATGCAGGCGGGCTCGGTCGGCTTCACGGTGACGCCGAGCGAGGAATTGTCGGTCGGCACGTCGCGCCAGCCGAGCAGGGTGAGGCCTTCTTCCTTGATCTGGTCGGAGATGATGCTCTTGATGACGTTGCGCCAGGCGGTGTCGCGCGGCATGAACAGCGCGCCGATGGCGTATTCGCCGGGCTGCGGCAGCGCGAAGCCGTTCTCCTTGGCCTTGCGGGCGAAGAAGGCGTGCGGGATCTGCACCAGGATGCCGGCGCCGTCGCCGGCGCGTGGGTCGGCGCCGACGGCGCCGCGATGCTCGAGGTTGCAGAGGATGCTGAGCGCGTCCGAGACGATCTCGTGGGACTTCTTGCCCTTGATGTTGGCGATGAAGCCGACGCCGCAGGAATCCTTTTCCAGGCTCGGATCGTAGAGACCTTCGGCCGGCGGGCGCGAATTGTGTTCCTGGATCGGATCAGTCGTTTTCGAGGCGACCGTCGCCGACAGTTCTTCTGCCACGATGTTTGCGCGCTCGAATTGCGACCCGTTCATGTCCTCGTCCTCTCCATGCGGCAAGCTGCCTCACCGCCATCTTCGGCGCACCTTGGGCGTCCCGCGGCACCCGCTTCTGGGCCACCGCTCGTCCGCTGCGAGCCGCATTTTCTTAGATTCAGGCCAAGGCGTTCCTCGTCCCCGAGAACGGCTTTGCCTGGTACCTTCTTGGCGCTCGAGAGCACCGTACTTTCGTTGCAATCCCCATGCCGGGATCGCAGGCAAAATTGAGACAGTCTTCCTGTCCTAACCCGCACCTTGCCAAATTTTTGTCTACCACACAAGCACGCGAAAGTCCCGATTCCCAACGTGTCAATCAGCGCTTTCGGTTGGGCGCGCGCCCCGGATTTGAAGCAAACGCGCCGCGATCCGGCCCCGGGGACGCCGGAATCCGGAGGGAAGCTTCGGATCGGTCCTTCGAAAAGCGCGCCACGCTACAAGAAGCGAAAGAGCGCAAGCCGTCCCGGGGCCTGACAGGAGCGTTTCGACCATGAAGTTTTTCACAGGATGTGTGGCTGCCGCCGCGCTTGCGCTGGCTGCGACGGCTGCTGAGGCGCAAGTTCCGGCGAACGGTATTGCGGGAGGGGCCAGCATCGCCGTGTCGGATTTCGACGGGCCATACGCGCCGCCCGACGCCGGCCCGCCACCGCCGCCGCGCTACGGCTATGGCTATGGCGATGATCGCGGGCTCGCGCCGGCGCTGCTGCCGGCTACCGAGGTCTACGCGGTCTTGCGTGAGAACGGCTTCTTGCCGCTCGGCATCCCGCGCCTGCGCGGCGCCGTCTACACCATCGCGGTGATCGACCGCCGCGGCGACGACGGCCGGCTGGTGATCGACGCCCGCGACGGACGGATTTTGCGTTTCATGCCGGCCGCCGATGCCTACGGCATGGCTCCCGCCTATCAGGAGCGCGCGGTCGCGCCGTACGGGCCGCAAGGCGCGCTGCCGCCGCCGACCGCGATCCGCAGCGGCCCGCCGCGGCCGCCAGCCTCGATCCCGCATGTCGCAAGCCGCGCCGTGCCGCTGCCCAAGGCCGCGCCGCCGCGCGGCGAGACACCGGTAGCCGCCGCCAGGCCGACCTCGCCCGAGCCGGCGCCGCAGCAGGCTCAGGCCCCGCAGGCTCAGGCCCCGCAGGCTCAGCCCGCGCAGCAGACCGCCGCCGTGCAGCCCAAGCCCGCCGAGGCTGCGCAAGCTGCCGCGCCGACGGTTGGACTAGTGAAGCCCGCACCGACGATTTTGCCGACGCAGGACATGCCGGCAGCGCAGGGGCTGGATTAGCGCTCACGCGCGGTGTTCGTTTGATCGCACGCTGCACGCCGCACACACGGTGTCGTCCTGGCGAAGGCCAGGACCCATACCGCGAGGTCTATCGATCGTAGGAGATGCCAGTACCGGACGATGAGCCTTCGCCAAACTGCTCCCTCGGGTAATGGGTCCTGGCTTTCGCCAGGACGACGTTGGGGAGAAGGCCGAGCAAAACAAAAAGGCGCCCGAAAGGTCGGGCGCCTTTCGCGTTACGGCAACCGCCGCTCAACTCCGCCCATACCCCGCCGCTTCCAGAATCAAATTCGCCACCTCCCTGGGATGCGACACCAGCGAGAGGTGGCCGGCATCGAGCTCGATCGTGGTTGCGTTCATGCGCTTGGCGAGGAAGCGTTCGAGATCGGGATTGATGGTGTAGTCGCTCTTCGACACCGCGTACCAGCTCGGCCTGGTGTGCCAGGCGGCTTCGGTGGTGCGGCCGGCGAAGATCGAGGCCGCCGTCGGCCATTGCACGGCGTAGAGCTCCTTGGCCTGCTCCGGCTTCACGCCATTGGCGAAATACTTCAGGAACGCGTCTTCGGAGAGCTTGGTGTAGCCGTCGCGCTCGACGATGCCGGCGCGGACCGGACCGGTCGGGAATTGCTTCGACAGCGCGACGAAATCCTCGTTCGCATCGGGCGCGCGTGCGGCGACGTAGACGAGCCCGGTGACCTTCGGGTCGGTGCCGACCTGGCTGATCACGGTGCCGCCCCAGGAATGCGCGACCAGCACGGTCGGACCGTCCTGCTCGGCCAGCGCGCGCTTGGTCGCCTCGACGGAGTCCGCAAGCGACGACAGCGGATTTTGCACGGCGGTGACGTGCAATCCGGCCGCCTGAAGGATCGGGATCACCTCCGACCAGCTCGAACCGTCGGCCCAGGCGCCGTGCACCAGCACGACGTTCTTCGCCTTCACGGTCTGCGGGGTCTGCGCGTGAGCAAGGCTGATGGGGGCCGCCAGCAGGCTCGCGGCGACGAAAAGGCTGCGCCAAAGTGTCAAGATCGGTCTCCGTCTTTTTGGGTTCGATGTCCAAAGGACGGAGCGCAGGGCGGCGCCGTTACGCGTGTTCACCGCTCTGTGATGCGGCAATAGAGCAACCAAGCAAACGGTGTCGTCCTGGCGAAAGCCAGGACCCATACCGCGAGGTCTGTCGATCGCGTGCGGTAGGAGTACCGAACGACGAGTCTTCGCCAAACTTCCTTTTGGGGTAATGGGTCCTGGCTTTCGCCAGGACGACGCTGGAGGGGGAGCGGGGCATAAAAAAACGCCCCGGGGCACCGGGGCGTTTTCGCAACCTGGAAGCGATGCGTGCTTTAGGCGGCAGCCTTCGCGGCCGAGTTCTCGATCACCTGCGCGCCTTGCGCACCGGTGTTGATCGCGATCTGGCGCGGCTTCTTGGCCTCGGGAATCTCGCGCACGAGGTCGACGTGAAGCAGGCCGTTCTCGAGCGAGGCGTCCTTCACCTGCACGAAGTCGGCGAGCTGGAAGGCGCGCTCGAAGGCACGCGCGGCGATGCCGCGGTAGAGCACCTCGGACTTGCTGTTCTCGCCTGCGACTTTCTCGCCCTTGATCGTCAGCGTGTTTTCCTTCGCGACGATGGAGAGCTCATCCTTGGCGAAGCCGGAGACCGCGACGGTGATGCGGTAGGCGTTCTCGCCGGTGCGCTCGATATTGTAGGGGGGATAACCGGGGCTGCCGTCCGAACCCGCCTGGTCGAGCAGGTTGAAGAGGCGGTCAAAGCCGACGGTGGAACGATAGAAGGGAGTCAGATCGTAGGTACGCATGGTCAAGTCCTCCATTGAGCGACTGTTGGGCAACCCGCCCGCCTATCGGGCCGGGCTTTCGTCTGTGTGCAGCCTGATGTTCCGGTTCCGAAACACTGGTAGCGGCCTGCACCAAGGTGATATGGGTTTTGGGAAACTGCGTTCAAGAGGGCGGCAAACAGCGCCTTTTCGGCGCTGCCGCCCCTCGATCTTCAGCACGTCCCGCCCAACCACTTCCAATCATGACGCTGGTCTCGATACCCTCCAATCCCGTGCCCGAGAACGTCGTCAGTGGCACCATCAGGACGCCCGACGGCGCCGAGCTGCGCTTTGCGCGCTGGGCGCCGCCGGCGAACCGCAAGGGCACCGTCTGCGTCTTCACCGGGCGCAGCGAGCAGATCGAGAAATATTTCGAGACGGTGCGCGACCTGCGCGACCGCGGCTTTGCGGTGGCGATGATCGACTGGCGCGGGCAGGGCCATTCCTCGCGCCGTCTGCGCGATCCGCGCAAGGGCTATGTCCGCGACTTCGCCGACTTCGAGATCGATGTCGAGACCTTCGTGCAGCAGGTGGTGCTGCCGGACTGCCCGCCACCCTTCTTCGCGCTCGCTCATTCCATGGGGGGCGCGGTGATGCTTCGGGTGGCGCATGCGGGCAAGCGTTGGTTCGATCGCATGGTGCTGTCGGCGCCGATGATCGACCTGCCGGGCCGCGCCACCTCGTTTCCGGTGCGGGCGCTGCTCAAGACGATGCGTCTGATGGGGCAGGGCGGGCGCTACGTTCCCGGCGGCGGCGACCGCCTGACCGGGCTCGATCCCTTCATCAACAATCCCCTGACCAGCGACCCCGTGCGCTATGCGCGCAATGCCGCGATCCTGGAGGAGGATCCGACGCTCGGGCTGGCGTCACCGACGGTCGCCTGGGCCGACACCGCCTTCAGGGCGATGAACACCTTCAAGGGCATGAGCTACCCGTCCGAGATCCGCCAGCCGATCCTGATGCTGGCGGCCTCCAACGACACCGTGGTCTCGACCGCCGCGATCGAGGAGTTCGCCTATCATCTCCGCGCCGGCTCGCATCTCGTGATCGCCGGCTCGAAGCACGAGATCCTCCAGGAGCAGGACCGCTACCGCACCCAGTTCTGGGCCGCCTTCGACGCCTTCGTTCCGGGCACGCCGCTGTTCAAGTGAGAGGGCCGTGACAGTGCGCTCCCTCGCCCCGTTCTTACGGGGAGAGGGTTGGGGTGAGGGGCTGCATCCGCAAAAGCGGTGAGAGCTGGACTCGCGGAGAGTCCCCCTCACCCGGATTGCATCTTCGATGCAATCCGACCTCTCCCCGCAAGCGGGGAGAGGTGAAGAGGCTCACAGCGTCTTCAGATACTCGATCAGATCGTAGCGTTCCGCATCGTCCTTGAACACGCGGCCGATCACGCCCGGACGTTTCGGTTCGCCGTCCTTGCGCTCGAAGGAATGGCCGAGCACGCTGTTGCCCTGGATCGGCTTGCCGTCGGATCCCGTCATCGAGAACTGCGTTTCGCCGGTCTGGCAGCGCTCGTCCGCAGCAACCGCGAAGCCGACAGTCACGGGATCATAGTCGCGGTGGCCCATGCAGAATTTCGTCGGGCGCTCGTTCTGCGGCTTGAGCAGCCAGTACAGCGAAGGCACCGAACCGTTGTGCAGATAGGGAGCGGTGGCCCAGATGCCGTTCAGCGGCCGCGCGCGATAGCGCGGCCCGGGTGCCGGGTTGAGACAGTTCTTGCGCGCGAGGTTCCACAATTTCGCCCGCTCCGCTTCCGGGGTCTTGTCGTCGTCCATCCACTTGCGGGCCACGAGATCGACGACCGTCATGAGGCCGAGCGCATACACCATCTCGGTCGGCGAGCTCGCGGTCGGGACGTCGCATTGCCACCAGGTCTGGAGGTCGGCCGTATTCACCTTCAGGAAGCCGGGTACATCGACAACCCTGTTGCTGAGCACGAGCGACTGTTCGGGATCGGTCTTGATCTCCTCCGTGGGAATCGTCACCGCGTTCAAGACCTTGCTGTCGCCGCTTGGCTCCCAATGCCGCGAGGACCAGAAAGCCGGGGTGTCGACGGCCGGCAGGTGACACCCGGAGCACATCTCGGCGTAGATCGCACGGCCGCGTTCGATGCGATCGGTTTTCAGCTTCCACGCGTCGTCGAGGATCTGCGACGGCCATTTCGGCGCCAGCAGGCCGCCGAATTTCGGCTCGGCGGCCTTGAACGGATCGGGCCCCCTCAGCATGTCCTCGATCCAGCCGAGTGTGTTGATATGGACCGAGGACCGCCACAGCCTGTCCTCGGGATAGGCGTCGGACAGATTGAGCAGTGCGGTCACGCCGAGCGCTTCGCCGGCGTTGCGGATCAGCGGCTGCTCGATCGAGGCGTCGTATTGAGCGAACTTGAACCACGGCACGGTCCAGATCGCGGGATAGCTGACCGGCGCGTCCTGGGCATGCAGGTTCTTCTCGAAGCCGCTGAGCCCGCTCAACGCGAGATCCTGCGAAAAGACCTGGTTGCCGATGCGATTGAGGGCGTCGAGGCGGCCGAACCCTTCCTCGGTGTCCTTCTGCACCTTCTTGTCCCAGGTCTCCTTGTGCTCGATCGTCTCGTTGTACTTGTTCTGCCAGTCGATCAGAAACTTGCCGATCGCGCCGAGCTGCTGCTTGAGCGCGTCGTGGTCCGCCTTGCTGGCCTCGGGGCCGAGCACGCGATCGGCGAAGCGCTGGAAGCGGAACGGGACGTACAGCGTGTAGGCGATCGACAGGCCGGTCGAGAGCTCGAGCTTCTTCAGGTCGGTCATCGCGGGCCCGCCGTCGAAGCGCACGTCCACGCCCTTGTAGTGGATCTGGCCGGTATGGCAGGCCGCGCAGGTCAGCCCGATCTTGTCCTCTTCGCGACGGCCGGTCGCGGGATCGGCGACGCCGGTCATCCGCGCGAAGCCGACCGGCAGGCCGTCGACGTTCTCCGCCGGGGTCCATCTGGTCGACCAGTCCGACGCCTGCGTCGTCTCATAGACATTGGCGTAACCGAAGCGGCGGAGCGTCGTCACGTCGGTCTGGATCGACTGCGGGCTCGAGATGAAGCCGAAGCGCTCGAGATAGGCGCTGTCCTTCATCATGCCGGGCCGTGAGAACAGATGGAGGCGCGGCTGCTCCAGCGCCAGGAACCAATTGTAGGGCACCGGGAAGGTCGCGGTGCCCTGGCTGGCGTGATGAAACCAGTGCCGGTCCTTCAGCGACCAGTTCTGCTCGAGCCAATAGGCGGCCGTCGTCTCCGGGACCCTCGGCAAGGGCGGCGGCAGCAGCTGCGCCAGGATTCCCTTCTGCGGCAGCATGGCGCGGACCTGGTTGGGGAATTCGGCGACCGCGACGAGCGCGACAAGACCGAGGCCGATGAGGAGCGCTGCGAACGCGAATGCCCAGCGGAACCTGAGCTGGCAGGCCGACAGCAGCGGCTGTGACACGAGCCGGTGGTTGATGCGATCGGGGAATTGGCGTTCGTTGAACAGCGTGCGCACATCGGCGATGCTGAGGTAGCGGTCTTCACCTTTGCCCTTGCCCATGATCTTCAGGAGGACCGGCCATTCGAATTTCATCAGCAGCGGGTAGTACCAGCGCGCGGCGCTGCCGGCGCGCTTGAGGTTGTCACTCATGAAGGTCTTGATTTCCGACGCGTTGAGACCTTGCTCGGCGTTGCCGCCGTCCGGATCGGTGTAGGTACGGCCGAAGCTCGCAAGCCGCGCGATCTCGTCTTCGTTGACCTTGCCGTCGACGCCGAGAATGCGCGAGCCGGCGCCGCGCTTGTCCAGCGGGCCGCCGCGCAACGCGTCGAGCTGCGCGCCCGACCAGATGCTCTTCAGGATGTGACGGATGCCGTTGGCGATGAGCGCCACCCCGCGGACCTGGATGCGGGCCCAGACCTTCGTCGGTCCGGTTTCGCCACTCGCATTCGCGATGGTCTGCGACAGCGTGACGAGCGGGACGGTCCCGCCGTCGACGAAGCCTTCGCCGACCAGGCCGCGCAGGAACGGGCAGGGATTGTCGGGCGAGACCTGGATCGAGGGATCGAAGGGGGGCTTCGAGGCGGGGTGATGCATGGCCCAAATTCCTGAAAACAGCGAATCGTGAAAAGCAGGCGCGCCGATAGAGCGCGGAAAGTCCTAACAAACCGCCAGCGCGGCCGCCGCCGACTATACTACTTCAGCGTGTGACAAAGTGTGGCCGAATTCACTGTGCTGTCAACAAGAGCGGACGTGAGGTCGTCGCGCGGTCGCGGCTTGCCCTCAAGATTCGGCGGCGCGTTTGACGTCGCTCTGGACCAGGGTCAATTTGCCGAGCGGGACGCCCGCTTTGAGCAGGCCCTCGCGGTAATGGGCGATGTCCTCGGGCCGTTTCCAGTGAAAATTACGCAAGTGCCGGTCGACATTCAGGGTCGGGTAGTTGCCCATGAGCACGCAGGTCGCCTCGCTCGCTTCGCCGGCCCGCCCCAATTGCGCCAGCGCCGCGGCGCGGATCGCCAGCGCCTGCATGTGGTTGGGATTGATGTAGAGCTGCTCGCGGGCCCATGACAGGGTCGCGTCATACTGCCCCAGGAGATAATGGCTGAAGGCGTTCAGCGCCGCCCATTGGTAGCGCGGGTCGCTGTTGTCGCGCTGCGCCGCCATCGAAAACAGCTCGATCGCCTCGCGGTGCTCGCCGATGACGAAATGGCAGATGCCGAGCACGCCGCGCGCGCCCATGTCGTAGGGATTGAGGGCGACCGCGCGCTTGGCGGCGTCCATCGCCGCCTCGTCATGCCCCTCCATGGCGTGGGCCCAGGACAGGATCGAGAACGCGAAGGAGGAGCGCGGGTCGAGCCGGACGCTGGTCTCGGCGAGGTTCATCGCCTCGGCCCACATCTGGCGCGTGCCCTTGACCCAGCCGAACTGGATGCTCTGGATCTGGATCGTGGCGAGATAGGCATGCGCGATCGACAGTTTGGGCTCGAGCCTGATGGCCTCCCGGAACAATTCGACGGCGGCGGTCAAATCTTCCTTGGTCTGCCGGTAGTAGTGGGACAGCCCCTTGAGGAAGCGGTCCCAGGCCGTCACGTCGGTCGAGAGCCGCGCCGGCGCCGAGGCCTCGGCCCGGACGATCTCGGTGGCGATGGCGGCGGACAGGTTCGTGGTGATCTCGTCCTGCATCGCGAAGAGGTCGCCGATGTCGCGGTCGTAGCGGCCGGTCCAGAGCTGCTCGCCGGTCTCCGGCGCGATCAGCTCGGCGGTGACGCGGATCTTGGCTCCGGCGCGCCGCACCGAGCCCTGGATCAAATAGGTCGCATCGATCTCCCGCGCGATCAGGCGGGTGCTGCCGTTGTTGCCCTTGAACGCGAAGGTCGAGTTGCGGCTCAGCACGCGATAGAAGGATTGCAGCGACAGCGCGTGGATCAGGTCCTCGGTGAGGCCGTCGGAGAAATATTCATCCTGGGCGTCGCTGAGATTGGCGAAGGGCAGCACGCCGACGATCGCGGTCCGGGACTGCGGCGAGAGGGGGGACGTCTCCTTCAGCGCGGGCGCCAGCGCCGGTGCGCCCTCGTGCGTCCAGGTCCAGACGCCGATCGGATCCTTGATGTTCTTGAAGCGATGGTTGCCGGCATCGACCAGCGGCACGGTGAGATGCTTGCTCGCCTCCTTGTAGGCCTTGGCCGAGATGGCGAAGCCGCCGGGGCTCGCCACGGATTCGAGCCGGACGGCAATGTTGACATCGTCACCGAAGACCTCGTCCTCATCGGCGATGACGTCACCCATATGGATGCCGAGGCGGAACTGCATGGCGCGATCGGCCGGCAGATGGTGATTGCGCTCCGCCATCAGCGTCTGCATCGCAATTGCGGCCTCGGCGGCGCCGACGATGCTCGGGAACTCCAGCAGGAAACCGTCGCCGGTGTTCTTCACGACGCGGCCGCCATGATTGAGGATGATGGGATGGATCGCGTTGCGGTGGGCCTTGAAGGCGGCATGGGTGCCGGCCTCGTCGCTGCCCATCATGCGCGAATAGCCGGCGACATCGGCGCAGACGATGGCAGCCAGACGTCTTTCCATATCCTCGGAGCTCCAAGCGAGGGCGGACCGGCCACGGTGTGGCAGTCGCCCCGAATCCCGCATTTCAAGAACCCTGCCTTTATAGAGCAGATGAGGCCGAGTGAAAGTATGATCCGCATTGCAAATTCGCGGTAAATCCTACGCAATCGCG
This sequence comes from Bradyrhizobium sp. P5_C12, assembly GCF_054049735.1. NCBI lineage: Bacteria > Pseudomonadati > Pseudomonadota > Alphaproteobacteria > Hyphomicrobiales > Nitrobacteraceae > Bradyrhizobium > Bradyrhizobium sp. P5_C12. The sequence continues at coordinate 170,803 of NZ_JBFULU010000001.1, forward strand.
GCGGTGGACGGTGGCGGCCGAACCGATTAAGCCGAATTCCTTGAGGCCGCCCGGTCGGGGCGGCGGGGGACCGGCATGCTGGGCATTCACGAGATCTGGCTGTTCGTCCTCTCGGGCGTGCTGCTCAACATCACACCCGGACCTGATACGGTCTATGTCATCGGCCGCAGCATGCAGATGGGGTGGCGGGGCGGCGCCGCTGCGGCCCTCGGCATCAGTTGTGGCTGCTTTTTCCACGTCGCGGGCGCGGCGATTGGCCTTTCGGCCCTGCTGATGGCCTCGTCCACGGCATTCTCGATCCTGAAGCTGGTCGGCGCCGCCTATCTCGTCGTGACCGGACTTCAGATGCTGTGGTCGCGGCCGGCGCTGGCGGCAGCCATCGACGAGCCCGAGCGGAGCTCGCTGCGGCGCGTGTTTCTCCAGGGCGTCTTCACCAACGCGCTCAATCCCAAGGTCGCGCTGTTCTTCCTGGCCTTCCTGCCACAATTCGTCGCAGCCGACTCGCCCCACAAGCCGCTCGCCTTCCTGACGCTGGGCCTGATCTTCATCTGCACGGGAACGCTGTGGTGCCTGGTGCTGGCGGCGTTCGCGGCCAAGGCCGCCCACCGCTTGCGGACCTCCGAGGGCGCGATCGCCTGGGTCAACCGGGCGCTGGGCGGCCTCTTCATCTATCTCGGCATCCGCGTCGCCATGCTGGAGACGCGGTAGGTGAGGGCTGCGTAGGGTGGGTTAGCCTCGCGGCTGCGCGAAGCGCAGTCGCAAGGCGTAACCCACCATGCTTCTGCGACTGTGGAGCGACGTGGTGGGTTACGCTGCGGCTAACCCACCCTACGAAGCGAATTCCTTCAGCAGTGCGCTGCCCGCCAGATACAGGCCTAGCAAAATCATCGCGATCAGGAACCAGCGGCGGAACGCTTCCGCCGGCATCCGCGCCCGCACCGACTGGCCGATGAACATGCCGGCAAAGGCACAGGCCAGGCCCACGGCGCCCGGTACGGCATTGGCCGGCGTCAGCAATCCGCCGGCGGTGAGGTTGAAGGCGAGCGCCAGTGTCGCTGTCGTGAAGAACACGCCGAGCGCCTGCACCAGCTCGTCCTTCTCCATGCCGATCGCCTGCATGAACGGCATCGAGGGAATCACCTGCACGCCGGTGGAGGCCGAGATCACGCCGGTGACGACGCCGACCACCCCGCCGACCCATTTCTCGTTCTTCGGCGCGACGCTGAACTGGAACTTGTTCAGCCCGACCACCGCGTAGACGACGAGCAGGGCGCCGAGCACGATCGTGCCGTAGCGTGCATGGGGACCGGTCAGCGCACCGGCATTGAGCCAGCATCCGATCACGGTTCCGATCATCAGCGGCCACAGCCGCCTCAGGATGTCGCGCAAATAGGGGCCGCCAAAAGTCTGCCAGATGTTGGTGACGATGGCCGGCACGATGACGATGGCAATCGCCCGGCCCGGGGCCATGCTGACCGCGAGCAGGCCCATCGAGACGGTCGGCAGGCCGAGCCCGACCACGCCCTTGACGAATCCGGCGATCAGGAAGACGGCGGCGATGACAATGAGGAGCGGGTCGATCATGCGGCGCACATTGACCGAAGCCGCGGCCCGGCACAATCTGGAGGTTACGGAGACAGCCTTCGTCAACAGCGAAGGCTAAGCCGGAGGAGGCCTGCCATGCGTTTCGACCTCGTCGACCTCCAGCTCTTCATCGCGGTCGCCGACCAGCGCAGCATCACCCGCGGCGCCGAGCGGTCGCACCTGGCGCTGGCCTCCGCCAGCGCGCGCATCAAGGGGCTCGAGGACGCGCTCGGTGTCGCGCTGCTCAAGCGCGGACGGCGCGGTGTCGAGTTGACCGCGGCGGGCGAGAGCCTGCTCGATCATGCGAGGGTCGTGATCCACCAGATCGACGCCATGCGCGGCGATCTCGCGGGCTTTGCCAGCGGCGTGCGGGCGAGCGTGCATTTCCTCGCCAACACCTCGGGCCTGTCGGAGCATCTGCCGAAGGCGCTCGCCGGCTTCCTGCGCGAGCATCGCGACGTCGCCATCGACATCGAGGAGCGCGAGAGCACCGACATTGCGGCGGCGATCACCGCGGGCGCCGCCGATCTCGGATTTGCCGCCGAGCACGCGCTGCCCGACCATATCGAGCGCTTTCCCTTCAGCGAGGATCGTCTGACGCTGGTGACGTCGCGCCGCGGCCCGTTCGCCGGCCGCCGCCAGATCGATTTCAAGGAGGCGGGAGCTTGCGAGTTCGTCGGGCTGACCAGCGCCACCGCGCTCCAGGTACATATCTCCAAGCACGCTGCGCGGCTCGGCATGCGGCCGCATTTCCGCGCACGCTTGCGCGACTTCGATGCGATCTGCCAGATGGTCGCCGCCGATGTCGGCGTCGCCCTCGTGCCCGAAGCGGCCGCCCGCCGCTGCGCAAAACTGATGCCGCTCGCCATGGTCCGCCTGCGCGACGCCTTCGCCAACCGCAAGCTCGTGATCTGCGCGCGCAGCTTCAAGACGCTGCCGCGGCCGGCCAAGATGCTGGTGGAGCATCTGCGCGCGGCGGCGGTGTGAGGGGGGCGCCACAAACTCGTCATGGCCGGGACAAGCCCGGCCATGACGGAGGCCTACTTCGCCGTCTCGACGCCGGCGTCCTTGATCACCTTCGCCCACTTCTTGGTCTCGTCCGCGATGAATGAGCGAAAATGCTCCGGCTCGTCGCCGATCAGCGTGGCGCCTTGGGCGGCGAGCTTCTCCTTCACCGCCGGATCCGCCATGGCTTTGGTCGCCAGGCCATGCAGCGCGGTGACGATTTCCTTCGGCGTGCCCTTGGGCGCCACCATGCCGTACCAGTTCTCGATACGCAGATCAGGAAAGCCCGCTTCCGCCGTGGTCGGCACATCCGGCACGGTCGGTGCGCGTTCGGGCGAGCCGACCGCGATGGCATGCAAGGAGCCCGCCTTGACCTGCGGCAGCAGCACCGGAAGGTCGAGGAAGGTCATCTGCACCTGCTGGCCCAGCAGGTCGTTCACCGCGGGCGCCGCGCCGCGATAGGGCACGTGCACGATGTCGATCTTCGCCGTCAGCTTGAACAATTCGCCGGCCAGATGCGGCAGGCTGCCGGGGCCGGAGGAGGCGAAGTTGAGCTTTCCGGGCTGCGCTTTGGCGAGCGCAATCAGCTCGCCGATGTCCTTGACGGGCACGTTGGTTGCCACCACCAGCATTTCCGGCACGGTGGCAACCAGCGTCACCGGTGTCAGGTCCGAGAGCGTGTCGTAGGCGACCCGTTCCATGCTCGGGCTGATCGCGAGCGCGCCGGCCGAGGAGATCGCGATGGTGTAGCCATCGGGCGGAGCCTTTGCGACCGCGTCGGTGCCGAGCACGCCGCCCTGTCCGCCGCGATTGTCGATCAGCACCGGCTGGCCGGAGAGTTCCGACATGCGCTGGCCGATGACGCGGGCGATGATGTCGTTGGGGCCGCCGGCCGGGAACGGCACGATCAGCTTGATCGGCTTGGCCGGGAAATTCTGGGCGGAGGCGAGGGTGGGAAACAGCAGCAGGCTAGCGAATACGAGCTTGTGCCAGTTTTTCATTCCAAGTCCCCTGAAGCATGATCCGGAAAAGTGTGCAGCGGTTTTCCGAACGGATCATGCGCAAACGATGTGTCGCTTTAACCGTTGAGTAGTTTCAGTGCTTCTTCGTGAACGCGCGGATCGCCGGCGGCGATGATGCGGCCGCCGCCCTGGGCCGGCTTGCCTTCCCAGGTGGTGACGACGCCGCCGGCGCCGGTCACGATCGGGATCAGGGCCGCGATGTCGTAGGGCTTCAGCTCGGTCTCGACCACGAGATCGACATGGCCTGCCGCCAGCATGCAGTAGGAGTAGCAGTCGCCGCCATAGCGCGACAGCCGCGCGCCGGTCTCGATGCGGCCGAAGATGGCGCGGTCGCGCTCGTTCATCAGCAGCGGGCTGGTGGTGTAGCTCGTCGCTTCCGACAGCGAAGCGCAGCGGCGGACCTGGAGCCGGCGCTCGCCGGAAGGGCCCTTATAGGTGGCCGAGCCGTTGTCGCCGGAGAAGCGCTCGCCGATGAAGGGCTGGTGCATCATGCCATACACTGGCGCGCCCTTGTGCAGCAGCGCGATCAGCGTGCCCCAGATCGGAAAGCCGCCGATGAAGGATTTCGTGCCGTCGATGGGGTCGAGCACCCAGACATAGTCCGAATCCTCGCGCTCGTTGCCGAATTCCTCGCCGACGATGCCGTGCTGGGGGAAGTTGGCCTTGATCAGCCGCCGCATCACCGCCTCCGCGGCGCGGTCGGCTTCCGTCACCGGGTCGAAATCCTTGGTCTTGCTCTTGTCGTCGATCGAAAGCGAGGTGCGGAAGAACGGCAGGATGGTTTCGCCGGAGGCGGTGGCGAGCTGTCCGATGAAGGCTGAGAAGTCGATCACCGTCACGGCGAATCCTCGAAACGAAAGTCGGGTGAAGCTCGCATCTGCCTATCTCAATTCGCCTGTGACGTGCAGCGCTGTCTTGATTTGCACCCTGGTATTTTGGATGCCGGAGCCATTGCCTCCTTCGAGCCATATGCTGGCCAAATATCGATCATTGAGTTGAATACTTAGTTCCGAGTATGCCTCGTTCGTATGCAAATGACTATCAACCCATTGAATTTCCTTATCAAAGAAACTGAATCTGGGTTTCTCTGGAAGCAACTGAGCCATGTCCGTATTGCATGGGAAACGGCTCAAAAGCCCTTGCACTTTGTGCGCCGCGGCCGCATATTGTTGCGGTGCGGTAGCGCTCTGCGTTACCGCTGCCCTCCTTGGGCGTTTCCTCCCTAGACTTGGGCCGCTTCTTCATCAGAAGCGGCCCTTTTTTCTTTGGGCCATCTGTTTCACTTCAGCTGCGCGAAAACGCGAAGCGAAGATTCGGCGCCCGATACGCTCGCAGCTCGGTCTGGTCTTTGATGCGCGACGTCGGCGCGGCGAAGGCTTGCGCCTATTCCGCCGCGGCCTGGAACGGGCCGAGATCGCCGAACGGAATCGTCGTTGCCAGCACGTCGGCGAGCACCGCGAAGTCGGAGGCGACCTGCGCAAAGCGCGGGCTGCGCTCGCGCCGCCGCTCGTCCATGTAGATGGCACGGTTCAGCTCGAGCTGGACGGCATGCAGGCCGCTGGCCGGATTGCCGTAGTGCTCGGTGATGAAGCCGCCGGCATAGGGCTTGTTGCGGCCGATCGAATAGCCGAGCCCGCCCAGGGTCTCCTCGACCCGATCGGGGAGCAGCGGCGTGCAGCTCGTGCCGTAGCGGTCGCCGATCACGATGTCGGGCCGGCGCGGCTCGTCTCTGCTGACGCCGACCGAGGGCATCGAGTGGCAGTCGACCAGCACCACGGTGCCGAACATCTGGTGCACCTTGTTGATCAGCCGGCGCAGCGCGCGGTGGTAGGGCTTGTAGAGCGTCTCGATCCGCGCCAGCGCATCGTCGACCAGAATGCGGTCGCGATAGATCTCCTGGCCGTCGCCGACCACGCGCGGGATGGTGCCGAGCCCGCCCGCGACCCGCATCGAGCGGGTATTGGCAAAGCTCGGCAGGCGTCCGGAGAACATCCGGGGATCGAGCTCATAGGGCTCGCGATTGACGTCGACATAGGAGCGCGGGAAGTTGACCCGCACGGTCGGAAAGCCGCGCTGGCTCAAATGGCCGATCAGCTCGTCCATGAAGGAATCTTCCGACCGGCGGAGCGTCGGCAGGTCGATTCGCGAGGCGCTGAGGAATTCGTCCGGATAGGTCGAGCCGGAATGGGGCGAGTTGAAGATGATCGGCGCGCGCCATTCGGCGGGCTCCACGATTTCGAACGCTGGCGACGTGTCGCCGTCAAACCGGGTCATCTTCTCAGGCTTCGTCCCTTCGTGCCGCAAGATCCGGCGCCACAAGATCCGGCAAGGTCCGGATCGAATCGATTCGGCCGGTCGAGCGGCTCTTATGTGTCGTCATTGTCCGGAATCGCAACCATTCTGCCAAGCGAAAAGATGTGATCGGTACTGGAACGTGTCTTAACCCTGCGGCCACGGAGGCGGGGGGCCACTGGCGCGGCTCGATTGATTCGCGCCGCATTCCGGTTCACAAGGGGCCTGCCGCGCACGCTCAGGGTAAAGATTTTCACCCGAAATTTACCCTCTGTCGGGCTTAGTGACCTCTGCTGATGCCTTGGGGATTCAACGTTCCTGCCATGCCAAAAATCCTGCTCGCCGAAGACGACAACGACATGCGCCGTTTCCTGGTCAAGGCGCTGGAAAACGCCGGTTTTCAGGTCTCGTCCCACGACAATGGCATGGCCGCCTATCAGCGGTTGCGGGAGGAGCCGTTCGAGATGCTGCTCACCGACATCGTGATGCCGGAGATGGACGGCATCGAGCTCGCCCGCCGGGCCTCGGAACTCGATCCCGACATCAAGATCATGTTCATTACCGGTTTCGCCGCGGTGGCCCTGAACTCGGATTCGGACGCCCCCAAGAACGCCAAGGTGCTGTCGAAACCCGTCCACCTGCGCGAATTGGTGAGTGAAGTGAACAAGATGCTGGCGGCCTAAATCGGCCAGCCTCTGTCCTTGCGCCGGGTCCCCTGAGCCGTTATAGGGACCCCATCGATGAAATGACCTCTAGGGCACGTAGCTCAGCGGGAGAGCACTACCTTGACATGGTAGGGGTCACAGGTTCGATCCCTGTCGTGCCCACCATCCTCCGCTCGCGATAGCCGAGAGGAGGATGCCACGCTAGAGCCCAACGGGCGCAGGCGGGCCTGCATCCGCAAATCTCGGCCCTGCAAGCCACGATCTCACTTTCAATAGCGTGCGCGTAGCCCGGATGGAGCGAAGCGCAATCCGGGGGCTATCCCCTCGGACGCTGTCCCGGATTGCGCGGAGCCTGTCATCGGGCGGCGCTTTGCGCCGACCCGTTGGCTCCATCCGGGCTACGGTGCTGCAGCGAGCCGCACCCTGCCGACGCTGGTCGCGGCTATTTCAATTCCGTGTTCGCCACCGGCAGGATGGAAGCGACGGACCAGCCGTTCGCATCGTGCACGTAGGTCTGGCTGATCAGAAACGTATTCTGTTGCGGTGGCTTGCCGGGAAGACCACGCGTGAAGACGATCGGCACGAGGACCTGCATGACCTCGTTCGAGATCACGGCGACGTGGAATTTCGACATGTCGGGCTCGAGGTGCCAGGTGCCCTCGTAATACGCCTTGAAGCGGTCCGCGACCGCATCTCGGCCTCTCGTCTCGATGCCTCGCGCAAACAGCAGCGCGCCGGGCGAATTCCAGAGCATGGCCTTCACATCGTCCGCATTGTGCGCATTCTGCGCGGCAATGAATTTTTCGAAGACGGTCCGCGCCTCGGCATCATTCGCGGCAGCCAGCGCGGGCCCGCCTGACCAGACGGTCGCCGCGAGAAACAGCGCTGCAGCAATTGCCGCAAGATGACGGCGCCGCGCAAATGGGCGTGACCTGACGTAGACTGGAGACATCTCGGACGGGGGCATGTTCACCTCTCTTTTGGATGACGATAATCATACCATTGATCGCCGCGCCGGCATTTCAGGATCGCACGATCAGCGATCACCGCTGCATCACAGATGCGTTGGTTCAGACCATGTCGGATGCCGCGGGACGTAACAGCAAACCCTCGTCGCCAGCGTCAAGTTGAGTTATCGTGTCGCGGGCTACGATTTCATCCCAGACGCGAGCCTGCCCATGAGCGTTTCCGTCATCGAACAGGCAAAAATCCAGGCGCAGGTGCTGGTGCCGCTGGTCAAGGCGCTCCAGGCCGAGCTCGGCGAGGCGCGCGCCAATGCGCTGGTGCGCAAGGCGCTCGGCGATCTCTATCGCGGCTTCGGCGCGGAATTCTGGAACGCCAAGAACAAGGCCGAGAACGAGGCAGATCTCGGCAAGGCCGTCGCGTCCGCCTTCAAGACCTATGCCCGCGACGACGCGCTCGCCTATGACATCCTCGAGCAGACCCAGGATGCCTTCGCCTTCGACGTCACGCGCTGCGCCTATGCCGAATTCTACAAGGCGCTGGGCGAACCGGAGCTCGGCTTTCTGCTGGTCTGCACCGCCGACTTCGCGACCGCGGATGGATTTGGCGCCGACATCAGGCTCACGCGCACGCAAACCATCATGCAAGGCGCGTCTCATTGCGATTTCCGCTACCGGCGCGACGCGGGCGGATCAAAGTGAAGGGAATGCAGATGATGCGGGCGAGCTGTCTTGCCATGGCAGCGCTGGCGTTAATGGCGTCGCGCACCGATGCCGCGATCGTCGACTGGCAAGCCGAGCTGCAGCGCTGCCGCGCGCTGCGCGAAAGCGTTGCGCCGCTGCTTCAGGCCGGCGAGGGCATCTCGGCCGTCGGCCGCTCCAACAAATCCGTCCGCCGCTGCATCTGGATCCAGCGCATCGCGGTCCGCAAGAAGATCCCCGGCGCGGAGGTTTGGTAGCTCTCCGTCATTGCGGAGCGCCCCAATCTCACACCGTCACCCCCGCGCAATGGCGAAGCCATTGTCGCTGGAGGTGCTCGCCTCTTAGGCGAGCCTCGAAGGGCGACGGCCCCGCTGCGAGTTCGGCCGTGCATCCTTCGAGGCTCCCGGCGCGATGCTTTTCGCATCGCGCCACTCGCACCTCAGGATGACGGGACGGAGAGCTTGCTTCCGAGCAGCAACGCGTTCAGCCCGGTCGGATAGAGGCTCGGCCCACCATCCATATCGAGCTCGCCAAGGTCGAACCAGCGCGCGACAATCTGCTCGCCGTTATCCTCGCGGAAATCAATCCGGTCCTGGCCGGCGAACGCGCCCTCTGGAAACGCGACCTCGGCGATGAACATCACCTCGTGCCCGGTCGATCCTTCGTGCACAAAGATGTTCTCCATCACCAACGGCTCGCCTGTGATGGTGATGTCGATGCCGAGCTCCTCGTTGAACTCACGCACCAGCGCGGCGCGCCAGCTCTCGCCGAACTCGATCTCGCCGCCGAGCGGGCGCACGCCCTTGATCCGTCCCGCATCGTCGCGCACCTCGGCCGCGAGCAGCCGCCCGTCCCGCCAGTGCAGGCCGATCGCGACGACGCGGATATGGGTATGCGGGCGCCAGGTAGTCATGGAGCATCGTTATCGTGCGCGCCACCTCGGTGCAATGCGCAGCCTTGATCCGCGACTCCTCGCCTGCCATTGTTCGGCCGCCCACCACGGCAACGAGAAATGAAGGCAGGTGACCGAGATGAGCAGCGTGAACAAGCCGGGCGGAAACTACCTGCCGGTGATCATCCATGGCGGAATTGCGTATGTCAGCGGTCAGCTGCCGCGTCGTGGTGAAGACCTGCTGTACGCCGGCAAAGTCGGGGCGGGTGTCGATATCGAGGCCGCAAAAGAGGCGGCGGCCCTCTGCGCCGATCTCTGCATTGCGGCGATCAACCACGCAACAGGCGGCGAAGACAGGATCGTCCAGGTCCTCCAGCTGGTCGGATACATCGCCTCGGCGCCGGGATTCACCCAGCAGTCGCAAGTCATGAACGGTGCCTCGGACCGGCTGATCGAACGGCTCGGCGATCGCGGCCGTCACGCCCGGACATCCGCTGGCGTCGCCGAATTGCCGCGGGGCGCTCCGGTCGAGCTGAATATGATGGCTGCTGTTCGGCCGTAGGCCTGTCGATCGGTGATCGACGCGGCGACAGGCGGCCCTATGTCACGAGATATTTGGCGACCGCCGCCTCGTCCCACGCAATCCCGTTGCCGGGCTCCTCGCCCGGCAGCGCAAAACCGTCCTTGATCTTCAGCCGCGTCGAAAGCACTGCGTCGGCCCAGTCGACATATTCCAGCCAATGCGCGGTCGGGGTCACGCACAGCAGATGCGCGCTGACTTCCGAGAACAGGTGGGTGGACATTTCGATGCCGGCGGCGTGCGCCAGTGACGCGGCGCGGAGCCAGCCGGTGACGCCGCCGATGCGCTGCACGTCCGGCATCACGTAATCGCAGGCCTCCGCAGACAGCGCCGACTGCATCGCGAAGGCGCTGTCGAAGTTCTCGCCGATCTGGACCGGCGTGCGCAGCGCGTCCGCGATGCGGGCGCAACCGGCGTAGTCGTCGTGGCGGATCGGCTCCTCGATCCAGGTCAGCCCCTCGTCGTCGAGCATCTCGCCGCGGCGGATGGCCTCGGTCACCGTCAGTGCCTGATTGTAGTCGCACATCAGCGTCACCTGGTCGCCGACCGCTTTTCGCACCGCGCGCACCACGGCGAGATCCTCCCGCGCATCGGGCCGGCCGACGCGGATCTTGGCGGCGTGAAAACCCTCGGCCAGCAGCTTATGCGCCTCGTCGACCGCAGCGCCCGCCGGCATGATGCCGAGCCCCTTCGAATTGTAGGCCCTGACCGGCTTCGGCGCGCCGCCGAGCAGGCGCGCCAGTGGCAGGCCGCGTGTGCGCGCCAGCGCATCCCACGCCGCCATGTCGATGCCGGATTGCGCCAGCCGCTGCAGGCCGGCCAAACCCAACAGCGTGAAGCGCTGGGTCAGCTTGCGCTCTATCTCGAACGGCAGCAGCGCGTCGCCTGTGAGCAGCTCCGACATTTCCGCGACCATCGCCGTCAGCGGCTTCAAGGCCGAGGGCGTGATCGAGAACAGATAGGCGTGCCCCGTTGCGCCCTGGTCGGTCTCGCAATCGATCAGCACCAGCGGTGCCTTTGCGACGGCGCCGGTCGAGGTCTGGAGCGGCAGGTTCATCGGCACGATCACGGGCCGCGCATGGAAGCGTTTGATGCGGATGGATTCGGTCATGGGATCTCCCGGCGGAGCGGATGCAGCTCGTTGCCGATCTTAAGCATCTGTGATGAAACGAAAAGCCGCCTGAGGCGACCACCATAAAATGGGGTTGCGCCGGTCCGCGTTTATTGGCTCTGTGCCGCCGCATTCCTTGCCGCAAAACCCCCGATTTTGCGACAAAATCGCACATAACGGAGCCACAGAGTGAAACAAGAGATCTCCGAAGAACAGCACAAGAGCGGCATCCTGACCGGCGCCGTGATCGCCTTCCTCCTGCTCGCTTTGCCGCTCGCGGTGTGGCTGGACCTGACGGAGCTCAGCAAGACGGCGTTGCGCCGTCAGGCCGCCGATCTCAATTCGGTCATATCGAGCGTGCGCGGCTATTATGCGGCCAATGTGGTCGGCCGTGTCCTCGCCAACCCCAACGGCACCACCAGGGTCGTTCACAACTACGAATCCGTTCCCGGCGCGATCCCGATCCCGGCCACGCTGTCGCTGGAGCTCGGACGGGTGATCGGGGCGCAGCAGGAAAACATCACCTACCGTTTCGTCTCGGACTTCCCGTTCCAGAACCGCGCGCCGCACCAGCTCGACAAATTCGAGAAGGATGCGCTGGAGGCCCTGCGCGCCGACCCCGAGCGGAAGATCGTCGAAACCGAGACCTCGCTGTTTAACGACAAGGTCCGCCTGGTCGCCCCCGTCTTGATGGGACCGGCCTGCGTGAGCTGCCACAACAGCCATCCCGAGAGCCCGAAGAAGGACTGGAAGGTCGGCGACGTCAGAGGCATCCAGGAGGTGATCATCGCGCAGCCGATCGCCGCCAACATCTTCTCGTTCAAGTTCCTGCTGGCCTATTTCCTGATCGCCGCGGGCAGCGGCCTGTCCTTCCTCTCGCTCCAGCGCCGCCAGGCCGGGCGTATCAAGAACATGAACAAGGAGCTCGAATCCGCGAACGACTTCCTCGCCTCGCTCTCGATGAAGATCTCGCGCTACATCCCGCCGCAGGTCTACAGGAGCATCTTCTCCGGCCAGAAGGACGTCACCATCCACACCGAGCGCAAGAAGCTCACCATCTTCTTCTCCGACATCCAGAATTTCACCGCGACCGCCGAGCGGCTTCAACCCGAATTGTTGACCCAGCTCCTCAACGAATATTTCACCGAGATGTCGGCGATCGCCCACCAATATGGCGGCACCATCGACAAGTTCATCGGCGACGCCATGCTGATCTTCTTCGGCGACCCCGAGACCAAGGGCGACCGTGCCGACGCGCAGGCCTGCCTTCAGATGGCCTGGCGCATGCAGCATCGCCTCGTCGAGCTCAATGCGAAATGGCGCGCCTCCGGCATCGAGCTGCCGTTCAAGGCCCGCATGGGCATCAATTCCGGCTATTGCAATGTCGGCAATTTCGGCAGCAGCGATCGCATGGACTACACCATCATCGGTGCGGAAGCGAACCTCGCCGCGCGTCTGCAATCGATCGCCGAGCCCGGCGGCATCGTGCTGAGCTACGAGACCTTTGCGCTGGTCAGCGAGACGGTGCGCGCGCACGCGCTGCCCGCGATCACGATGAAGGGCATCAGCCGCGAGGTGATTCCCTATTCGGTCGACGCGCTGAACGATGCCGCGGCGGAGAAGAGCGGGGTGATCACCGAACGCGCGCCGGGGCTCGAGCTCTATCTCGACCCTGCGGTGGTGAAGTCCGGCGATGCGGCGCGGGTGCGCTCACTGCTGGAGAGCGCACTGGCGTCGCTGAAGCCGGCGTGAGGCGGGTGTAGAGGTCGTCATGCCCGGGCTTGTCCCGGGCATCCACGTTCTTTGTGCCGCAAGAAACACGTGGATGGCCGGGACAAGCCCGGCCATGACGCCGTGGAAGTTTCAGTGCGCCCAACGCTCACCTCTCACCGCGCCGCACCTTCCGTAAACGCCGTCTCGATCACCTCGCCAAAAGGCTGCCACGAGCGCCCGTCGAACTGCACCAGCCGCATCTGCCTGATCGGGAGATAGCTGTTCGGCGAGGTGTTCATCCTGATGTTGGGCAACGCGACGGAGGGCTCATAACCCCTGAGCGAGGCCGCCTGACGCATGATGTTCTCGCGCGATAGATCGTCGCCGCATTGCTTCAGCACCTGCGTCAGCGACTCGGCCGCGGCGTAGCCGTAGAGCGCAGCGCTGTTGTTCGTACTCTCGACGTGATGATACTTGTCCATGAAGGCGAACCAGTCCTTCATGGCAGGATCGTCTTTCCATGCCGGATCGCTCGGATCCTTCAGAAAGGCCGCCGAGATCACGCCGGCCGAATTCTCCAGGCCCGCGGGCGCCATCGCATTGGCGATCGAGGCGGAGGCGTCGCTCACGATGAAGACCGGGCGCCATTTGAGTGATGCCGCCAGCCTGATCACCTTGGACGCCGTCGACGGCACGCCGAGAAAGACGAAGATATCGGCGCCGGCGCGCTTGAGGATCGAGACGTGCCCTTCGAGATGCTCGTCGGCGATGTCGAAGGCGATGTCGACGAGGACGAGACGGTTGAGGTCGCCAAGGCCTTCCTGGATGCCCCTGTAGAGCATGCGGCCGAACTGATCGTTCTGCCAGAGCACCACGATCTTCTTTCGCGGATAATAGGCCTGGATGTAGTTGGCGTAGATGCGCCCCTCCGACCGGAACGACGGCTGCCAGCCCATGGTCCAGGGAAACGCCTTGGCCTGGCTCAGTTCCTCGTCGCCGGAGGCGACGAAAAGCTGCGGGATTTTCTTTTCGTTCAGATACCAGCGCGTGGCGAGATTGCCGGGCGTGCCGAACGACCCGAACATCAAATGCACGTCGTCCTTCTCGACCAGATTGCGGGTCAGCTCCAGCGCCGTCGTCGGGTCGGAATTGTCGTCGCGCGTGATGAAACGGACCTTGCGGCCATTGATGCCGCCGCGATCGTTGATCATGTCGAAATAGGCCGCCTCCGCCTGGCCGATCGCGCCGAATTCCGAAAGCGGTCCCGAATACGGCATCACATTGCCGATGCGGATTTCCTTGTCGCTTCCGGGCCGCTCCGCATCGCGTTGAGACATCGCCCCCAGCGACGCAATGGCGATCGTCCCAACGAACAGCACCTTGCCGATGACGCGCATGTTCGACACCTTGTTGATATTGGCCCCTCGTCGAGGTCGGCTCAATCTGCACCAAGGCCGCTTGATCTAGGTCAAGCGTTTGTCAATCGTGTGGCTTGATAGCTTGTTGCGAAGCCGCGCACCTGTCATCCGCGAAAGAAAATGGCAGGCGTGCTGACGCGCCGACGGGCCGCTAGGGTGAGAGAGTGTGTCGTGTGGCACCGTAGGCCGTCTTGGCGAACTCGGGTTTGCACTCGGCGGGTTTGGTTTGGCAATCGTCCGATGAAAAATGAATCGATCTGTGAAAGATCACGTTTGGGATGGCGGGCCTTAATTTGGATGGCGGTCAATATTGACCAGTGGCAGCAGAGCTTACGATTTCATGATCGTCCATCACCGCCCCCATTGGCATCCATCGGTGACGGAGAGTATTGCGCTCCCGCCGCATCCAGGCGAGCCTCATGACCATTCAGCGACCACCATGTCCTAAATGCCAGACAACAACGATGCTGGCGCGCATCACGCCCGGCCTCGCCGGTTTTGATATTCATACCTTCGAATGTCCCGCTTGCGATTTCGTCGATCAGATCGCGGTCGAGCTGGTCGACCCGATGAGATCGGCCATTACCCTGGCTTGGTTTCAGAGCGAATTGCGGGCGCCTACGTAGGACGCGCGCTACCGGGAACGGCCGAGCGCCGAAAGCCCAAACGTGGGCATTGGTCGAGAAGAACCGATAGCAGCGCTCGGCTTGGCAACGACAGTGACGTGCTCAGTATGGATCGGTATCGGGCGTTGAGTTTGGCGCTGCGCTTCGACAAACAAGTCGTAGGACAGTCTCCGAAAGACGCACGACCAATTCTTGCAGGCCCTTGTTCTCATTTTCGAGAGAGTGGAGAGCGAGCCTCATTCGGATCTCGTCTTCGAGACTCTGGGGCCAAAGGGTTGGCTGCCTTCGCTCCGTGGTCATTCCTCCCTCCCAACAGCGCTACCTGCCTTGTCGCACTCTTTGGCATGACGACCCCCAAGACTACATGCTCTCAAGGACGCTGATTCGCAGGTCAATATTGCTCAGTTTCGACGGCCACCGCATTGGGTATCAGAAGTCCCGATTTGCCGGGACGACGCTCTCCGTCGCGATGCTTGGACATGATGCTCTTTGTAGCGAATCTGCTCGCTGCGAGGGTCTGCTGCTAGGATAGCCATGTTGTCCAACCCGTTTGGTGGGTGCCCCGACGGGTTGCGAAACCTTGCACCAACAAGTCGCTCCAGCGCCTTGTGTCATCATGCGAAAAGCCGACATCGCGCGCAATATCGAGGTCGGTTAACTGCGCCATCAGCAGACGTAGTCATCCGAAAATCCGCATCATTATTGCTTTGCCGATACAGGCAAGGGGCCGTGCTACCGTTCAGCCGATAGGTTGACGAGGCGCGGCTTGGGCGCTTGTGCAGTCGCGGACGAAGGTGCCGGCGTTGTCTTCTCAAAGTCCGCGAGAATGCTGGCGCCGAGCTCCGAGGCGGGGACCGGCCGGCCGAAGAAGAACCCCTGGGCCTGATCACCGTCGGCCGATTCGAGAAAAGCCGCCTGGTTGGCGGTTTCGACGCCCTCGACCGTCACTCGCATGTGCAGCTCGCGTCCGAGCGCGATGATCGCTTTCACCACCGTCCCGACCTGACAATGGGAGCCGTCGAGGCCCTGTATGAAGCTTCGATCGATCTTGATCTTGTCGAACGGAAAGCGCCACAGATAGCTGAAGCTCGAATAGCCGGCCCCGAAATCGTCCATCACGATGGCCACGCCCATCGCCTTGAGCGTCAGGAGCTGCGCCATGATCGTTTCGGTGTTACCGAGCAGCAGGCTTTCGGTGATCTCCAATTCGAGCCGGTGCGCCGCGAGGCCCGCCTCTTTCAGTGCGGCGGCGACGATGTCGCTGATGCTGCCCGCAACGAACTGCGCGGGCGACAGGTTCACTGCAACGGTCAGGTGCTCCGGCCAGGTCGCGGCGGTGCGGCATGCCTCCCGCAAGACCCACGCCCCGATCTGGTCGATAAGCCGCAACTCCTCGGCGACGGGAATGAAGGTCAATGGCGGAATGAACGTTCCGTCCGCCGCGGGCATGCGGATCAGCGCTTCGAAGCCGACAAGGCGGCGCTGAGACATTTCGAAGAGCGGCTGGTAATGCAGTTCGAAGCGATCATCTAGCACCGCCTCGCGGATCGTCCTCTCGAGCTCGATCCGCGCGTGCAACGCAGTATCCATCTCGGGCAGGAAAAACCGGATGCAATTGCGGCCGGCAGCCTTGGCCGCGTACAGCGCCAGATCGGCGCTCTTGAGCAACTGCTCCGCGGTGGTGCCTTCCTCCGGCGCCAGGGCCACGCCGATGCTGGCGGTGGTGAGGATCTCGTGCTGCTTGAACTTCACCGGAGCATTTACAGCGGTGGCAAGATGGCGCGCAAACGCCTCGGCCTGCGTCCTGCCGGCGACGTCATACTGCACGACGACGAACTCGTCCCCGCCGAGCCGGGCCACCACGTCGTCGATCCGGACCGTTGCACGCAAACGCTCCGCGATGGACTTGAGCAGAAAATCGCCGCCGTCATGACCAAGCGTATCGTTGACCTCCTTGAAGCGGTCGACGTCGATGAAGTGCACGGCAAGGCTGCCGCCCCGCTTCGGCAAGTGAGCGAGAGCTCTCTCCAGTTTTTCGATCAGATGGGGACGATTGGCCAGTCCGGTCAACGCGTCATGGTGGGCGAGGAATCGGATGCGTCGGTCAGCCTGTTTCACCTTTGTTTCACGATACCACGCAATCGCGGGAATGGAGAAGGCGAGGCCCGACAGCAGGCAAAGGAATACGGCCGCGGTCAGGAACGTATTGTGGACATTCTTGCGTTGCTCGGTTTCATCCACGTAGGCCGCAACGACCGCGGTGAGGCGACCATCGGTCTGGACCGGGACATAGGCGAGGGCGAAGAATGCCGGCCGGTCGGCCGAAGTGCCCTCCCTGACGTCGACGATCGGCCGACCGTCAGCGACTGATCGCGCCGCGTCGGGGCTGTATTCGGACAAGTCGACGAGCGCGATCTTTTCGCGCGTCGAAACGAGCTGGGAGTAGCCATTGCGGTTGAATATTTCGTAGTGAAAGACCTCGCCGGAATTTCGCGCCGACAGGAAGAACCTCAGACTCGCGGCTGAAGGCTGCTCGCCGCCGGCGATCTGCTCAAGATCGGTGACGCTGGCCGCCAGGAACCTCGCCCAGCTGCGCGCGGTCGACATCGCATCTTGGCGGAGAAGGTGATCGGTCGTGATCTTCAGGGTCATCCCGGTGCCCGTCAACAGAATGGCGAGCGCAGCGACGATGGTGACGATGTTTCGCTGAGGCCAGATGTTGGCGAGCGACGGCATCCGCGGCTACCGGGTCGATCGCATTTTCGTGAGCTCGGTCCGGACCGTTTTCAGCAGCTCGGCATTGTGCTCACTTTTTGAAGCCCAATCATTGGCAATGGCTGCGAACACGGCATTTGCCGCATCGAGGTCCGACGACGAGGGCATGATCACCTGGCGCTTCGGATCGGACTTCAGTTCCCGCATAATGCTGTTTTCCGCCGCTTCGTAGGTATCCATGAAGCGCGCGGCAGCCCACTCACCGCTGTATTTGAGGATGATCGCCTGGGCCAATTCGGGCAGCCGATTGAACGTTTTCCGGCTCATCAAAACCATCAATGGCGCGCCGCTGATTCCAAGAAGGTAATGATAGGTTGCAACGCGTTTGATGCCATAATCGACCAATGGAGACGGTGGCACGAGCGCGCCATCGATGCTGCCGTTGCCGATGGCTTCCGAGATCTTGGTGACCGGCAGAAACACGGGCTGCGCTCCGAGCTTTTCCAGCGCGGCGGCTTCGCCGGGATTGTTGACGCGAATTCTCTTGCCCTTCAAATCATTCAGCGACGTGATCGGGATCTTGCTGTGGATCGTCTCCGGTTCGGTGACGTAGGCGCCGATCACGGTGTAGTCATCGTATCCTTGCAATGCGTTGGCGGCCACGAGCCGGGTGAACACAGGAACGGACTCCCGCATGCTCGTAAACAGACCCGGCATCTCGACGATTGCATTATCTGCGAACCGGTTGCGCGTCAGGCCTGTCACGACGTAGGCGATGTCGGCCGTACCATCGAGCACGAGCTGGGGCTGTTCAGCCGGATCCTTGCCGAGCGCGCCGCTGAAATAGGTTTCGATTTCGATCAGGCCTCTTGCCTCGGCGTTGACCGCGTCGACAAACGGTCTGACCGCGGCGAGATAACTCGTCGAGCGGTCGGAGCTGGGGAAGGCCAATTTGAGCTTGACCGGTTCGGCGGCCGACGCCGAAATCAACACAAAAGAGATCACCGCGCATCGTGCCAGCAACTTGAGCATCGGTTTTCCGATCGTGGCGGCGGCGCGTCACACAGTGGTGCGAGACGCCGATTTCCTTAGTCCTAGTGACCCCCCACAGATAGAAATTCTCCAGATAACTCTCCTAGATAGCACGCGGCGATGCCGGGCGGCGACGAAATCGCGAATCGTGGTTGGAGGCATGCTAACGCGAGCGAGACAATTGTCTGGGAGGCGCCAATGCGATTTGGCTTACTTCGGCGGCTACGGCAGCCCGCGCGCCTCGAGCTGATGCACCAGCAGCAGCGTCGGCTCGGCGAGGCTGTCGCCGGAGCCGTCGAGGCCGAACGCGGCGGCGATGCCGTCGCGGCTGCGCAGCAGCGTGCTGCGCGGACAGTGGCCGGCGCCGCACAGCGTCTTCTTCAGCACCTCGCCCTGCGACACGAGGTTCGCGGGATCGTTCGCGGCCCAGGCCAGCACGATCGGCGCATCGACGTTGAGGATGCCGGGGAAGACCGACCGCTTGTCGTACTGGCTGGCATCGGTGCCGAAATAGGCCTTCTCGCTGTCGCTGGCGTCCTTGCCCACGCGGTAGATACCGGACACCAGCACGACGGCGGCGACGTCGGCGCGGTCGGTCTGGAATTCGGGATGTGCCAGCAGGCTGGCGACATGGAAGGCGCCGGCGCCATAGCCGACCGCGACGATCTCGCGGGCGTCGCCGTTGAACAGGTCGATGTTCTGGTGGACCCAGGACAGCGCGGCCGCGACATCGGTCGCACCCATCGGCCAGGCGGCCGCGGGCGCCAGGCGATAGGTCACGCGCACGCCAATCATGCCGTTGCGGGCGGCAAAGCACATCGCCTGGTCCTGGATCTCGCGGGACAGGTCCGGCGCTCCGCGGTCACCGGTGAACGTGTCGCCCCCCACGAACAGCAGCACGGGCCGGGGCGTATCCGCCTTGGTCTCGCCGGTGGTGGCGACGTCGAGCACGTTGGCCTCGCTCTCGCCGTAGCGCAGGCCTCGCGAGAACGAGACCGGCTCGCACAGCCGCGCGGTGCCGCCGGCGGTCGTGTCGCTATCGGTGAGGCCCACCCGGACAAGATCGGAGGGCGCCGTCAGCCGCGCCGGCAGCGGACCGTGCGCGGACGCCGCCGTGACACTCAGAACAAGGAAAAATGCGAGATAATTCTTCATGTTGGTGCCGGCCTTGCGTGCCTGATATGGCGTCGCTGGTTTGGCCTGTCTTTTCAATTCGCCTTATTAGTGAGTTCGTCTGAGGCGATTTCACGGCGCCCGGTTTTGTCCGCCAGGTTCGGCTCAATTCTCCGGCTGGAACGTGCAATCCGCCCCGCTGCCGTCCTTCCGCCGGATGGCATTGGGGTCGATCGTGCAGCTCAGCCGGGTCAGGCTCTCGAAATTCGATCCCGCCGCGCCATCCGGCGGAACGCCGGCCAGCGCCTCGGTCGCGAAGATCTCGTTGGCCGTGGAGCCGTTCACGTTCTTGACCTTCTTGCCGAAGGAGACTTCGCAGTTGCGTAACGTGATGTCGACATTGCTGGTGCGGCAGACGATCCGGTCCGCGGTCACCACGATCGCCTTCTTGTAGGGAACGTCGCTGTTGGCGGCGAACAGCATCGCCATCGCCTTCTTCTCGGCGCCCGACAGGACCGGCGACAGCGGTGCGATCACGCCCGCGAGCGCCAGCGCCGTGGCGCCCGAGACCTTTGCGGGCTCCGCAGCGGACGCGCCGGCGGCGTGGAAGGCGCCGGCAAGAACGACGGCGCAGGTGAGGATCACGCGACCCGATTTCATTCTTGTCTCCCCCGGACCCGAAGCCTTAGGCCGCCTTTTTCCGCTTGATCGTCTTCTTCGCAGTCTTCTTGGCAGCCTTCTTGGCCTTCTTCGCCGCCTTCTGGGCAGCGAGGTAGGCTTCGACCTTCCTGGAGGAATGGCCGGCCGCCGCGACGGCGGCCTTCAGCTTTGCCGGGGTGATCTTGAATTTCTTCGACCAATAGCGGACTTCATAGGCCTCGCTCAAGGCGATCCGGCTCTTGTCGGAGGCGCGGTGCTTCTGGAGCTTGATGTAGTCCTCGACCTTCCTGGCGGAGTGGCCGACCTTCTTGACGGCGTATTTCAGCTTGGCCGGCGTCACCTTGAACTTCTTCGACCAGTAGGCGACTTCGTACCTCTCGGTGAGCGCAATCAGCGCGCGATCGGCTCCGCCCCGTTTTGCCTTGTTGTCGGCCATGCGTCCCTCCCGCCATGGATGCGTGCGTGCACTGTAGCATGCAATCGGATTCGGAAGGCAAGCCTGCCAACCCCGCGGCGGTTGCGCGTCGCGGCTGTTTTGCCCCGACGCCTCAAGCGCTTGCGCAGCGCGACCCTGCTTCATGCCGGGCCAGGTCGTTCTACTGTGCATGGGGTTGTTTGCGCGTTTTTGTCCCTCGCGCTTCCGTGATGGAACCTTATGGCGGCTGTGGCGACTTACCTATGACGCGGGGAGAAACGTGCGAGGCTGTAATGGCAGAGCAGTGGAAGCATACCGCCGATCCGGCCGAGATCATGCGGGCGAATGGTCACCCTGAGCTGGAATATGCCGCCGGCTGGACCATCGCCGGCCTGGTCACCATCGGCACCATCGTCGCCGCCTGGGTGTTCGCGATCTAGGCTGCGGGAAACCGGAGCTCGAACGCCGCGCCCTCGTCGGTCGGCTTGAGCCGGATCGAGCCGCCATGGCTCGCCATCACCGCGCGCGCAATCGCGAGCCCCATCCCGGTCCCGCCCTGGTCGCGGCGGGTGGTGAAGAAGGCGTCAAATATCCTGTCGCGGTTCGGCGCCGAGATCGGCTCCCCGTCATTGCTCACCGTCAGAAGCAAGGTCGTGCGCTCGTCGACCGCCTCCAGCCGGATTGACCTCGCCTTGTGCCGCATCGCGTTGTCGGCGAGATGCGACAGGACGATCAGCGCTTTTTCGCCGGACATGCCGATCGGCCGGTCGAGGCTGCCGCTGGCTAGAATCGCGCTTGCCGGAAACCGGCTCTTGAGGTCGGCGATGACGGGCGCGAGCTCGGTGCGCTCGTTCTGCGGCAGGCTCTCGGCGCGGGCCAGTTCGCGCAGCCGCTGCGCCATCGCCTCCAGCCGCTGTGTGTCCGACAGGATGTTGGCGATGAAGGTCTTCTGCTCGGCGGGCGTCAGGCCGTCGGCCCTGCCCTGAAGCGAATCCTGCAACAGCTCGGCTGCGCCCTTGATCGAGGTCAACGGCGATTTCAGTTCGTGGGTGAGATGCGCCGAGAACGTCGCGATGTAATCCGAGCGTCGCGCCAGCTGCTCGGCCATGCCGAGGAAGCTGTGCGAGAGCTGGGCGAACTCGCGGGTGCCGTAATGCCTGAGCGGCTTGAAGGCTTCCCGGTCGCCGCGGCCGATCCGCGCGGCGCGATCGATCAGTTCGCGCATCGGCAGCGTGATGGTGCGCGAGAACACCAGCCCGATCGCGATGGTGCCGAGGATCACGGCGAGCCCCGCCAGCACGAACTTGGCCCGCTCCTGGTAGAGATGGTCGAAGATGTTGCTCGGCGTCCGCGTGGTGTAGATCACCCCCGCAACGCGGTTGTTGACGATGACGGGCATCGCCGAGAACACGTGCACGCCGAGCCCGCGGCTGAAGGAATAGATCGGCGGCGGCGGCTTGTCCGGCACGCGGTTGCGCAAGGTGGCGCGGTATTGGCCGCGCAGCGCGTCGGCCACCTCCTCGATATGGGCGAGCGATTGCCCGACCTCCTGGCGCCCTGCGATCACCACGCCTTGCGGATCGAGGATGCGAAAGCCCGCCAGCGTCACCTTCTGGGTCTCGCGGATGATCGGTGTCAGCCTGGCGCCGATCTCGACATAGGCTGGCTGCGCCGGCCGGGTCGCTGCTTGCGCATCCGGCCGCCGCCGCAACAGGTCGTTGGCGGTGAGGTCAAGCGCCGGACGGATCGGCGTGACCTGGTCGCCGGGATCGGGCAGCACGCCGGGCGGCACCTCGATGCCGAGCGTCAGGCCGCCATCGAGCCGGGCCGTGACCTCCTGCGCATAGATCGTCGCCACCACGCGGCTCTGCGCGATCAGCTCGGCCTGGGTCTGGCGGATCAGCTGGTTGTCGTAGAGGCGGAAGAAGAACAGGCCGACCAGCGGCAGCACGCCGACGGTGGTCAGCACCGCGAAGATCACGAGGGTGAGCGACGGCCGCCATTTGTCGGGGGCCGCGCTCATGCCTGTTTCTCGCAGCGGCCGAGCTTGAAGCCGACGCCATGGATGGTCTCGATCACATTGTCGCAAGCGAGCGCCGCAAGCTTGGCGCGGATGTTGCGGATGTGGCTGTCGATGGTGCGGTCGGAGACCTGGATGTTGAGCTGATAGGCCGCCCGCATCAGCTGCTCGCGGTTGAACACCGAAGTCGGCCGGGTCAGGAACGCGCGCAGGATCCCGAACTCGATCGCAGTCAGTTTCAGCGGCGTGCCGGCAAAGGACGCCACATGCTGCTCGGGATCGATCAGGAGGCCGCCTTGCGACAGCGCGCTCGGCCCGGCCTTGGCGTCGCCGTTGCGCGGGCTGAGGCGGCGGAGGATGACGTTGACCCGCGCCACCAGCTCGCGCGGGCTGAACGGCTTTGTCACGTAATCGTCGCCGCCGATCTCGAGGCCGAGGATGCGGTCGATCTCCTCGTCGCGCGCCGACAGGAACAGGATCGGCACGTCCGAGGTCTTGCGTATCTCGCGGCAGACGTCGAGGCCGTCGAACTCCGGCATGCCGATGTCGAGCACGATCAGGTCGGGCCGGTCGGCGGCAAATCGGCTGAGTGCCTCCTTGCCGTCGCGCGCCTCGATCACGTCCATGCCGGCCTTCTTCAGCGCCACGCGGATGACCTCGCGGATGTGGCCTTCGTCGTCGACGATGAGAATGCGATGCGCCAAGACCCTCTCCGCTTCCTCGTCAGCCCGCCGGTTGGTCGCCGGGCTGAGTCTTCGCCTGCGCATCCAGCCGGCGTTGTAGCCGCCAGCTGCGAAAGCCCCAGGCCCGCCAGGCCAGATCCTGACGCTGAAGTTCTACAAGGCGGTCGCGGCGCGACACAAGGCAGCTTTCGCTTGCGCCGGCGCGGAGCGCGATCGCCTTGTCGATCGCGGGCAGCGCCTGCGGCCCGAGCGTGAGAAGGTAATTGATATCGATCTGCACGCCTTTGCCCGATGCCTCCCGGCTGTGAGCGACATTATAGTCGGCAATGAACGCATCGAAGTTCACGAGCGAGCAGCTATACAACACGATCGTTAACGCGATCAGGTTGGCGCCGACGAGCCACCGGTTGGGCCGGTTGAGCGCGATGCGGGCAACGATCAGGACCAGCCCGAGCGCCACCAGCCCCATCCAGATGAAGGCCGCGATGCGCCAGTAGGTCAGCATGTAGATATCCACGTAGAGGTCGAGGCGGAGAATGGAGGAGGCGACCAGAAGCACGTTCTGACCCACCCAGAGATAGACCAGCGGCCGGATCACCGTCGATTTCTCGGCCGGTCCGCCTGGCCGCATCGCGACCAGCACGAAGGCGGCGGCAAGTAGCGCAGTCGCGATCAGCGGATAGGCGCCGCGATGGGCATAGGCCGCATAGGTCAAATTGGCCGGCAACGCCACATGGCCCCAGAGGTAGATGCCATCGAGAATGGATTGCGCCGCGAACAGCAGATTGAACAGGATCAGCGAACGCAGAATGGTGGAGGGGCCCAGGAACTCGGCCGAGACCAGGGGCCGGAGCGGCGGCGGCACCGGGCCATCGTCGACGGTCGTGGTGAGAACTTTCCTGCGTCGCCAGCGCACATGGATGAACGGCCAGACCAGCGCCAGCATCAACGTCCAGAACAGCACACGCGGGATGCTGATATATTCGAGGATGAGCTTTGGATTGAGCAGGGACACCCACTGCTCGATCACCGGATTGGCCGCGGCGAACAGCGCGACAAAGACGGTGCTCAGCGCCGCGGGCAGCACCCAGAGCGCGATGCCGCGGGTGAACGCCGACATGTTGAAGACCTGGAGCGCGTCGGGGACGAATCTGAAGGGACCGAGCAGGAAGAAATTGCGCAGCGCGCGGGCGCGGTCGGCGAGTTCAGTCGTCTCCGGATTGGTCGCGAGCAGCAGCGCAATCGTCAGCGACGTGACGAGAATCAGGAACGACAGCGTGTTGAGCTCCTCGACGGCCGGCACGAGACCGAGCGTGACGACCGCGCCGCCGATCGCCGCGCGCCGAAAATCCAGTGCCGCGTGATTGAAGAGCACGGACACGGAGGCGATCGCGACGGCAAAGAGCGTGAGAGAAAGTCCGATCCGCTCGCCATAGAACAGCCAGTCGGCGAGCGCGGCGAGCGTCAGCGCGAGGCCGAGCTTGGCCGGAAGCGATGAATGCCTCATCGGCTGGATTTCCGCTGCTATGGTCGATGCCAGGCTCGTCATGTCCAAAAGACCTTTCGTGATGGGTGACATCACGAAGTCTGAACGTCCCCTGTGCAGAAGGCGGGATCATCGTCTGCACGGCTTCAGGAGTTTGGTGCAGTTTCCGTGCAGGCGCGCTTTTGACTCTCGCGCGGCGTGAATCGCTTTGATAGGTGCGAAGCATTCGCCACCGCACGCGTGATGCATCATGCAATTCCTCCGTCGTATCGGCTTCATCCTGCTCTGGCTGGCCGCGCCCGTCCTCGCATTCGCGGCTGCCAACAAGAACGATCCCTATCTGCTCGTGCTGCGCGGCGCCGGAAACGTCGCGCTTGTCGCCGCAAGCATCATGATCATCGTCGTCCTCGTGCGCCGGGGGCATTGG
This sequence comes from Bradyrhizobium sp. P5_C12, assembly GCF_054049735.1. Classification (NCBI taxonomy): domain Bacteria; kingdom Pseudomonadati; phylum Pseudomonadota; class Alphaproteobacteria; order Hyphomicrobiales; family Nitrobacteraceae; genus Bradyrhizobium; species Bradyrhizobium sp. P5_C12. The sequence goes on from NZ_JBFULU010000001.1 coordinate 195,926, forward strand.
CGCCGGATCGCCGGCAAGCCGCTCGTTCTGCTCTGGTGCCTGCCGCCGCTGCTGATGGCGGCGGCGCATCTACGATTCGAACTGCGCAAGCACGACGTTCTCGGGGCCAGCGCCACCGAGGCGCGGCAGCTCGGCCCCCACTTCATGGTCGGCTATTCGTCCTTCCCCGGGGTCGCGCGCCTCGCCGGGCAGGGCCTGATCGGCGGCATCTACGTCACCCGGCACAACATCCGGGGACGAACGGTCGAGGCGCTGCGTGCCGAGATCGCCGCGCTCCAGGACAAGCGGCGCGTCGCAGGCCTGCCGCCCCTGGTCGTCGCCGCCGATCAGGAGGGCGGCATCGTCGGGCATCTTGCGCCGCCGCTGACGAAGGTGCCGGCGCTGGCGACGCTCACCGGGCTCGCGCCCGACGACCAGCAGGTCAAGGCCGAAGAGTTCGGCCGCATCCACGGGCGGGAGCTCGCCGGGCTCGGCGTCAACCTCAATCTGGCACCGGTGCTCGACTTGAAGCCGCCGGTCCGGCGCAACCGTCTCGATTTCCATACGCTGATCGGCCAGCGTGCGATTGCCACCGATCCCGTTGTCGTCAGCGCGATCGCGAGCGCCTATGTGCGCGGGCTGGAGGCCTCCGGCGTCGGCGCCACGCTCAAACATTTCCCCGGCATCGGCCGCGTTCGCACCGACACGCATCATTTCAGCGCCAATCTCGATACGCCGGTCAGGGAGCTGGAGACGACCGATTGGCTCCCGTTTCGCGAGGTGCTGTCGCAGTCGCACAGTGCGCTCATGGTCGGCCACGTCACGCTCACCGCGGTCGATCCGGATCGCGCGGCCTCCCACTCGAAGCGCGTCGTCGAGGGGATCATTCGCGACAAGTGGAAGTACCAGGGCGTGGTGATGACCGACGATCTCGTGATGGGCGCGATCTACCAGAATGACGTCTGCAAGGCCGTGGTCGAGGCCATCAACGCCGGGGTCGACCTGCTGCTGGTCGCCTATGACGGCGCGCAGTTCTATCGGATCTTCCAATGCGCGCTGGAGGGATCGCGGCAAGGCAGGCTCGATGCGGCGACGCTGCGCGCGAGCCAGGCGCGGCTGGAGAAGGCCTTGCCGACGGAGCAGGCGCGAGCTGCCTCACGCGTCGTCCGTGTCGTCGATCAGCATTAGCCCTTCACGAACTGACGATAGTCCGGCTCGCGGTGAAACCAGAATTCGTAGCCGGACACGCCTTTTTGCATGGCGACGTCGTGGATCGGCTGGTTGAGCGGAACGACGGGAACGTCGCGCATGCAGAGCGCCACGAAGTCCTTCACGGCCTTGTCGTATTCCGCCGCGTCCGTGGTGAACCGCGCCTTGTCGATCAGCGCGTCCATCTCCTTGTTCTGATAGGAGGAGATGTTGAAGATCGAATTGTTGCCGTGAAAATTCCAGTAGAAGTAATATTCGGGATAATCGAGCCAGCCGCTGAAGCGGTTGAGCGCGAGCGGCAACTCCTTCTTGTTCAGCGTGGTGCGCCAGTTCGCGCCGGGAATCTTTTCGATCGATGCCTTGATGCCGATCTTGGCGAGACTTTCCTGGATCAGGATGGCGGTCGGCTCGCCGACCGTCGCCGTGCCGGTGTCGAGCGACAAGGTGGTCTCCAGGCCGGATTCGAATCCGGCTTCCTTCATCAGCGCCTTGGCCTTGTCGAGATCGGTGACATAGGGGAACGGCTGCGGCCATACCGGCTTTGAGACGTCGCTCGCTCCGCCATACATGGGAACCGCGCGTCCGAAGAAGGCGCTGCTCTGGATCTGCTCGTAAGGCATCGCCCAGGCGACGGCTTGGCGCAGCTTGACGTTGTCGAACGGAGGCTTCGCGGTGTTGAGCGCCACGTACCAAAGCGCATTGGGGATCGGCACACCCGAAACCTTGACCTTGCCCTCCTTGAGGATCTGCTCGAAATCACGCGGCGCAAATCCGCTGGAGAGGTCCGCATCTCCTCGTTCGAGCATCGCGCGCCGCGTGCCCGCGGACGGTACATCGCGCGCGATCACGCGCTTGATCTTCGGCAATGGTCCGCTCGTCCAGTCGTCGAAGCGCGTGAACACGGTCTCGCTGCCCGGCTTCCAGCTTTCGATCCTGTAGGCCCCGCCGCCGGCCTCGTTGGTCTTGAGCCACGCCAGGGCCCAGGGATCCTCCGGCGTCGCGTTCTTCTTTGCCAGTTCGGAGTTGATGATGAAGGGCACGACGACCGCGACGTTGAACAGCAGCATCTTGTCCTTGCGCACATAGTCGATGCGGAAGGTGTGGTCGTCGACGACCACGAACTGCTCGGGCTTTTCGAGCGACCCGGCCGACATCTGGAAGGTCGGAAAGCCGCCGACCTTCACGGCGCGGTCGAACGACCATTTGACGTCCTTCGCCGTGACCGGCGTGCCGTCGTGGAATTTCGCGGTCGGTCTCAGCTTGAAAGTGCAGGACATGCCGTCGGCGGCGACCTCCCAGCTTTCCGCCAGCTCGGGCGCGAGCGTCGCGCGATCATAAGAGGGCGTGCCATCGGGCAGCGTCTTGGCGGCGTAGGTCAGCAGGCGATCGTAACAATTCCAGGACAGGCCGTTGACCGTCTGATTCGAGCCGACGCCTTGCATGTCGAGCGAGTTCGGTCCCAGCTCCTGCACCACCAGCAGCGTCTCCGCGCGGCCCTGCGCCGAGGCGAAGCGCGGAGCGAATGCCGTCATTCCGGCAGCGCCGAGACCGCCGAGCATCACGTTGCGGCGGCTTACATGGAAAGATGATGCGCTCATTGGTGCCTCCTCGAGAGAGATTTGCGACATAAAGAGGCAAAGCGCGTGCCATCAACCGCGCTTCATGGCGTCGCATCCCGCACGGACTGCGTTCTCAGGGTGTGACTGCGCCACGGCTGACCGCGCGCGGCGCAGTCAGCTCCTTCCAGGTGGAATTCGCCACATGTACCGGTGAGAACGCGGGACGCTCGACATAGCGGCCGTCGCCGGCTTCGGCGCGCAGATCGCCAGCCTTCCATACGATGCGGCCGCGCGACAGCGTCGCTGCGGGTCCGCCGGTGCAGGCAAAGCCTTCGAACACGTTGTAATCGATCCGGCTCATCTGCCGCTTCGCGCTGATGGTCTTGGTTGCCTTGGGATCCCACACCACGATATCGGCATCCGAGCCCAGGGCGACCGCGCCCTTGCGCGGATAGATGTTGAGGATGCGGGCGATGTTGGCCGAGGTCACCGCGACGAATTCTTCCTTCGTCAGCCGTCCCGTGGCGACGCCGGCGGTCCACAGCAGCGCAAGGCGATCTTCCAGGCCGCCGGTGCCGTTCGGGATCTTCCTGAAGTCGCCGAGTCCGAACCGCTTCTGCTCGGTCGTGAAGGCGCAGTGGTCGGTTGCGACCACCTGGAGCGAGCCGGATTGCAGGCCGGCCCACAGGCTGTCCTGGTGGGATCTGTCGCGGAACGGCGGCGACATCACCCGCTGCGCGGAATGATTCCAGTCCTTGTTCTGATACTCGCCGGCGTCGAGCAAGAGATGCTGGATCAGCGGCTCGCCATAGACGCGCTTTCCGGCGGCGCGCGCCCGCGCAATAGCCTCATGCGCCTCGCGGCAACTGGTGTGCACGATGTAGACCGGCGTGCCCGTCATGTCCGCGATCATGATGGCGCGGTTGGTGGCTTCGCCCTCGACCTCCGGCGGCCGCGAATAAGCGTGGCCCTCGGGGCCGGTGACGCCGCGCGCGATCAGCGCCTCCTGCATCAGGGCGACGACGTCGCCATTCTCCGCATGCACCACCGGCATGGCGCCGAGATGGGCGCAGCGCGCGAAGGAATTATAGAGCTCGTCATCGTTCACCATCAGTGCGCCCTTGTAGGCCATGAAATGCTTGAAGGTGTTGATGCCGTAGGTTTTGACCACGGTCTCCATCTCGTCATAGATCTGCTTCGACCACGACGTCACCGCCATGTGGAAGCCGTAGTCGGAGGCCGCCTTCTCGGATTTGTGCCGCCACTCCTGATAGGCCGCGAGCATCGACTGGCCGGGATCGGGCAGGCAGAAATCCACCACCATGGTGGTGCCGCCGACGAGCGCCGCCTTCGTTCCCGATTCGAAATCGTCGGCGGTGACGGTGCCCATGAACGGCATTTCGAGATGCGTATGCGGATCGATCCCGCCGGGGATGACGTAGGCGCCGCCGGCATCGACGATCTCCGTGCCCGTGGGGGCCTCGATCGATGCGCCGACCGCGACAATGGTGTCGCCGTCGATCAGCACGTCCGCACGGCGCGAATGATCATGATTGACGACGGTGCCGCCGCGGATGAGGAGGGGCATGGGGGGACTCCGGGGAGAGGGCTGGACGCCGCGAAAGCTAAGCGTGGTAGCCGCGATGCGACAGGCGAAATTTTAGTCAGCCGTTGCCGGCCGATTCGCTTCGTCCTCTCGCAGTGACCGGAATCTACCCTGTGCGCGCGACCAGCCCGTCCAGCATCGCGCGGACAAGGCCGGCGATCTCATGTCGCAGCGCCGGCAGCGGAACTGCGACCAGCTTCTGCTCCAGTCCGAGCGCCACCATGCCGTGCACCGCCGAGAACAGGCTGCGCGCGGTGATGCCGAGCTGTTCCGGACTGCGCTTGGGAAACAGTGAGGCAAGCGGCCGGTAGATGTGGCCGAACAGCTCCATCTGCTCGCTGATCGCCCAGTCGGGCACGGCCTTGCCGCGCTCCATGCGGTGCTCGAACAGCGCGCGCCAGAGTTCGAGATGTTCGGCGGCGAAGTCGCAATAGGCGATGGCGATGCGGACCAGCGTCTCCTGCGGCGAGGGGGCGCCCGTGCTCTCCGCTGCGCTGAGCGCCTCGTCGAGCCGAAGCAGCGTTCGCGATCCGACCCGCAGGATCAGCTCGTCCACATCGGCGACGAGATTGTAGACCGCGCCATTGGCGCAGCCGATCTCGCGGGCAAGATCCCGGGTTTTCAGGCCGGCCAATCCCCGCTCGGCGATCATCCGCTCCGCCGCCAGGATCAGGTCGATCCGAAGTTTCTCTCGACGTTCCAAGGCTTTAGACATTTGTTAACCATAATTCATGAGCGTCGCTCAAATTTATCTTGAGCAATGCTCAAGATATGCTACAAAGCGCCTGTGAGCAATGCTCATAACAGGGAGCAGGCAATGTTCAAGACCGTAGTGACACTCTTCCGCGGCAGCGTGGCGGCCGCCGGCGAGGAGCTGGAAGACCGAACCGCACTTCTGATCCTCGATCAGCAGATGCGCGACGCCGCCGCCGCCGTCGAGCGCAGCAAGCGGACGCTGGCCCTGGCGATCGCCCAGGACCAGCAGGAGGGCCGCAAGCTCGAGGCCACCTGCGCGCGCATCGCCGATCTCGAGACCCGGGCCGTTGCGGCGCTCGACGGCGGACGCGAGGATCTCGCCAAGGACGCCGCCGAGGCCATCGCCGGCCTCGAGGCTGACCGTGACGCGGCGATGACGGCGCGCGCGCTGTTCGCGACCGAGATCGCCCGGCTGAAGCGGCACGTCGCAAGCGCGCAGGCCCGTATCACCGAGCTCGATCGCGGCCGCCGCGTCGCCCGCGCCTCGGAAGCGGTGCGTTCGCTACGCCGCAGCGGCATCGAGGCGGCCCGTCCTTACGAATCCACGCTGCCGGATGCGGAGAACACGCTGAAGCGCCTGCGCGACCGGCAGATCGAAGCCCAGGCCGCAGACGATGCGCTGGTCGAGCTCGATGCGGCCACGGGTCCGCTCGCCACCGCCGAGAAACTCGCCGAGCAGGGCTTCGGCCCCCGGCTCAAGACAACCGCGGACGACGTGCTGGCGCGGTTGAAGTCCAAGCGCACGCCGACTGACTGACTCCAACGATGATCATTCGCCACTACCTCAAGCAACAGGAGACCATCATGAACCCGACCACCCCGCTCCACAGCCCCGCCTGGATCACCTTCACTTACGTTTCGTTCGCCGCGTCCGCCTTCATGGTCGGCCTCGGCATCTTCTTCCTGCCGCTCGATCTCTCGATCAAAGGCTACCTCGCCATGGGCTTTCTGATGCTGGTGCAGTCCTGCATCACCATGACCAAGACGATGCGTGACAATCACGAGAGCAACCGCCTGGTGAACCGCATCGAAGACGCCAAGGCCGAACGCCTGCTCATGGAAGTCGAACGCGGCCCGCGGGCGGCGTAATATCGCGCCAGTCCGACCGGACCGTGGGGCGGCGGATGTCAGAGCATCCGCCGCCCGACGCACGTCCAGCCATTTGCCGCGACCGGCGCAACGTATCCTTTACCCTGCAACCGTCACAAAAAATGGTACTCATCGCTCCTTAATGGCCTCGCGCGAAAACCGTCCGGATCACGGGCAGGCGGGCATGGCAGACGCTGGGAACGAACGAAGCTGGCAACATCTGCGCGAGTCCGCCGGACGGCTGCGCGGCTACGCGGCGTTCTGGTTCAAGGCCTTCGCGCAGCCGACCATCGATCTCAGCCTGCGGACCCATCCCGGTCATGTGACCCGGATCGTTGAAAGCCCGGGCCTGTCGCTGCCGCAGGACGAACTCGAGCGGTTGGTCGCGCAGCTCCGCACGGTCGCGGCCAAGACCTTGCCGGCCGACGAGCTCACCTACGGCATCTTCTCGGGCGAGCGCGAACGCCTCTCCCGCGCCATTGTCACGCTGATCTCCGAGGAGGACACGGGGCGCCCGATCGCGTTCAACGCCCTGTCGGTGATGCAGGTCGAGCTCGACGGCGTGCCCGTCGACGTCACCCATCTCGGGCTCGTCATGGTCGATCCCGATGCGCGCGGGCAGGGGCTGTCGTGGGTGCTTTATGGCTTGACCACACTGGTGCTGTTCCTGCGCGACGGACTGCGCCCGCGCTGGATCTCCAACGTCACCCAGGTGCCCTCGGTGGTCGGCATGGTCAGCGAGACCTTTTCCGACGTCTATCCGTCGCCGCGCCCCGAGGCGCGGCAGAGCTTTGCCCATCTCCAGCTTGCCCGCGGCATCATGCAACGGCATCGGAGCGTGTTTGGCGTCGGCAGCGATGCCGGCTTCGACGAGAGCCGCTTCGTGATCACCGATGCCTATACCGGGGGCTCCGATGCGCTGAAGAAGACGTTTGCCGAAGCGCCGCAGCATCGCGACGCGCAGTATGGCGAGTTCTGCGCCCGCGAGCTGAACTACGACCGCGGCGATGATTTCATCCAGATCGGCCGGGTCGATCTTGCGGCTGCGCGCAGCTATCTGTTCGAGCAGGTGCCGCACCGCTCGCTGCCCGGCCTGTTCGTCGCATCCGTGATCCTCGGATTGCAACGGCTGGTGCTGCCGGTTGTGTATTGGCTCGACGACAGCAGGAGCTTCGGCACGTTGCGGCCCCGGCGGGAGAGCAGCCGATGAATTCGGCGGTCATTGCCAATGCGATCGTCAATCTCTGCGGCGCGATCGGGCTCGGCGTCGCCATGCTCGCGCTCTATCGCCGCGATGCGCGCAGCCCGCTGACCGGACGCCTGATGATCGCACTCGGCATCGTCGCGCTGCTCTTCCTGATGCGCAGCACGGCGTGGCTGACCGGAAGCAGCCTGCTCGACGACCTCTCGGTGATTGCTGCCGCCGCCATTCCCTTCGGTGCGCTGATCGTGACCGAGGGGATGCTGAGGCGGCACGCGCCCCGCGCCATCAAGCTGGCGGTGATCACCGGCGCCGTCGTGCTCGGCATCGGCGGTGCGCTCGGGCTCGGGCATTTCGACATGCCCTATGCCGTCGCGCTGGCGCTGTTCCTGCTCAGTGGGTTCGCGGCTTGCGCGTTCATGCTCGCAACGCGCGACCGCCAGTCGCTGATGGCCTCCGAGAACCGCAGCATCGATCGCATGACGGTCGGCGCGATCATCGTGCTGCCCTTCATCGTCACCGATTTCGGGGCGCTGATGCCGGATATGCCGGTCAGGCTTGGCGCGCTCGGCGCGCTGCTCGTCGTCACCGCTGTCCTGATCGCCGGCAGCAGCGGCGAAGCACGCTGGCACGGCGTCCTGCTCACGGTGTTGCGGCTGGCGAGTTCGGCCCTGCTCGGTCTCGCCGCTTCCTTCGTCGCCGCCGATGTCGATGCAGCCCAGATTGCGCGCTTCTGTGCCATTGCCGTCTCGGGCGTGCTGACCATCGGCCTGATGACCGACACGTTGCGGGCCACTCTGGAATCCCGCGCACCGGGCGTGCTGAGCTCGGTCGCGATCTCGCCGGCGACCGGGCGCGACCAGCTCATCGCGGAATTGTTGCGTCATCCGCTGTTCGAGAGCGCGCAGCGCTACCGCGAGGATGACCTTGCGGCCTACGATCCTCTCCTGTTGCGCAACCGCCTCGCGACGCACCGCGTGCTGCGGCGGTCGGATGCGCCGTGGGGACACCTACCGGGCGATCCGGCCGTGGAGCGGCTGATGTCGCTGATGGCGGCCGGCAACGCGACGCATCTCGTCGTGCTCTCGCAGGACCCGGTCGACATTCTCGTGCTTGCCGTCCCCGTGATCTCTGCCGATCCCGCCACCGAGACCGCGATTGCGCTGGTGCAGCGGATCCTGATCATGGCGGACGCCGGCGCGCCGAGCCGCGCGCCCGCCTGACATCATATTGCGTCTGCGAAATGCAACCGAGCCATGACGGAACGCGCGGGCGTGCGCTCTTGCGCGCCGGTCCCACCCGGAGCACTCTGAACAAGCGGCGCAAAGAACGCCGCCAATAAAGACGGCCCGAGGAAGCATCCATGGCGGTGACGCGGATCGACTGCGACATCCACCCGGCGGTTGGCGGCACGCGCACGACGCTGTTGCCCTATCTCAGCGATCACTGGAAAGAGCAGGTGGTGAGCCGCGCCATCGACGGGCTCGATCTCACCTCCTATCCGCCCAGCATGCCGCTTTCGGGTCGCGCCGACTGGCGGCCGGCCAATGGCGCCAAGCCGGGCTCCGATCTCGCCATGGTGCAGAAGGGCGCGTTCGAGCAGTTGGGCGCAAGTCACGCCATCCTCAACGTGCTCTACGGTGCGCAGGCCGTCTTCGACGCCTACATGGCGGCGGACTTCTGCAAGGCCATCAACGACTGGATCGCTGCCGAATGGCTGGCGCGCGATTCCCGGCTGCGGGCCTCGATCGTGGTGCCGATGCAGGCGCCGGATCTGGCGATCGAGGAGATCGAGCGCCGCGCCGGCGACAACCGCTTCGTCTCCATCCTGGTGCTGGCGCAGGGCGAGACGCTGCTGGGACGGCGGCACTTCTGGCCGGTCTATCAGCTCGCGGAGAAATACCAGCTGCCGCTCGCGATCCACGCCGGCACGCAATATCGCCAGGCGCCGAGCTCGGCCGGCTGGCCGTCGCACCGCTACGAATATTACTTCGTCGAGGCGCAGGCGTTTCAGGCGCAGATCCTGAGCCTGATCTATGAGGGCGTGTTCGGCAAATATCCAAACCTCAAGGTCGTGCTGATGGAGTCCGGCGTGAGCTGGCTGCCGGCCTTCATGTGGCGCGCCAACAAGACCTGGCGCGGCGTGCGCGTCGAGGTGCCCTGGGTCGAGCGCGAGCCGGCCGCGATCATCCGCGACAATTTCCGCGTCACCATGCAGCCGTTCGACGCGCCGGGCGATGCGAAGAGCGTCGAGGAGATCATCGACCAGATCGGCTCCGACAAGATGTTCCTGTTCGCGTCCGATTATCCGCACTGGCAGTTCGACGGCGACGATCCGATCCCGCCGAACCTGCCGAAGAGCCTGATATCGAAAATGTGCGTCGACAATCCGCTGGAGACGTTTCCGCGGCTGTCGCTTGCCAACTGATTCCGGAGGTTTCGCATGAGTGACGTCATCGACCGCCCGCTGCGCGACGACGAGAAGCCTGCCGAGACGCGGCTGCGTATCGTCGATTGTGATGTCCATCCGAGCCTGCGCTCGACCGACGATCTCAACGAGTTCCTGCCAAAGCGCTGGCAGCAGCATCTGAAGGAATATGGCAGCCATCTGCGCACGCCCTATCTCTTCACCACGCCCTATCCGCGCTCCTCGCCGCTGATCGCGCGCCGCGATGCCTGGCCGCCGACCGGCGGCCCGCCCGGCTCGGACCTCGATTTCATGCGCAAGCAGCATCTCGATCCGCTCGACGTCGAGTTCGGGATTCTGCAGGTGCTGGATCTCTTCATCTTCTCGCAGCAGAACCTCGAGTTCGGTGCCGCGATCCAGCGTGCCATCAACGACTGGCAGCTGGCGTTCTGGTCGCACCGCGATCCGCGCTTGAAGGCCTCGATCCTGGTCGGGCAGGACGGCAACGAGCTTGCCATCGCCGAGATCGAGCGCTGCGCCAAAATCGGCGAGTACATCCAGATCAACGTCTCGCCGCGCGCCAATGAGCCGCTCGGCCGCCGCCGTTACTGGCCGATCTATGAGCGCGCGCAGGCACTGGACTTGCCGCTCGGCATCCATGTCGGCGGCTATGGCGGCCATGCGCCGACCGGCGGCGGCTGGCCGTCCTATTATGTCGAGGAGCACCAGTCCAACGCACATACCATCGCGGCGCAGCTTGCGAGCCTGGTCATCGAGGGCGTGCCGGAGCGCTTTCCGAAGCTGAAGTTCGTCTTCATCGAGGGTGGCTTCGGCTGGATCCCGTCTGCGGTGTGGCGGATGGACCAGCATTTCGAGCGCTTCCGCAGCGAGGTGCCGAATCTCAAGCGAAAACCGTCGGAATATGTCCGCGAAAGCTTCTGGTTCACGACGCAGCCGATCGACGAGCCCGACGAGGCGCGGCACCTGCGCTCGCTGATCGAATGGGTCGGCATCGACCGCCTGCTGTTCTCGTCGGACTATCCGCACTGGGATTTCGACGATCCGCGCTTTGCCTTCAAGACGCCGCTGACGGAAGCCGAGCGGAAGAAGATCTTCAGCACCAACGCCCGCGCGGTCTACAAGCTCTGATCCGGGGGTTCTGAAGCGATATGGCCCGTCACATCGTCGCCTCCATCTCGGAGATCCCGCCCGGCGGCAACAAGGTCGTCGATATCGCCGGGCGCGACATCGTCGTGTTCCATGTCAACGGCGAGTTCTTTGCGCTGCTGAACCGCTGCCCGCACGGGGGCGCCCCGCTCGAAAAGGCCGCCTGCGTGGCGCGGCTGACCTCGCCCGAGCCCGGCATCTATCAGCGATCGCGCGTCGGCGAGATGCTGCGCTGTCCCTGGCACGGCTGGGAGTTCGACATGCGCAACGGTCAGTCCTGGTTCGACCCGAAACGGGTCAAGATCCGGTCCTATCCGGTCGCGGTGGAACGCGGCGACGCGTTGCAGAAGGGCCCGTATGTCGCCGAGACCTTTCCGGTGCATGTCGAGGACAGCTACGTGATTGTCGAGGTGTGAGCGGCCGTTTCGGATTGTGATTTCGGCGCAGGTGCGATAAGCCTCGCCCGCATTCATGCCGGAGATGAGCTTTGTCCAAACAATCCCTGCGAGAGGAGGCCGAGCGCCTGATCCGCGAATCGATGGAAAAGAAGTCCATCGTCGTGAAGCAGGGCGATACCCGCATCGAGGCCGTCTGCGGCAAGTGCGGCGCGCCAAACCGGGTGCAGGCGCCGAAGGGCCAGACCCGCGTCAAGTTCGCCTGCAAGCAGTGTGGGCACAAGCAGGAAACGCTGTAGACTGTTTCCTCACCTCTCCCCCGTAAGGACGGGGAGAGGGAGTGAGAGAGCGGTGCTCGCCTACTCCCCCTTCACGAACTTCGCGAACGCGTCCGCATAGTCCGGATGCCAGCGCGACAGCGGCGGCCGGTTCTCGACGATGTCGCCGGCGGCCCACAGCATGCGCTTTTCGTCGAGCGCGCGCGGCACGTCGTTGTCCGGGCACAGGATGTAGAAATCGCCGGCCTCCAGCCGCGTCAGCATGAAATCGACGGTCTGCGCGGGCGTCCAGGCGCCGGCCGGCTTTTCGGTGCGGCCCTTGGCGGTGAGTTCCGTGAAGACGAAGCCGGGAATGAGCAGATGCGCCGTGATGTGGCAGCCTTCCGTGTTGCGCAGCTCATGCTGGAGCGCTTCCGTAAAAGCCTTCACGCCGGCCTTGGAGACGTTGTAGGCGGGATCGCCGGGCGGGGTGGTGATGCCCTGCTTCGAGCCGGTGTTGATGATGAGGCCGGCCTTGCCGCGCGCGATCATGCTGGGTGCGAAAATCCGCGAGCCGTTGATGATGCCCCACATGTTGACGCCGATGATGCGCTGCCAATTGTCGGGTTCGCCGAACAGCGTGCTGCCGGGCTGGATGCCGGCATTGTTCATGAGGATATCGGTGCCGCCGAAGCGCTCGCGCACCGCGCGCTCCAGTTCCGCGACGCTCTCCGCCCTGCTGACATCGACGGCGAACGTTGTCACATGTGTGGCAACCGCAACAGATGACAGTTTTGTTGCGGCCTCCGCCAGCCTGGCCTGATCGACGTCGGCGATGCACACTTTCATCCCGGCGCGGGCGAAGGACATGGCGGCGGCAAAGCCAATGCCGGACGCGCCACCCGTGATCACAGCGACATTGTCCTTGATGATGGCGGGGTGTGGCATGGATCGTCTCCGGGGAGGGCGTTGCACTCGGTCGAGCTATAACATGGCGCTCGCGCGACCCTGCACAAGTCGGCATGGGAGGTCTTCGTTCCAGGCCGCCTTTACGCCTCTCCGCCACCGCTGTATTCTCTTCGACTTAACGATCCCGCCCAGATCGAACCAATCAATCACCTGACAGGGAGTGCAGCCATGGCTGTGTCGCAGGCTATTCCGATCACGCGCCATCCGTTCGCCAACGGGTCCTACAAGCAGATGCTGATCGACGGGAAGTGGGTCGATGCTGCTTCCGGAAAGCGCTTCGAGACCCACAATCCCGCCACCGGCGAGCTGCTCGCAACCGTTGCCGAAGGCGACAAGGAAGACATCGACCGCGCCGTTGCCGCCGCCCGCCGCGCCTTCGAAGGCCCCTGGAGCAAGGTCAAGCCGTTCGAACGGCAGAACCTGCTTTTGAAGCTCGCCGACCTCGTCGAGAAGAATTTCGACGAATTGTCGCAGCTCGACACGCTCGACATGGGCGCGCCGCTCAGCCGCACCCGCGCCTACCGCCTGCGCGCCATCGGCATGCTGCGCTATTACGCCGGCCAGACCACCGCGATCCACGGCGAGACCGTCGAGAACTCGCTGCCGGGCGAGATCTTCTCCTACACGCTGAAGGAGCCGGTCGGTGTCGTCGGAGCCATCATTCCCTGGAACGGTCCGCTCACCGCGACGATCTGGAAGATCGGCCCCGCGATCGCGACCGGCTGCACCGTGGTGCTGAAGCCGGCCGAAGAAGCGCCGCTGACCTCGCTGCGCATCGCCGAGCTTGCGATGGAGGCGGGCGTGCCGCCCGGCGTCATCAACGTCGTGCCCGGCTATGGCGAGACCGCGGGCGCGGCCCTTGCCTCGCATCACGATGTCGACAAGGTCGCCTTCACCGGCTCGCATGTCACGGGACAGTCGATCATCCGCGCCTCGGCCGGCAACCTCAAGCGCGTCTCCCTGGAGCTCGGCGGCAAGTCGCCGGACATCGTGTTCGCCGATGCCGATCTCGATGCGGCAGTGCCGGGCGCCGCGATGGCGGTGTTTGCCAATTCCGGCCAGATCTGCAGCGCCGGCACGCGGCTGTTCGTCGAGCAGTCGATCTACGAGGAGTTCGTCGGCCGCGTCGCCGAGTTCGGCAAGAAGCTGCAGGTCGGCAACGGCCTCGATCCCAACACCCAGATCGGCCCGCTGGTCTCCGAACAGCAGCTGGAGCGCGTCACCAGCTATCTCGACATCGGCCAGAAGGAAGGCGCCAAGGCGCTCGCCGGCGGCGGCCGCGTCACCGAGGGCGCGCTGTCGAAGGGCTTCTTCGTCTCGCCGACGGTGTTCGCCAATGTCCAGGACAACATGCGCATCGCGCAGGAGGAGATCTTTGGTCCCGTCATCTCCGCGATTGCCTTCAAGGACATGGACGAGCTGGTCAAGCGCGCCAACGCAACCACGTTCGGCCTCGGCTCCGGCCTGTGGACGCGCGACGTCAGCAAGGCGCATGCGGTGGCAAAGTCGCTGCGTGCCGGCTCGGTGTGGGTGAACTGCTACCAGGCGATGGACCCGGCGATGCCCTTCGGCGGCTACAAGATGAGCGGCTATGGCCGCGAATCCGGCAAGCAGCACGTCGAGGAATATCTCAACGTGAAGGCCGTCTGGATCAAGACGGCGTAAGGCCCATTCCCTCCCGCGCGTTCCGCGGGAGGGAATAACTGCTTTTGCGGGGGCGGCACCTTTTTCCGTGACCGCCCCTCGCTATATGATCCGCATCCTTCCATAGCCACTTTGAGGCCAGCATGAAATTCCCGGCGTTGTTCAAACCGTTGCAGGTCGGTCCGTACAAGCTGGCGCATCGCGTCGCGATGGCGCCGCTGACGCGCATGCGCGCCGAGCGCGACAGCTTTTCGCCGCGGCCGCTCAATGCCGAATATTACGGTCAGCGCGCGACGCAAGGCGGTCTGATCGTCGCCGAAGCCTCGCCGGTGCAGTCCACGGGGCGCGGTAACCCCGCAACGCCCGGCATCTATTCGGAGGCTCAGGTCGCAGGCTGGCGCAAGGCGGTCGATGCCGTGCACGCCAAGGGCGGCATCATCTTCCTCCAGCTCTGGCATGTCGGCCGCGTCTCGCATTCCTCCTTCCATGGCGGCGCGCTGCCGGTCGCGCCATCGGCCATACCGATCAAGGCCGAAGGCATGAAGGCGATGACGGCCGACGGCAAGATCGCGGACTACGAGACGCCGCGCGCGCTGGAGACGGACGAGGTCAAGGGCATTGTCGAGGCGTTCCGGCAGGGTGCGAAGAACGCGCTTGCCGCCGGTTTCGACGGCGTCGAGATCCACGGCGCCAACGGCTATCTGCTGGAGCAGTTTTTGCAGTCGCGCAGCAACCAGCGCACCGATCAATATGGCGGCGGAATCGAGAACCGCGCGCGGCTGCTGCTGGAAGTCACGCAGGCTGCCATTGACGTCTGGGGCGCCAATCGTGTCGGCGTGCGGCTGTCGCCCCACGGCATTGCCAATGATTCCGGCGAGCCCGATCCGATGCCGCTCTACACCCATGTGGTGAAGGCGCTCGACAAGCTCGGTCTCGCCTATCTGCATTTCATCGAGCCGCGATCCAGCGGGTCGGGACGTGCCGAGGTCAACTGGCAGAACGTGCCGTCGGCGATGGTGCTGTTCCGTCCGCTCTACAGCGGCGTGCTGATGACCGCCGGTGGGTTTACCGGCGAGACCGCCAACGCGGCGATCGCCGATGGCCAAGCCGATCTCATCGCCTTCGGCCGCATCTTCATCTCCAATCCCGATTTGCCGCGCCGCCTCCAGCACGACTACCCGATCACGCCGTACAACCGCGCGACATTCTATGGCGGTGAGGAGAAGGGCTATACCGATTATCCGGTGTATGACGAACTGACGCCGGCGTAAGCGTTCTTCGTAGCCCGGATGGAGCGAAGCGAAATCCGGGTTTCGTGCCGCGAAGCGAGATCCCGGATTACGCTTCGCTCCATCCGGGCTACGGGGCTCCATCCGGGCTACGGCTTCTTCCGTCATTCCAGGGCGACGCGACGGGACCGCGCGAAACGCGGCCCGGGAGCGTCGCGCCCCGGAATGACAATCGTGTATTGTCGTCTTCGCAATGACGACGGAGAGAAACCCACCATGGCCAAAGCCGCAGTCGCCGCAGGAACTGCCAGCGGGCAATGCCTCTGCGGCAAGGTTACCTTCGAGATCGACGTCCCTGCGCGCTGGGCCTGGCACGATCATTCCGCCGCCAGCCGCCGCGCTCACGGCGCGGCTTATGCGACCTATGTCGGAAGCTGGAAGAAGCGCTTTCGCATCATTTCGGGAAAAACTGCGCTCGCCCGCTACGAGGACAAGGCGACCAAAACCGCGCGCAGCTTCTGCGCACATTGCGGTACGCCGATCGCCTACGAGCGCCCGCGAGGCCCGCACATGGTCAACATCCCGCGCGCCCTGTTCAAGGAGCGCACCGGCCGCCAGCCGCTCTATCACATCGCCATCGAAGAGCTCCAGGAGTGGGCCTATACCGGCGAGCCGCTGGTGCCGCTGAAGGGCTTTCCCGGCGTGGTCTGGCAGCGCTCCAAAAAGAAGAAGCGCGCTAGCGGTGAAGACCCTTTCGAGCTCGGCCGCGAGGAACTGCCTTAGCCTTAGCGGCGACCTTGGTCTTCGCCGCAACGGCCTTCCGCGGCGCCGCTTTGCCTCCCGCGGTATTCGCCGCCACGAAGTCGAGCCCACGCTTGACCCATTTTTTCAGCTCAGTATCGCTCTGATAGCCGTCCGGCGCGACCCGCACAAAGCCGGTCATGATGCGCCCGCGCATTTCCATCGGGCTCGTGTGCGGCTCTTGCAGCATGCGTGCATGCGCGTCTGGGCCGACGCGGATCAGCATGCCGCCGCGCCCGCTCACGGTGCAGCACATGGTGTTGTTCACCATGAAGCAGAGGCCGCCCATCATCTTCTTTTCCGCGACGTATCGCTGACCCGCCAGTAATTTGCGCACCCGCGCCGCGGTGTTCTCGTCATAGGCCATCGCGTCTCCCCGTGCAGGCTTACGCCCGAGCATGTTCCCAGCTTGAGCACGCCGGCGCAAGTCTGCCATGACGGCGCTTCCTTGCGTGCCTCGGCCAAGTTCGGCCATCATGCCTCACCTTGCGGCAACACCCGCGGGGCCTGGAGGAAACATGAAGAACAAGATCACCGGCCGCTCCGCCTTTCTCGCGCTGCTCAAGGACGAGGGCATCACCCATTTGTTCGGCAATCCCGGCACTACCGAGCTGCCGATCATGCATGCGCTGAAGGACCATCCCGACCTCACCTATGTGATGGCGATGCAGGAGAGCCTGGTGGTCGCGATCGCGGATGGCTACAGCCGTGCGTCGGGCAAGCTCGTCGCCTGCAACGTCCATGTCGCGCCCGGTCTCGGCAATGCGATGGGCTCGCTTTACAATGCTCAGTTCACGGGCACGCCGATGATCCTGACCGCGGGCCAGCAGGAGCAGGGCCACGGCCTGATGGAGCCGGTGCTCTACGGCCCGCTGGTGCGCATGGCCGAGCCACTGGTGAAATGGGCGGTCGAGGTGACGCGGCTGGAGGATCTGCCGCGCATCGTGCGTCGCGCCGCCAAGGTCGCGATGACGCCGCCGACCGGGCCGGTGTTCATCTCGCTGCCCGGCGACATTCTCAACAGCGAAGCCGGCATTGATCTCGGCCGCTCCACCCGCATCGACGCGCGCACCAGGCCGTCGGACGAGGCGCTGAAGGCCCTTGCCGCGCGGCTGCTGAAGGCCGAACGTCCCGTCATCGTCACCATGGACGAGGTGGTCAAGAGCGACGCGCTGAAGGAAGCGGCCGAGCTCGCCGAGCTGCTCGGCGCGGCCGCCTATCAGTCCTCGACGCCCTATGGCTCGCACTTCCTCTCGGAGAGCCCGAGCTTCGTCGGCACGCTGGCGCGTGTGCAGAAGGTCGCGCGCGACACGCTGGCGCCCTATGACCTCCTGATCGCGCTCGGCGGCGATCCGCTGCGGATGTCGGTCTATAGCGACGTTGACGCGCTGCCGGACGGTCTCGGCATCGTGCAGGTCGGTCTGGTCGATTGGGAGATCGCCAAGAATTACGGCGCCGAGATCGCGCTGAAGGCGGATTTGAAGGAAACCCTGCGTGCGCTGATCCCGGTGCTGAAGGAGATGGGCGGCGCGGCCCTGGCGAGCCGCGCGAAGCAGCGTCTCGCCGAGCTCGCGCCGAAGAACTGGACCGCGCGGCGCGCTGCGCTGGTCGAGCAGATCGGCAAGAGCGCCGGCCGCACGCCGATCGATCCCGACTGGATGGTGTTGCAGATGGTCGAGGCGATGCCCGACAATGCCATCCTGGTCGACGAAGGCCTCACCTCAGCCCGCCAGATCACGAACCTGCGCCCGCACCGCGACCGCTTCGGCTATCACGGCCTCGCCTCCGGCGGCATCGGCTGGGGCCTTCCAGCATCGGTCGGCGTCAGCATCGCCAATCCGGATCGTCCGGTGGTGTGCTTCTCCGGCGACGGCAGCGCGATGTATTCGATCCAGTCGCTCTGGACCGCCGCGCATCACAAGCTGCCGCTCAACGTCGTCATCGCCAACAATGGCGGCTACCGCATCATCAAGCAGCGCCTGCTCGCGTTTCACGGCGACGACAATTACGTCGGCATGGATTTCGTCGATCCGCCGGTCGATTTCGCCGGGATCGCGAAGGCGCTGGGCTGCGAGGCGATCAAGGTGAGCGATCCCCGCGAGCTGAAAGCGACGCTGTCGTCGGYGTTCAACCGGCCGGGGACGAAGCTGATCGAGGTGATGGTGGACGGGAAGGTGTGAGGTCACACTGCTTCCCAACGTCGCCCCGGCGAAGGCCGGTCCCGGCCTTCGCCGGGACGACACTGAGGGTTTAGCGCGCAGTCCCGATGACGATGTTGGGGCACAATGTCCCCACATCGTCGTCCTGGCGAAGGCCAGGACCCATACCGCGTGATCTATCGAGTGCGGGTGGTGCTAATCCCGAACGACCAGTCTTCGCCAAACTCCCTGTTGGGGTAATGGGTCCTGGCTTTCGCCAGGACGACATTGGGGGTGGCGCCTACCCCGTCTTCCCCACCCGATACCCCGCCGCCGGATGCGGCGCGCCTAACCGCGCGCGGCCTGCACCGAACAGCTTCTCCCGCAGCGTGCCTTGCGCGTACTCCGGCTTGTACCGTCCGCGCCGCGTCAGCTCCGGCACCAGCATGTCGGCGATGTCCTCGAAATCGCCGGGCGAGATCGCAAAGGCGACGTTGAGGCCGTCGACATCGGTTGCCTCGAACCATGCCTCGATCTTGTCCGCGACCATCTCCGGCGTGCCGACCACGACCGGGCCGGCGCCGCCGACGCCGACATGCTCGATGACGTCGCGCACGGTCCAGACGCGGTCGGGGTCGGCGCGGGTGACATTGTCCATCGCGCTGCGGCCGGCGTCGTTCTGGACGTGGCGCACCTGCTGGTCGAGGTCGTAGCCGGAGAAATCGACGCCGGTCCATCCCGACATCAGCGCCAGCGCGCCTTCCGGGCTGATGTGGCGGCGGTAGTCGGCATACTTTTCCCTGGCTTCGGCTTCCGTCCGCCCGAGGATGATCGTCATCATCGAGAACATCAGGATTTCCGCCGGGTTGCGGCCGACCGCGGCAGCTTCCTGGCGGATCGCGGACACGCGCGGGCCGATCACCTTGGCCGAGGGTCCCGACATGAACACGCATTCGGCATGCTTTGCCGCGAACTGCCGCCCGCGCGGCGAGGTGCCGGCCTGGTACAGCACCGGCGTGCGCTGCGGCGACGGCTCGCTGAGGTGAATGGTGTTGTTGATGCGGTAGTTCGCGCCCTCGTGGTTGACGCGATGAACCTTGGTGGGATCGGTAAAGATGCCGCGTTTGCGATCGCGCAGCACCGCGTCGTCCTCCCAGCTCCCTTCCCAGAGCTTGTAGACCACCTCCATATATTCGTCCGCGATGTCGTAGCGGTCGTCGTGTCCGGTCTGCTTCTCCTTGCCGGCGCCGCGCGCGGCGCTGTCGAGATAGCCGGTGACGACGTTCCAGCCGATCCGTCCCTCGGTGAGATGGTCGAGCGTCGACATTCGCCGTGCGAACGGGTAGGGCGGCTCAAAGGAAAGATTGCTGGTGACGCCAAAGCCGAGATTTTGCGTCACCGCCGCCATCGCCGAGAGCAGCAGCAGCGGCTCGTTCGAGGGCGTCTGTGCCGCATTGCGCAGGGCTGCGTCAGGGCTGTTGCCATAGACGTCGTAGACGCCGAGCACGTCCGCCAGGAACAGACCATCGAAGCGGCCGCGCTCCAGCGTCCTGGCGAGATCGATCCAGTAGGGCAGGCGGTTATAGTCGGCGGTACGGTCGCGCGGATGGGTCCACAGCCCCGGTGATTGATGCGCGACGCAATTCATCGCAAATGCGTTGAGCCTGATCTGCTTGGCCATGCTGGTCCCCCGGCGCCCTGTACCGGGCGCTCTTCGAATGATAGATGTGCGCCCGAACTTGGCGAAGTTCTTGCATATAACTTGCGCTTGGCAAGGCCAAAATCAGCGGCGCTGCTGCCCTTGGCAAGCCAATCTCAAGAGAGCAAGAACGAAATCCCAAGAAACTATCCAAGAACTATCCAAGAACTATCGAAGTCCCCGCCACTTTCGAAGGTCCGCCCGTCTCGGGTATGCTCCTTCGTCTTCAAACCTCGAAAAAGTAAGTCATGACCAGAGCCGACGCCATCGCCCGCGCCCGCGACGATTTCAAATCCGGTGCGTTCCTCACCGAGCTCGACCGCCGCGTCGCCTTCCGGACCGAAAGCCAGAACCCGTCGCGCGGCACGGAGCTGCGTGCCTATCTGGAACAGGAGATGGTGCCGGCCTTCGCCGCGCTCGATTTCCAAAGCCGCCTGGTCGAATCCCCCAGCGGCAAGGCGCCGTTCCTGTTCGCCGAGCATCGGGAGAGCGAAACGGCGCCGACCGTGCTGATCTACGGCCATGGCGACGTCGTCGACGGCATGGAAGGCGAGTGGCGCGAGGGCCGCGATCCCTGGCGCACCACGGTTTCAGGCACGCGCCTCTACGGCCGTGGCACCGCCGACAACAAGGGCCAGCACAGCATCAACATGGCGGCGCTCCGCGCGGTGCGCGACGCCCGCGGCGGCAAGCTCGGCTTCAATGCCAAATTCATCGTCGAGATGGGCGAGGAGATCGGCTCGCCCGATCTCGGCAAGGTCTGCGATCTCAACCGCGACGCGCTCAAGGCCGATTTGTTCATGGCCTCCGACGGGCCGCGCCTGTCCGCCGATCGGCCGACCCTGTTCCTGGGCTGCCGCGGCGGCATCCGCATCCATCTCGACGTCAATTTGCGCGACGGCGGGCACCATTCCGGCAATTGGGGCGGCGTGCTCGCCAACCCCGCGACGATTCTGGTCAACGCGATTGCCACGCTGGTCGACGGCCACGGCCGGCTTCAGCTCGACGCGCTGAAGCCGCCGCGGCTCACCAACCAGATCCGCAGCTATCTCGCCGACGTGCAGGTCGTCCCGACCGAGGACGAGCCGGCGCTCGCGGAGAATTGGGGCGAGGAGGGCCTGTCGGCAGCCGAGCGCCTCTACGCCTGGAACACGCTCGAGGTGCTGGCGATGTCATCCGGCAATATCGAGAAGCCAGCCAACGCCATTCCCGGCCACGCCAATGCCGTGCTGCAACTGCGTTTTGTCGTCGGCACCAGGATCGACGGCCTCATCGACGCCGTCCGCGCCCATCTGGTCGCAAAGGGCTTTCCGATGGTCGAGGTGCGGGCGGCGCAGAGCTTCGCCGCCTCGCGCACCGATTTCGACAGCCCCTGGATCAAATGGGCGGCGGATTCGGTGCAAGAGACCACCGGCAAGACGCCGGCGGTGTTGCCGAATTTCGGCGGCTCGCTGCCCAACGACGTGTTTTCCGAGATTCTTGGCCTGCCGACGATCTGGGTCCCGCACTCCTATCCCGGCTGCTCCCAGCATGCGCCCAATGAGCACATCCTGCTGCCATTGACCGAAGAGGCCTTGACGGTGATGGCCGGCCTGTTCTGGGATCTCGGGGAATTGCCCAAGCCACTCACCTGAGCCGTTAACCTGAGCCGTGATCCAGCCGAAAGTCACATTCTAATCCGGGCCGATTTGTGCTTGCATCCGGCCGCATCATCCTGAAAGGGGACCAAAAAAGTGAAACATTTCCGTAGCATCGGCCTCGCGCTCGCCGCGACCTTCGTCGTCAGCCAGGCTGGGGCCCAGGAACTGACCGGCACGCTGAAGAACATCAAGGACACCGGCGCCATCACCCTCGGCTTCCGCGACTCCTCGATCCCGTTCTCCTATCTCGACGACAACCAGAAGCCCGTCGGGTTCGCGATGGACATCTGCTACAAGATCGTCGACGCCGTGAAGAAGGAGCTCAAGCTCGACAAGCTCGAGGTCAAGCTCAATCCGGTGACCTCGGCGACCCGTATCCCGCTGATGGCCAACGGCACCATCGACCTCGAATGCGGCTCGACCACCAACAATGCCGAGCGCCAGAAGCAGGTCGCCTTCACCAACACCCACTTCCTGACCGCCAGCCGCTACGTCTTCAAGAAGTCGAGCGGCCTGAAGTCGATCGACGATCTCAAGGGCAAGACGGTGGTCTCGACTGCCGGCACCACCAACATCAAGCAGCTCACCGAAGCTAACGTCGCGAAAGGCCTCGGCGCCAACATCATCCCGGCCAAGGACCACGCCGAATCCTTCCTGATGGTCGAGACCGATCGTGCGGTGGCCTTCGTGATGGACGACATCCTGCTCGCGAGCCTGGTTGCCGGCTCGAAGTCGCCGGACGACTACGTCATCTCCAAGGACGCCTTCTCCAAGCCCGAGCCCTACGGCATCATGCTGCGCAAGGACGACGCGCCCTTCAAGAAGGTGGTCGATGCGGCGACCGCCGCGCTCTACACCTCCGGCGAGGGCCAGAAGATCTACGAGAAGTGGTTCACCCAGAAGATCCCGCCGAAGGGCCTGAACCTCAACACGCCGATCTCGGCCGAGCTGAAGAACGAGTTCGCAAAGCCGAGCGACTCGCCGAACCCGGACGATTATAAGTAAGTTGCTGTTTGCCTCTCCCCGCACGCGGGGAGAGGAAGCAAATTCCGGCCATTCTGGAGGGAGTGGCCGGACATTTGCATAGACGTTTACGACATCTGTGATTGGCGCGTTCGCGCGGGGGACTCGTGAACTACCACTGGAACTGGGGAATTTTCTTCGAGCCGAATCCGATGGGGACCGGCACCTATCTCGACATGCTGTTGTCGGGCCTGGTGCTGACCCTGAAGACGGCGGTGCTCGCCTGGATCATCGCGCTGATCTTCGGCTCGCTGATCGGCGTCATGCGCACGCTGCCGTCGCGGGGCGCCTACTGGTTCGGCTTCTGCTGGGTCGAGTTCTTCCGCAACATGCCGCTGCTGGTGCAGCTGTTCCTGTGGTTCTTCGTGCTGCCGGAACTGCTGCCGAAATCCGCCGGGCTGTGGCTGAAGCAACTGCCGAACGCGCCGTTCTGGACGGCCGCGATCGGCATCGGCTTCTTCATGTCGGCCCGCGTCGCCGTGCAATTGCAGGCCGGCATCGGCTCGCTGCCGCGCGGACAGAAGATGGCGGCAACCGCGCTCGGTCTCACCACCGTGCAGGGCTATCGCTACGTCCTGCTGCCGATGGCGTTCCGCATCATCCTGCCGCCGCTGACCTCCGAGTTTCTCAACACCATCAAGAACACGGCGGTCGCCATCACCATCGGCTTGATCGAATTGACCGGACAGGCGCGATCGATGCAGGAATTCTCGTTCCAGGTGTTCGAGGCCTTCACCGCCGCGACCATCCTCTATCTCCTCGTCAACGCCGTCGTCGTGACCGGAATGCGCTTCCTCGAGCGCTACGTCGCGATTCCCGGCTACATCACGGGGAAATAGCGCCATGTTCGGTAATCTCGATTTCGACGTCATCCGCCGCGCGCTGCCCTATTTGTTCTATGAGGGCATGACGTTCACGGTGACCCTGACCGCGCTCGCCGGTCTCGGCGGCCTGGTCTTCGGCACGGCGATCGCACTGATGCGGCTGTCCGGCTACAAGGTGCTCGGCCGCATCGCCGGCGTCTATGTCGACTTCATGCGCTCGCTGCCGCTGGTGCTGGTCATCTTCTGGTTCTACTTCCTGGTGCCCTATATCGGGCAGTGGGTGACCGGCGCGTCGCGGCCCATCAGTGTCGGTGCGTTTGCCTCCTCGCTCATCACCTTCATCATGTTCGAGGCGGCCTACTTCTCCGAAATCATGCGCGCCGGCATCCAGTCGATCTCGCGCGGCCAGCCGGCCGCCGCCAACGCGCTCGGCCTCACCTACGCTCAGACCATGCGCTACGTCGTGCTGCCGCAGGCGTTCCGCAACATGCTGCCGGTGCTGCTGACGCAGACCATCGTGCTGTTCCAGGACACCTCGCTGGTCTACGTGCTCTCGATCCCGGACTTCCTGGGTGCGGCGAGCAAGGTCGCACAGCGCGACGGTCGCCTGGTCGAGATGTACCTGTTTGCCGCCGTCGTCTACTTCACCATTTCCTGTGTTGCGTCCTTTGGCGTTCGCCGCCTCCAGGCGCGCATCGCCATCATTCGATAGAGCGTGTCGATCATGATCGAAATCAGCCACGTCAACAAATGGTACAGCCCGACCTTCCAGGTGCTGACCGACTGCACCACCAGCGTCACCAAGGGCGAGGTGGTGGTGGTCTGCGGCCCCTCGGGTTCGGGCAAGTCGACGCTGATCAAATGCGTCAACGCGCTCGAGCCGTTCCAGGAGGGCGACATCAGCGTCGACGGCACCAAGGTCAACGATCCCAAGACCGACCTGCCGAAACTTCGCTCGCGCGTCGGCATGGTGTTCCAGCACTTTGAGCTGTTCCCGCATCTCAAGATCATCGAGAATCTCTGCCTTGCCCAGCAGAAGGTGCTTGGCCGTTCCTACGACAAGGCGGTGGCGAAAGGCATGCAACTGCTGGATCGCGTCGGCCTGAAGGAGCAGGCGCAGAAGTTTCCCGCGCAGCTCTCCGGCGGCCAGCAGCAGCGCGTCGCCATCGCGCGCGCGCTCGCGATGGATCCGATCGTCATGCTGTTCGACGAGCCGACCTCGGCGCTCGACCCCGAAATGGTGAGCGAGGTGCTCGACGTCATGGTCGATCTCGCCCGCGAAGGCATGACCATGATGGTCGTGACCCACGAGATGGGTTTTGCCCGCAAGGTCGCCAACCGCGTGATCTTCATGGACCGCGGCGAGATCGTCGAGGATGCGGCGAAGGAGGATTTCTTCGGCAAGCCGCGCAGCGACCGCGCGCAGAAGTTCCTGTCGAAGATTCTGTCGCATTAACTCCCTCTGTCATTCCGGGGCGCGACGCAGTCGCGAGCCCGGAATCCATAACCACCATCGGGAGTATGGATCCCGGGCTCGCGCTACGCGCGCCCCGGGATGACGAAGAGTAGGGTTTATCGGGCTCGCCAAATCTCCTATACCGGTGGCCAAATCCCCTTCCCCTCCAGGAGACCTGCCTTGGACTCGATCGCCTACGTCAACGGCTCATTCGTCCCGCTCTCGGACGCCAAAGTCTCGGTCCTCGATCGCGGCTTTCTGTTCGCCGACGGCATCTACGAGGTTTCCGCCGTGCTCGACGGCAAGCTGGTCGACAACGCCTCGCATTTGGCGCGGCTGGAGCGCTCGGTCGGCGAGATCAAGCTGAGGCTGCCGGAGACGGTCGAGCGCATCACCGAGATCCAGAAGGAGCTGATCGCGCGCAACAAGGTCGAAAGCGGCCTCGTCTATCTCCAGGTGACGCGCGGCGCCGACAAGGGCCGCGATTTCCCCTTCCCCAAGGGCAACGTCAAGCCGAGCCTGGTGATGTTCACCTCGGAGAAGGACATCATCAACGCGGCGTCGGCGAAGACCGGCATCAACGTGATCACGGTGCCCGACATCCGCTGGGAGCGGCGCGACATCAAGAGCGTGGCGCTGCTGGCACAGGTGCTGGCGAAGCAGGCCGCTGCCGAAGCCGGCGCGGGCGAGGCCTGGATGCTGCAAGACGGTTTCGTCACCGAAGGCGGCTCGTCCTCGGCCTTCATCCTCACCAAGGACGACGTCATCGTGACCCGGAAGAACTCCAACGCGATCCTGCCGGGCTGTACCCGTAAGGCCGTGGTGGCGCTCGCGGAAGAACGCCAGCTCCGCGTCGAGGAACGTTCCTTCACGGTCGCCGAGGCGCTCGCCGCCAAGGAAGCCTTCATCACCTCGGCCTCGCAGTTCGTGCAGCCGGTGGTCGCGGTCGACGGCAAGAAGGTCGGCGACGGCAAGCCCGGCCCGATGGCGACGCGGCTGCGCGAGATCTATGTGGAGTTCGCCAAGGCGACTGCGGTTTAGCCACACTCTCAGCTATCGTAGGGTGGGCAAAGGCGCGCTTGCGCCGTGCCCACCTCTTCTCTCGCGTTCGCTGAAGAAGCGGTGGGCATGCTTCGCTTTGCCCACCCTACGAGACTCGGCTGCGAGGGACGCGCCACGGCCTACGCCACCGACGCCTTCACCTTCACCGGGTGAATCGCCCGGAATGCGATCGCCAGCCTGTTCCAGGCATTGATGGCCCCGATCAGCATGGTCAGGTTCACCGTCTCGGCATCGGAGAACTGCGCACGGACCTGCTCGTAGACGTCGTCCGGGGCATGCGTCTCGGAGATCAGCGTGACCGACTCGGTCCACGCCAGCGCGGCGCGTTCGCGGTCGGTATAGAGCGGGGATTCGCGCCAGGCATTCAGCAGGTAGATGCGCTGCTCGGTCTCGCCGCGCTTGCGAGCGTCCTCGGTGTGCATGTTGATGCAAAAGGCGCAGCCGTTGATCTGCGACGCCCGGATCTTGACGAGCTCGATCAGCGATTTCTCAAGTCCCGTGGACTGGATCTGCTCTTCCAGCGCCATCAGCGCTTTCATCGTGTCGGGGGCGGCCTGGTAGAAATTCATGCGGGGCTTCATGGTCGTTCTCCTTGCTCCTTCAAGTTGAGGTCAGTGGGCTCCCCCGGCCGAGGTGTGGCCGGGCTTCTTCAGGAAGAGGGTTGCGATCAGGGCGACGATCAGTGCCATGCCGAGCAGATAGAAGGTGTCGCTGAAGGCGAGGATGTAGGCCTGCTTCTGCACGATATGGCCGATCGCGACATAGGCGCGATGCGAGGCGTCGGCGCGGTCGAGGATGCCGTGGTTGACGAAATATTGCGTGAGCTGCTCCAGCCGGGTGCGGGTGGCCTGCTCGAACACCGAGACCGACTGCATCAGCACGTTGGAGTGGTACTGCTCGCGCTTGGTCAGCACGGTCTGGAGCAGCGCGATGCCGACGGCGCCGCCGAGATTGCGCATCATGTTGAACAGGCCGGACGCCGAGCCCGCGTTCTCCGCCTCGATGCCGGCGGTCGCGACCGCCGAGAGCGGCGCCATCACCAGCGCCTGGCCGATGGCGCGGACCACGTTAGGCCAGAGCAGCTGATCGGCAGCATAATCGCTGGTCATATAGATGTTCAGGAAGTTGGACGCCGCGAACAGCACGAAGCCGACACCGATGATGATCCGCGCGTCAAACCGCTGCATCAGGCGCGGCACCAGCGGGATCAGCACGAGCTGCGGCAATCCGGTCCAGGCCAGCACCATGCCGATCTGCTCGGCATTGTAACCCTGAATGCGCGACAGATATTGCGGCAGGATGAACACCGAACCGTACAACGCGATGCCGAGCAGGAAATTCGCGAGCATCCCGAAGCCGAAATTGCGGCGGACCAGCAGGCGCAGGTTCAACAGCGGCTTCTTGACCGTGAGCTCGATGATCAGGAAGACGGTCAGCGCGACTGCGGCGATCACCGACAGCTTGACGATGAAGGGTGAGCCGAACCAGTCGTCCTTGTTGCCTTCTTCCAGCACGGTCTGGAGCGCGGACAGGCCGATCGCCATGGTGATGATGCCGGCCCAGTCGCCCTCGCGCAGCAGCGAGAGCTTCATCGGCCTCGCATCCAGCGCGTACCAGAGCATGCCGACCATGATCGCGCCGGGCACGAGGTTGACGTAGAAAATGTACTGCCAGCCGAAATTCTCGGTGAGATAGCCGCCGATGGTCGGGCCGATCGCCGGCGCAAACGTCGCCGACAGCGCGAACAGCGCCAGGCCGATCGGCTGCTTGGCACGCGGCAGCAGCGTGATGATCAGCGTGAAGGCCATCGGGATCAGCACGCCGCCGGTAAAACCTTGCACCGCGCGCAGCACGATCATCTGCGGCAGGTCCTGCGCCAGCGCGCACGCTGCCGACAGAGCCAGGAAGAGGATCGCGTTGGTGAGGAGGTAGATGCGGATCGAGAACACCTGGGCGAGCCACCCCGACAGCGGGATCACCACGATCTCTGCGATCAGATAGGACGTCGAGATCCAGCCGCCGTCGTCGATTCCGGCGCCGATCGCGCCCTGGATATCGGCGAGCGAGGCGTTGACGATCTGGATGTTCAGCACCGCCATGAAGGCGCCGAGCGTCGCGCCGATCACTGCGATCCAGGTCTTGGCCAACACGGCCGGAGTCGTGGGGGCCGCGGCCGGCGCGGGGAGGTTGGCGGCGGAGGCGGCGTTGATGGCCGGTTGGAGCGTGCTCATGGAAGCCTCGTCTCGGTTACGGAGACAGGATGCATTAGGCGGATGGTTTCGATAATCGGCGGAGTTCTGGAAGGATCATCCGGCAGGGTTTGACAATCCTGCCGCATGCCCCCTGAGGTCAGCCGCCGTTCGGGCGAGAGGTGTTGTCGGCGATGCGCCTAGCCGTCTCGCGTTCGGCCAGCACCGCCTGCTTGGTGTCTACCGTTGGCACCGCGGACATGCCCGGCCGCAACAGGCCGGTCAGGCTGTGATCGTCGAGCACGATCTTCACCGGGACGCGCTGCACGATCTTGGTGAAATTGCCGGTGGCGTTGTCGGGCGGCAGCAGCGCGAATTCGAGCCCGCTGGCCGGCGACAGGCTGTCGACATGACCGCGCAGGGTCTGGCCGCGGAAGCTGTCGACGCGCAGCTCGACCGGCTGGCCGGGACGGACATGGGTGAGCTGCGTCTCCTTGAAGTTGGCGACCACATAGACCGCATCGAGCGGCACCACCGCCATCAACTGCGTACCGGCCTGCACGAACTGGCCGACGCGCAAGCTGCGGGCGCCGACCGTGCCGTCGACCGGTGCGGTGATCTCGGTGTAGGAGAGGTTGAGCTCAGCCTGCTGCGCGACCGCACGGGCACGTTCGAGCTGGGCCGTGGCCTGGGCGCGCTGGGTGGTGAGCACGTCGACCTTGCGCTGCGCCGCCAGCAGACCGAACTTGGCGTGCTGCAACTGCGCGCTGCTGGCGCGTAGCGCCGCATCGGTCTGCTGCGCGCGCTGAATCGTGCCGGAGCCCGATTTCATCAGGTCGTCGTAGCGGGCGCGCTCTTCCTGCGCGAATTTCAGATTGGCGTCCGCAGCCGTGACATCGGCCGTGCTCTGCTCGATGATCGGCTGCTGAAGCTCGAGCTGGGCATCGAGGTTGCGCACCGAGGCTTCCGCCGCCGCGACATCGGCGCGGGCCTGGTCGAGCGCCGCCTTGAAGTCGCGGTCGTCGATCTTCGCCAGCAACTGTCCGGCCTTGACCTTTTCGTTGTCGCCGACCAGGACCTTCGCGATGTAGCCGGAAACCTTCGGCGCGACGATCGTCGAGTCCGCCTTCACATAGGCGTCGTCGGTCGTCTCGAGATAGCGGCCGTTGGTCCAGTAGTCGTGGCCGTAATAGACAGTCGCTGCCGTGCCTGCGAGGAGCGCGAGCACCAAGGCCGCGTGCCGGACCCTGTTCCGGACCGGCATAGGCAGCGGTGACTTGGAATAATCTTGAGTTATTTCAGTCGCTTGCTGGAATTTTTCGGTGCGGGGCATCTCGGACATGACGGTCTCCTATCGGCTGGCAGGGACTATCGGTCTTTCCAGTTCGAGCGATAATCGGCGAAATGCTAGAAGGATTATCCACTCGGAGTGGATAGTCCGCGGACCTCGCCTGAGGTGTGTATGGTCTACCCAACCAGACGTGCGACTGCCCCAGAGCGATTGCCGCGCCTGTCGAGCGATTGCTGCCAACGCCTGCGCGATGCCGCACGCGGGATGATCTGGTAGATAATCGGGGCGAATTCCTTGAGATTATCGATCAAGAGCGGATAATCAGGCGGCATGGACCGATTGACCAGCCTCGAAGTCTTTAGCCGGGTGGTCGAGACCGGCGGCTTCTCTGCCGCAGCCCGCAAGCTCAACATGTCGACCACCATGGTGAGCAATCATGTTCAGGCGCTGGAAGACCGGCTCGGGGTGAGGCTGCTTCAGCGCACCACGCGCAAGGTCAACCTCACCGAGATCGGCAAGGCCTATTACGACCGCTGCGTCCAGATCCTCGCCGATATCGAACAGGCCGACGATATCGCGAGCGAATTGCAGTCGGTGCCCCGCGGCACGCTACGGATCCACGTCGCCACGCACATGGTGCCGTTTGTCACGCCCATCGTGGCGAAACTCCTGTCGACCTATCCAGAGCTCAAGATCGATCTGCGCATGGGCGAAGCCGACGTCGACCTCATCGAGGAAGGGTATGACGTTGCGGTGCGCATGACCCCACCGCCGGATTCGAGCCTGATCGTCCGCAGTCTCGCCACCTGGCGCCACGTGCTGTGCTGCTCGCACGACTATCTCGAGAGGCATGGTCGCGTGCGGAAGCTCGATGAGCTCACCGCGCACAATTGCGGCCGTCACGTGAATTATCCCTTCGGCGATGATTGGCGCTTCTTCGATCGCAAGGGCGCGCCGGCATCGGTACGGATCTCCGGCAGCTTCATCACCAACAGCGGTGAGGCCTTGCGGAAGGTGGCGCTGCAAGGCGCCGCGGTCTGTCTGATGGCCGGGTTTCTCATTCGGGACGATCTCGAAGCCGGTCACCTCGTTCGGCTCCTGCCCGAATATCGTCCTGTCGAGATGTCGATGAACGCGGTCTATCCGCACAAGCATCATCTGTCGGCGAAGGTCAGGACCTTCATCGACATGCTCGTGCACCACAGCGCCGAACAGCAGAAGCTGATCAATCCGTATTCATGACTGGCGCGGCGGCACACCGTAGGGTGGGCAAAGGCGCGCTTGCGCCGTGCCCACCATCTTCCTGCGAATCTACAAGAGGTGGGCACGCTTCGCTTTGCCCACCCTACAAGGATCTCGGACCCGCAACGCTCTAGCGCGACGGCGGCGGCAGCCGTCCGAATACGGCGTCGAGCGCGATGCCGATCGCAAGCAACCGGCGGTCGCTTCCGGCCGGGCCGTCGAGTTCGAGACCGACAGGCAGTTGGCTCGTGGCGCCAAGCGCGATCGGAATCTGGATGCCGGGAATGCCGGCATTGCTGCCGGGATCGGTGTTCTGGATGAACAGGCCGAAATTTTCGAGACTGCTGGAGTCGGGACCGGAGGCAATGGCGACGCGTGGCGTGGTCGGGAAGGCGATGGCGTCCAGCCTGTTGCCGGCAAAGGTGCTCTCGTAGAGCGCTTGCAGCGCCGGGCGCGCGGTCTTGATTGCGTGGTCATAAACCGGCTTGGCATCGACCAGCGTGTTGTCGGGCCCGAACAGCTCGCGCGGGATCACCAGGCCGTCATAGGTGCCCTTCACGTCGGGGCTGGCGATCTCCTTTGCCAGCGCTTCGACGGTGATACCGGTGCCGGTGTGTGCGAGATAGGCGACCAGGTCGTCATAGGCCTCGTACAGCGCGACGGGAAAGCTGGCCTGGCCGTTGAGCTCGGCGAGTTGCGGCATCTCGATCTCGATCATCGTGATGCCCTGCGCTTTCATCTGCGCGACCGCCGCGTGGAAGGCGGCTTCGGTGTCGGCATCGAGATTGGCCAGCATGGTCTTCACGATGCCGATGCGGACCTGCTTCAGATCGGCCGGCGCAACGGGCTCACCGCCAGCAATGACGCGGTCGAGCAACGCGACATCGGCCATGGTCGCAGCCATTGGCCCTGCGGTGTCGCGGGTGTGGGAGATCGGCGCGATGCCGTCTTGCGGATAGCGTCCGACGGTCGGACGCAGCGAGGCGCATCCGTTCAGTGCGGCAGGCACCCTGACCGAGCCGCCGGTGTCGGTGCCGAGGCCTCCGGCGACGATCCGCGCGCCGATCGCGGCCCCCGTTCCGGAGGACGAACCGCCCGCGATCAGGCGCCTGTCATAGGCATTGCGCACGCCGTATTCGGAGCCGGTCTTGAACGCGGTGTTGTAGCCGGAAATGCCGAAGGCGAGCTCGTGCATGCTGGTCTTGCCGATGATGATCGCGCCGGCGGCACGCAGCCTTGCTGCCACGGGGGCGTCGCCTTTCGGGACGAAGCTCATGAGCGCCGGCGTTCCTGCGCTGCAGGGCAAGCCGGCCACCTCGATGTTGTCCTTGATCACGATGGGAACGCCGCCGAGCGGTTTTGTCTTGTCGCCCGTTGCGTCGAACGCAGCCGCGGCCTTCAGGGCGCCGGCCTCGTCCACGGTGACGAAGGCGTTGAGATCCGTGTTGGCTTTGGCGCGGGCAAGGGCTTCCGTGGTGAGCGCGGTGCTCGTGACTTTTCCGGCGCGAAGCTCGGCCGCGGCCTGGGTCAGGGTCAACTGGTCAAAATCCATGATGCGTCACCCGATTGCAGGGGCACCATGAGGGTGCTCCTTCAAGGAGGCGAGGCTGAGGCCTCGCCGGCTTTGCGTCAACCGTGGGCCCGCATTTTTGGTGACGGCGACGCCGCGGAAGCCGCGAGCAGCCGTTCCACCTCGGTCTTCACCTTCGCAATGGCGGCGTCCTTCACCGGGCCATAGCCGCGGATATCCATCGGCGCCCTGGCGATCGCGATGAGGTCAGGCAGGTGCGTGGCGTCGAGGCCTTCGAGCATCTGCGCGATCAATTCCTCGTACCAGGCGATCAGCTCCCGCTCGGCGCGCCGTTCCGCCGTGTAGCCGAACGGATCGAACGGCGTGCCGCGCAAACCCTTCAACCGCGCCAGCACTTCGAGCGGCATCTGGATCCACTGGCCGAAGGCGCGCTTGCGCGGACGGCCGCGGGCGTCGCGCTTCGAGGGCAGCAAGGGCGGTGCAAGATGGTAATTCACCCTGAAATCGCCCTCGAATTCACGCTTCAATTCGTCGAGGAAGCCGCTCCGCATGTGCAGGCGCGCCACCTCATATTCATCCTTGTAGGCCATCAGCTTGAACAGGGCGCGCGCAACCGCGTCGGTCAGCACCTCGCTGTTCAGCGCGGCCTCCGCGTTGCGGACCTTTGCGACGGTTGCCCGATAGCGCGCCGCGTAGGCGGCATCCTGATAGGCGGTGAGAAATTCGGTGCGCCGGTCGATGAGCTGATCGAGCGTCTCTCGTGCCGGCGCGCCGTCCGATGTCGGCAGGAAGTCCGGATCCGCGGCCGCGATCCGGCCCCAGGCAAACGCCTGCTTGTTGCGTTCGACCGCGACGCCGTTGAGCTCGATCGCGCGCAGCAGCGCCGGCAGCGAGATCGGCACCAGTCCGTGCTGCCAGGCAAAGCCGAGCATGATGATGTTGGCATAGACGGCGTCGCCGAGCAGGCGTTCGGCGAGTCCGTTCGCGTTGATGCTGTCGAGATTGCCGTCGCCGATCACGCGGCTGATCGCGCGCAGGCGGGCGGGCGAGGCCAGATCGGCGTCGCGGAAGCGGACGACGTCGCCGGTCGGCATCTCCGCCGTGTTGACGGCGGCACGCGTGCCGCGCCGGTAGGTGCCGGACGCTTTCGGCGAGGAGCTGACGACGACGTCGCATCCGATCAGCGCATCGGCCGCGCCCTGGTCGATCCGCACCTGGTGCAGCGCTTCCGGGCTGGCAGCGAGGCGGATATAGCTCAGCACGGGACCGAATTTCTGCGCGAAGCCGGTGAAGTCCAGCACCGAGACGCCGCGGCGTTCGAGGTGCGCGGCCATGCCGATCAACGCGCCGACTGTGATGACGCCGGTGCCGCCGACCCCGGTCACCAGCAAATCGTACGGACGGTCGCGTGTGGCGGAGCTGGGGAGGGGCAGGGTGGCCGCGCGGCCGGCGGCGTCGATCCGGCTCGCCGTCTTCGCCCGGCGCGTGGCGCCTTCGACGGTGACGAAGCTCGGGCAGAAGCCGTTGAGGCAGGAGAAATCCTTGTTGCAGGACGACAGATTGATCTGCCGCTTGCGGCCGAACGGCGTCTCCTTCGGCTCGACGCTCAGGCAATTGGACTCGACCGAGCAGTCGCCGCAGCCTTCGCAAACGAGATCGTTGATATAGGCGAAGCGCTTGGGGTCGGCCATCTGCCCGCGCTTGCGCCGCCGCCGCTTCTCGGTGGCGCAGGTCTGCTGATAGATCAGCACGGAGACGCCTGACACGTCGCGCAGCTCGCGCTGCACGGCGTCCATCTCCTCGCGCGGATGAATGCTCACGCCGATGGGCAAGTCTGCCGGCGCAAACTGCGAGGGATCGTCCGACACCAGCGCGATGCGGGCCACGCCTTCGGCGCGCACGCTGTGCGCAATCGCATGTACGCTGATGGGGCCGTCGACCGGCTGGCCGCCGGTCATGGCCACCGCGTCGTTGAACAGGATCTTGTAGGTGATGTTGGCCTTGGCGGCGATGGCCTGCCGGATCGCCATCGAGCCCGAATGGTAGTAGGTGCCTTCGCCGAGATTCTGGAACACGTGCTTGTGGCCGGTGAATCTCGACGAGGCCGCCCAGTTGACGCCTTCGCCGCCCATCTGGATCAGCGACGAGGTCTCGCGGTCCATCCAGCTCGCCATGAAGTGGCAGCCAATGCCGGCCAGCGCTTTTGAACCCTCCGGCACTTTCGTGGACGTGTTGTGCGGGCAGCCGGAGCAGAAATAGGGCGTGCGGGTGGCACCGCTGACATTGATCGTGCGCTCGGCCTCCGGCAACAGGGCGGCCGCGCGCGCGGCCAGATTGAGGCCCGGAAACATCGGATCGAGCCGGCGCGCCAGCACGGAAGCCAGCGCGCGCGGCGACAATTCGCCGATCCAGGAGATCAGCCGCGCCCCTCGCTCGTCGTGCTTGCCGACCATGCGCTCGGGCTTCGCGCCCGGATAGTCATAGAAATATTCCTTGAACTGGCTCTCGATGATGCCGCGCTTCTCCTCGACCACCAAAATCTCGCGCTTGCCCTTCACGAAGTCCATGGCGTCATGCAGCGCCAGCGGCCAGACCATGCCGATCTTGTAGATGTCGATGCCGATGCTGCGGCACGCGGCTTCGTCCAGCCCCATCAGC
Source organism: Bradyrhizobium sp. P5_C12 (assembly GCF_054049735.1). Classification (NCBI taxonomy): domain Bacteria; kingdom Pseudomonadati; phylum Pseudomonadota; class Alphaproteobacteria; order Hyphomicrobiales; family Nitrobacteraceae; genus Bradyrhizobium; species Bradyrhizobium sp. P5_C12. Next base: position 230,947 of record NZ_JBFULU010000001.1, read on the forward strand.
CGCAGCGCCTCCATCAGATCAAGATGCGCCTTGCCGGTGGTGACGATGCCGTAGGTGGCATTGGCAATGTCGTAGATGTGGCGGTCGATCGGATTGGCCTTTGCGAAGGCGTAAACGGCATGCTTCTTCGCCTCCAGCCGCTCCTCGATCTGCGGCCCCGGCAGATCGGGCCAGCGATAATGCAGTCCGCCCGGCGGCGGCGTGAAGTCCGGCGTGCGGAAGGCGCGCGGCGGGCGCAGCGCGACGGATGCGCCGGACTCCACGATCTCCGAGATCGCCTTGAAGCCGACCCACATGCCGGAGAAACGGCTCAGCGCGTAGCCATATTCACCGAAGGCGAGATATTCGCCGACGTCGGCCGGATGCAGCGTCGGCATGAACCAGCTCATGAAGGCGACGTCGGACTGGTGCGGCATCGAGGAGGACACGCAGCCATGATCGTCGCCGGCGACCACCAGCACGCCGCCATGCGGCGAGGAGCCGTAGGCATTGCCGTGCTTGAGCGCATCGCCGGAGCGGTCGACGCCGGGGCCCTTGCCGTACCAGAGCCCGAACACGCCATCGACCTCGCGGTCGGCCTGGGTCTCGACCTGCTGCGAGCCGAGCACCGCAGTCGCGGCGAGGTCTTCGTTCACGGCCGGGAGAAATTCGATGCGGTCCCGCTTCAGCCGCTCCGTGATGCGCCAGAGCTCGATATCGATTCCGCCGAGCGGCGAGCCGCGGTAGCCGGAGATGAAGCCGGCGGTGTTGAGCCCCGCGGCGCGGTCGCGCCGCGCCTGGTCGAGCGCGATGCGGACGATCGCCTGCGTGCCCGTGAGGAAGACGCGGCCCTCCTCGCGGTCGTAGCGGTCGGAGAGGTCGTAGGTGTCGAGTGACGGAATGGCGTCCATGGCGGGCCTCGCGCGGCATCCCTGCCGACAAGGAGAAGGTTATGCCCGCGAGGCTGGTAAGTCTTACCTGATCACCCTGATTTAACCGGTATTCCGGTAGATTTTTGCAAATATGCACGAATTTCGGTAGAGTTCACCGATTGGAGAGCTCCCATGATCGAAGACCAGGACGCACGGATTCTCGCTCATCTCCAGAACGACGGCCGCGCCACCAACCAGCAGCTGGCCGAGGAGGTCGGCATGTCGACCTCGGCCTGCTGGCGGCGGGTGCGCGCACTCGAGGACACCGGTGTCATCCAGGGCTATGCGGCGCTGGTCGCGCGCGAGCAGGCGGGCTTTGCGATGTCCGCCATCCTCCACGTCTCGCTGGAGCGGCACGATGCCAAATTCGTCGACGAGTTCGTCGCGCGGGTGACCACGCGGCGCGAAGTGCTGGAGTGTTTTGCGACCACGGGCGACGCCGATTATCATTTGCGCGTCGTCGTGCAGGACATGGCGGCCTACAACAGGTTTCTCGACGAATTCATGTTCCGCATTCCCGGCATCCGCTACGTCCGCAGCAACGTGGTGTTGAAGGAGATCAAGACCAGCGTGGCGCTGCCGTTTTGAGACGGCTTCAATTGCTCTCGTCTCCGCGAGCGGATAGCGATGAAGCAACCGTATTCCTCGGTGCTGTCCGATGCCGCCAGGTCCACAGGATCGTGAATAGAACGGTCCACATCAAGCCGAGCCGGATGGGAGGCTGGGCCGGGGCGGCAACGGAAGCAGCATCGCTGTTCATCTGCGTTCCTTCATGAGAGGCCGGTTGCAGTGGACGCACGACATCGCGGCCGGCGGATGACAATCCTCTCGCCGCGTCAGGCCGCTTTTTCTTCTGATCCGGCCCTCAATAGAATCATGAAAACAAGAACATGGCTGACGAGCAGCAGCGGCACGTAGAGGGCTGGAATATAAATGCCGGCGCCGAACAGGCCGGGATCCTGGATTTTCGTCACGCCCATGTAGTACGCATTCAAGAGATCCAGCGTGCCCCAGACGTTGAACGTCCAGACCACCGGAATTGCGATCGACCATCGCCAGGAGAGTGCTGCGATTGACGCGAGCGCGAGAGAGGCGGCAATGAGATCCCCCCATCCGACCTCGGCGGCGAAAGTCGGGCTCAACTCCGCTGATACGAATCCCGTCACCATGAAATTCATGCCCAGGAACCTGAACGCATGGAAGGCAGCGAGAAGTCTCAGGGCCTCATAGCGCGGCATGGCGCGGAGTACCGGCCAGACGTAGATAGCAGCCACCACCGCGCTTGTCAGGAAAGCGCCGGCGACGCTCAGCACGAACGGAAGGTTGAAGTTTGGCGGCACGTTCGGATTCCCTTGTGACGACCTGTCCGGTCGGGTGAGGTCGAAGCCAGTCGGTACGACGTCGGCCGGCGCTCAGGGTTTGGTCATGAGCAGGCGGAGCGGCATGAGCGGACCGACTGCGATGTATTCGTGGTCCACGAGCTTTTGCCTGGCGAGCGGCAGGCCATCCATGATCGCGTGTCCCTCAGCAGCATCCGTGACATTCAGCAGGAACACGGCTCCGCGCCCATCGGCTCGCGAATACCATTCGCGAACCGTTCCGTTGAGATAGAGCTGAACCGTCTGCCTGATCTCGTCGGGCATGACGGCCATGACCTGTTCGCGGGTAACGCCCGCCTTGACGGTCAGGATGACCATGACCCCGGTTGTCGGCGACGCGGTCTGTGATTGGGCAAATGAAGGATCGGCCATGGAAGCAGCACCTGTCAGTGAGAGGGTAAGTGCCAGGACGACGTTGCGGATTGTCTTCATCGACTTGATGTCTCCGGTCACGGCGGCCGCCCCGATGTTGCAAATGTCGGCGCACAGGCGGTGCGGGCTCATTTGCAGTTCGGATTTAAGACCGCTTTCCGCGAGTTACTATTCGCGATAATGTTGATGGGCTATGAAGCAGAACTTCACAGTCAGGCACGGCGCGCTCGATGGCGTGGAGGCGTTCCTGAGCGTCGCCCACCACCGCAGTTTCCGCCGAGCGGCCGCTGAACTCGGGGTGACGCCGTCGGCCATCAGTCAGGCCGTACGCGCGCTCGAGGCGCGCGTCGGCGCCGCACTCTTCATCCGCACGACCCGCAGCGTCGGTTTGACCGAAGCCGGCGAAAGATTCCTTGCGCGCGCAAGACCTGCCTTCGAGGAGCTCGTCGCCGCAAGCGGTGCGGCGCGCGAGCTCGGACAACGACCGGCCGGGCTCCTGCGTCTCACCGTACCGCGCTCGGTCGTGCCGATCCTGCTGGAGCCGCTGATCGCGTCGTTCTGCCGGGCGTTTCCCGAGATTGAGGTGGAGCTTGCCGCAAGCGAAGAGCTGGTCGACCTCGCAGCCGAAAGTTTTGATGCCGGCATCAGGTTGGGCCAGTTCATCGCCCCCGATATGGTCGCGGTGCGCCTGACGAAGCCGCTACCCCTCATTATCGTCGGCAGCCCGGCTTACCTCGCCAGCCGCGGCCGGCCCGAACGGCCGGACGATCTGCGCGAGCACGCATGCTTGAGATTGCGACGATCGAACGGCGCGCTCGCATCATGGTCGCTCGACGACAGCGGTCGTTCGATCGAGATCGTCGTTTCGGGGCCTTTCATCGCCAATGACTTTCCGACGATGCTCGGCGCCGCCATCGAAGGTGTGGGTCTTGCGCAAGTGCCTGCACCGCTGGCCACCGGCGCCATGGCGACGGGAAAGCTCGTCCAGGTGCTGGAGGAATTCGCGCCGATGACGCCAGGTGTGTTTCTGTACTATCCCGGCCACCGGCAGATCATGCCGAAGCTGCGGGCCTTCATCGACCATGTGAAGGGCCGCTCAGGCGCCACCATCTGATCTAACGTCCCTGCCGCACAAACCGGTTCCGCAGCGTGCCGATGCCGGTGATGTCGATCTCGACGACGTCGCCATGCTTGATGTCCGGCGAGGCGCCGTCCGTGCCCATCCAGATCACGTCGCCCGGCCACAACGTAAAGTACTTGGTCAACTCGACCAGGAACGGCACCACGCCAAAGATCATGTCGTTGGTGTGGAAGCGGTTGGTCTCGTTGCCGTTGACCCGGACGACGGTCTCCATTTTCGCGAGATCGGCCTCGGTCTCGATCCACGGGCCCATCGGCTTGAACGTGTCGGCGTTCTTCGAGCGCCACAGGCTGCGATCGGCTTTCTGCCAGCTGCGCTCGCTGACGTCGTTGCCGATGGTGTAGCCGAACACGCAATCCATCGCATTCTGCGTGGTGAGATGCTTCACCTTCTTGCCGATGACGACGACGAGCTCGCCTTCGTAGTGGATCTTGTCCGTCGCAAAGGACGGGATCACGACGTCCTCGTCATGCGCGATCAGCGCGTTCTGGGCGCGATAGCCGATCTCGGGTCTATCAGGGACAGCCGGCACCTCGCCGCGCTTGTCCGCCGCCTCCTTCAAATGCTTCAGATAGTTCAAGCCGACGCAATAGAAGGTGCGCGGGATCAGCGGCAGCTCGATCTTGACGTCGCTAAGCGGATGCGTGCGTGAGGTGCGCTGCCATTCGCCGAAGGGATCGCCGTCGACTGCGATGACCCTGTCGCCTTCAACGATCCCCCAGGAGGTCTTGTCCAAGGCGGTGAATTTCAGCCAGCGCATGTGGTGTCCTCGTTGTTATTCGGCAGCATCGCGCGGCTTCACCTTCCAGGCGCCGGCGGCCGGCCGCTTCAGCCCGAGATTTTCTCGCAGCGTCTTGCCGCGATAGTCCTTCTGGAACAAGCCGCGGCGCTGCAATTCCGGCACGACGTGGCGGACGAAATCGGCATAGGAGCCGGGCACATAGGTCGCGGCGATGACGAAGCCGTCGCAGCCGCGCTCGACGAACATTTCCTCCAGCCTGTCCGCGATCTCCCTGGGGCCGCCGACCATCGCGTCCTGAACCTGGCCACGGCCGGAGAAGGTGACGAAGTCGCGCGCGCTCGGGTTGCTCTTGCCTGAATTCTTCAGCACGCCGTCGCGGATGCCGAGGATGCCCTGCATGCTCTTCAGCTCTTCCGTCGTCAGCGGCGCGTCGAGATCCTTGGAGCCGAAATCGTAGTTGAGGGCTTCGGCCAGCAGCGACAGCGCGTCGATCTGGAGCGGAAGCTTGTTGATCAGCGCCATCTTGTCTTCGGCCTCAGACCTGGTCGCAGCGCAGACCGGCGTCGTCAGGTTGCAGAGGAACATCTGGTCCGGATCGCGGCCGGCCTTGGCGGCCTCGTTGCGCACGGCCGCATAGCCTTCCTTGGCGCTTGCGAGATTGCGGGCCGCAGTGAAGATCACCTCGCCCCATCGGCCGGCAAAGCGCTGGCCGCGGCCCGACGCGCCGGCCTGGATGATCACGGGATGGCCCTGGTCCGAGCGCGGCACCGTGAATGGTCCGCGCGACTTGAAGGTCGGACCCTTGTGGTCGAGCCGCTTCACCTTGGATGGATCGGCGAAGCGGCCGCTCTGCTTGTCCATGATGAGCGCGCCGTCCTCCCAGGTGTCCCAATGGCCGAGCACGACCTCCATGAACTCGTCGGCGCGGTCGTAGCGGGAGTCGTGCTCGGGATGGGAGTCCTTGCCCATGTTGAGCGCCTCGCCGTCATTGAGCGAGGTGACGACGTTCCAGCCGGCACGACCGCCCGACATCAGGTCGAGCGTGGCGAAGCGGCGGGCGACGTCGAAAGGTTCGTAATAGGTGGTCGAGCAGGTCGCCCCCAACCCGAGCTTGTCGGTGACCAGGCCCATCGTGGTCAGCACGATCAGCGGATCCATCTTCACGCAGCGGATGCCGTATTCCACGGTGTGGGCGTGGTCGTTGCCATAGCGGTCCGGCATCGCCAGGCGGTCGTCGAAGAACGCCATGTGGAATTTGCCGGCTTCGAGGATTCTTGCGATCTCCTGGTAGTAGTCCGCCGACATCGAATCCGCGCGCGAGTCCGGATGTCGCCAGGAGCTCGGCAGATTGGTGCAGTTCTGCGCTTGGAGGAAGCCGACCAGTATCATCTGCCGCGTCATGCTGCTGTTCTCCAAATTCCGTCAGGCCAGATCGAGCACCGTGTCGAGCCTGTACTCGCGCGCCAGCGCGCGCAGCTTCTCCCAGGTCGCGTCCTCGATCTCGATGCCATCGCGCAGGCGCTGCTGCTCGCGCAGACCCTCGATCTCGCCGGGATAGAACACGCCCTTGCTGCCTTCGGACGGCGGCGTCGATTTGAGATAGCGCGCGAACTCGCCGACCTCGCGCTTGAATTCCTGCAGCGGGCGGAATGCGGCGACATTGAACACCGCCATGAAGCATCCATCATTGTGCCGGCCGGTCGGCTCGACGCCGAAGCCGAGACCGGTGAGCAGGCCGCAGAGCACCTCGACCATGGCGGCGAGACCGCTGCCCTTGTAGCCCTCGGTGCCGCCGAGCGGCAGCAGCGCGCCGCCCTTGCGGTATTGGGTCGGGTCGGTGGTGTGCCGCCCCTCGGCATCAATGATCCAGCCGTTGGGAATCGCCTCGCCGCGGGCGACCGCGAGCTGGATCTTGCCGGCCGCGACCGCCGAGGTCGCCATGTCCAGATAGAACGGCGCGTCGAGGTCGGACGGTACCGCGATCGAGATCGGGTTGGTGCCGAGCCGCGCCTCCTTGCCGCCGAACGGCGCCACGTGTTTCGGGGAGCGGCCGGAATCGGCGGTGGCAATGCCGATCATGCCTTCGCGCATCGCCATCAACGGGTAGGCGGCGAGGCGGCCGACATGGCTCTGGCGAAACACGGTGCAGGCGGCGACGTTCGCCGTCTTCGCCTTCTCGATCGTCAGCGCCATGGCCCTGGCGTTGACGTGGAAGCCGAAACCCCAATGGCCGTCGATCACGGTCGTGGTCGGTGATTCCTGGACGATGGTCCATTTCGCGCCAGGAACGATGTGTCCGGCCTTGATGCGGTCGATATAGGTTGGAACAGCAATCACGCCGTGGGAATCGTGGCCGGCGAGGTTGGCGTTGACGCAGCCGGTCGCGACGGCGTCGGCCTCTTCCTCGGAGGCCCCGGCGGCGCGGAGCAGCGCGGCGCTGATGCGCGTGAGGCGGTCGGCCGTGACGATCGGCATGGCGTTTCCTCAGGTCATCGCCCTTGTCATCGCTCTTGGCGGGCGCTGGTTGTTGGGTGCCATCGTCTCAAAGCACAGGTGCGATATCAATCTCCCGTAAACCAATACAGGGCTGCAAATTCGTAAAGCGAACGCGCCTTTCGTCGAACCTGCCATCCCGTGCGGCGGGATTCCGGACAGTTTTGGGCCGCTCATTCGCTGCTCGTTCACTTTGATCGACGGTTTGCGGCGCGCAATAACGACCACTTAGGCGATGGCCGTTCATAAAGCACCCGGGAGAATTAGGCAGAAATGCCCGGGAGTTGAGATCGTGCAGACGACCCTCGCGCGCACCTTTGCAGCGTTGAGCGCCATCAACGAAGCGATCCTGTACGCGAAATCGCCGGACGAGCTGTACCAGAAGGTCTGCGACGCCGGGTTTTCGAGCGGGGACTTCATGGCGGTCGCCGTGTTCCTGGCCGAGCCGGACGGCCGACGGCTGCGGTTTGCGGCCGGYTGCGGCGACGACGTTGCCCGGCTGCGCGCGATCATGATCACCACGGAGGCCGGGACGCCGGAAGGATCCGGCGTCGGCGGGGAGGCGTTTCGCACCCGCAAGCTCTGCGTCAGCAACGATTATCTGAACGATCCGCGCTCGCTGGCGTGGCGCGAGGGCGCCGCCGGCGCCAATATCGGTGCGGCGGCGGCGCTGCCGCTGTTGTGCAATGGACAGAGCGTCGGCGTGCTGTACGTGACGCGCAGCGAGCCCGGCTCGCTGAACGAGCAGATGGTGTCGCTGTTCGAACGCATGTCGGCCAACATCACCTACGCGCTGGACAATTTCGCGCGCGAGACCGCGCGGCAGACCAGCGAGCGGGCGACGCGGCGGCTCAACCGCATGTTCGGCGCCATCAGCGCCACCAACGAGGCCATTCTCCGCGCCAAGACCGAGCAGGAGCTCTACCAGCTCGTGTGCGACGCCTCCGTCCATAGCGGCAAGTCGCTGGCGACCATCGTCCTGCTCCGCGAACCTGATTCGCACTGGATGAGGCCGGTCGCCTCCACGGGACAGAATCTGGAGCTTGTCACCCAGGCGCGCTATTCGATCGATCCGGAAAACCCCTACGGCAAGGGCATCTCCGGCGAGGTGTTCCGGACGCAGAAAGCCATCGTCGAGGAAGATCTCGCCAGCCGGACCCGGGGAACGCCGTGGGAGCAGGCCAACGTCAACACCGGTGTCGCCGCCTGCGTGGTCGCGCCGCTGATCAAGCACGGCGAAAGCGTCGGCGTGCTGTTGGCCTTCGTCAGCAGGTCGTGGGCCAAGGACGAGGAGGTCGTCGCGCTGCTGCTGCGCATGGCGGAGAACGTCTCGTTCGCGATCGAGAATTTCGACCGTGAGGCCGACAAGACCAGGATCGCCGCGGAAGAAGAACGCATCGCCCGCATGTATGCGGCGCTGAGCGCCACCAACGAGGCGATCTTGCGGGCGCGGTCGCGGGCCGAGCTGTTCGATCTGGTCTGCGAGGCGACGGCGAAGGGCGCCAAGTTCACCTCGGTCACCATCGCGCTCGTCGACCATCATGCCGAGCTGCTGCGCGTGGTCGCCTGCTATGGGCCGAACGCGGATCAGGTTCGCACCTTCAAGTTCTCCACCTCCGACCACGTGCCCGAAGGGCGCGGACTGACCGGCACCGCGTTCCGCACGCGCCAGCCCTCGGTCAGCAACGACGTTCTGTCCGACGAGCGGATCAAGCCCTGGCAGGCCAACGCTCGCCGTAACGGCATCGGATCCTCCGCGGCGCTGCCGCTGTTCAACGGCAAGCGCGTCGAAGGGGTATTCCTCTTCAACTCGCCGGAACGCGGCGCGTTCACGCCAGAATTCGTCGAGCTGCTGCAACGCCTCCAGGCCAATGTCGCGTTCGCGCTTGAAAATTTCGATCGCTCGGACGAAAAAGCGAAAGCAGAGATGCAGCGCAATCGTCTTCGGGGCATGCTCGAAGCGTTGAGCGCGACCAACGAAGCGATCATGCGCGTGAAGACGCGTGCCGAACTGTTCGAAGCGGTTTGCGAGGCGGCGGTGCTCGGCGGCACGTTCACGTCCGCAACCATCGCCATGGTCGACCCGACGGGGCGCCATCTCGATATCGCCGTCACCAAGGGCGCATGCCGCAGTCACGTCGAGAACTGGCAGTTCGCGACGTCCGCCGACGAGCCCGAAGGACGGGGGCTCGCCGGAACTGCATTTCGCACCAAGGCGCCTTGCGTTGCGAACGAGCTCCTCACGGACGTTCGCGCGACGCACTGGCGTCGAATCGCGCGGGATCAAGGGACGAAATCCGGCGGCTGCTTCCCGCTGCTGAAAAACGGCACCGATGCCGTCGGCATCCTTCTGTTCCTTTCGCCGGACGAAGGCACGTTCACGCCTGACCTCATCCAGTTGCTGGGGCGCCTCGCGGAGAACGTCTCTTTTGCGCTCGACAATTTCGATCGGGCCGAGGAACGCTCCCGAACCGAGGCGCAGAAAGAGCGCCTGACGCGCATGTTCGCGGCGCTGAGCGCCACCAACGAAGCGATCATGCGGGCGAAGTCACGCGCCGAGCTGTTCGATCTGGTGTGTCAGGCTGCGTCCAATGGCGGCAAGTTCACCTCGACGACCATCGCGCTCGCTAGGGCCGACAGCGATCAGCTCGAGATCGTCGCGGCCGCGGGGCCATCCRCCGAGACCACAAGGAACGTCCGTCTCTCCATCGACGCCGACCGACCCGAAGGCCGCGGGATGAGCGGCACGGCGTTTCGCACCAGGCAGCCCTGTGTCAGCAACGACTATGTCAATGACAGTCGTGTGAGCGCGTTCCATACCGTCCTGCAAGGCGACGGCGCGCGCTCCGGCGCGGCGCTGCCGCTGATCGCGCACGACAAGCCCGTCGGCGTCATGATCTACATGTCGACCGAACAGGACACCTTCACCGATGAGTTCGTCGAGCTGTTGCAGCGTCTCGCCGACAACGTCTCCTTCGCGATGGAGAATTTCGATCGCGCCGACGAGAAGAACAAGGCGGACGAGCGGATCGAGTACCTCGCCTCGCACGACAGCCTGACCAACCTGCCGAACCGCGAGACCTTCAACGGGCTGCTGCGCGAGGCGATCGACGCGGCGCAGCGCCTGGACCATCGTTTTGCGGTGCTGTTCATCGATCTCGACCGCTTCAAGGTCATCAACGATTCGCTCGGCCACGAGGCGGGCGACCTGCTCCTGCTCGAGGTCGCCGACCGCCTGCGCAACGCGCTGCGCGCAAGCGACGTGGTGGCGCGGCTCGGTGGCGACGAATTCGTGGTGATCCTCGACCAGTGCGGCGAGATCGACGACGTGCAGCGGATCGCAACCGACCTGCTGGCGGCGCTCGGCCAGCCCATGGAGCTCGCCGGCCACGAATGCCACACCACGGCCTCGATCGGCATCGCGATGTATCCGGCCAACGGGGCCGACGCGCAGACGCTGACGAAGAACGCCGACATGGCGATGTATCTCGCCAAGGAAGACGGCAAGAACGGCTACCGCTTCTTCTCCAAGGAGGTGAAGACGCAGTCGATCGAACGGCTGTCGCTCGAGAGCGCGCTGCGCCGGGCGCTGGAGCGCGAGCAGTTGTCGCTGAACTATCAGCCCAAGGTGGACATGGAGACCGGCCAGATCACCGGCGTCGAGGCGCTGTTGCGCTGGACGCATCCCGATCTCGGCAGCATCTCGCCGGCGCAGTTCATTCCACTCGCCGAGGAGACCGGACTGATCGTGCCGATCGGCCGCTGGGTGGTGAGGGAGGCCTGCGCGCAGGCCATGGCCTGGCAGCGCCGCGGCCTGCTGCCGGTGTCGATGGCGGTGAACCTGTCGCCGCGGCAGTTTGCCGACGAGCATCTGTTGCAGGACGTCGACGAGGCGCTTGCGGCCTCCGGCATGTCGCCGGTGCTGCTCCAGCTCGAGGTCACCGAGAGCATGATGATGCGTAACGTCGGGCGCGCCCTGAAGGTGCTCGACGCCATCCAGAGCCGCGGCATTCGCCTCGCCATCGACGACTTCGGCACCGGCTATTCGTCGATGTCGCTGATGAAGCATTTCCCGATCGACACCATCAAGATCGACCGCTCCTTCGTGCGCGACCTGCCGCAGGATTCGGAAGACCAGGCGATCGCGCAGGCGATCATCAGCATGGGCAAGGCGCTCGGCATGACCGTGGTCGCCGAAGGCGTCGAGAACGCGGAGCAGGAGGCGTTCCTGCGCACCCATGGTTGCGATGAGATGCAGGGTTTCCTGATCTCCAAGCCCGTGGCGGCGCGGCAGATGGCCGAGCTGCTGCGGCCGATGCTCCTGCCCGTCGCGCCGCCGCTCCAGCCGGAGCCGGACCTGGCCGCGGCCGATGCGGTGGCGTCACGGCTGAAACGCGCCGTCGTCTGACGGCTGCGGGTGCAGCTCGCGGACGTCGTCCGCCTTGATCTCCGTCTTGCGCGGAAAATCATCCGGCCAGGGAAGGGAGGTTTGCTCGGCGAACAGCGTGAGAAGGACCTGCGCACCTTCGGCAAAGCTCGAGTCGTCGCCCAGGCCGAGCTCACAACACCAGGCGTGTCGCATCGGCTCGTGCGCGTCGAACACCGCCATCGCCGGTCCCCACCACCAGGCCGGCGCTGGCGATCGTTCGTCCTCCGGCACGGCGTGCCAGAGGACGAGCTCGTCCATCACGCGCTCGAATTGCAGGCTTGCGGCCTGATGCATTCGTTCCGTGCTCCTTGGGCCGCGCCTGAAAGCAGGCCGATGCGCGGACTCGATGGTGGCCTTCGCTGTGAAAAATCGGCCCGCACTGCTGGCTGAGCCACGTGTGCCGCTTCCGTCGGCGGCCATACAACAACATGCGGCGGTCGGGAAAGTTGCCGCCGCCGGCTGTGATAGTCTCTTTAGCCGCTCGGGGGCCTGGCCTGCAAGGCGCAATACGGCTGTCTAGCGCGACCTAAGCGGATGCGCCTTCTGGTGCCAGGCCCAGGCGGTGCGGATCACGGTGGGCAGGTCGGAGTGCTGCGGCGCGAAGTTCAGCACTTTTCGCGCGGCGGAGGGGTCGGCGACCAGATAGGTGGGATCGCCCGCGCGGCGCGGCTTGATGGTGTGAGGCACCTCGCGCCCCGTCTCCCGCCTGATGGCGGTCAGGATCTCGCGCACGGAAAAGCCGGAACCGGTGCCGAGATTGAAGCTGCCGCCGGCATGGCCCTGTTCCAGCAGTTTCAGCGCCGCGACATGGGCCGCGGCGAGGTCGGTGACATGGATGTAGTCGCGGATCGCGGTGCCATCGGGCGTGTCATAGTCGTCGCCGAATACCGCAAAGTCGACGTGCCCCTGCAAGGCCATCATGGCGCGCGGAATGAGATGGGTCTCGTTGTCACGCAGCTCGCCGATGCCGCCGGCCGGATCGGCGCCGCTGGCGTTGAAATAGCGCAGGCAGAACGCGCCGAAGCCGTAGGCTGCGCGGTAATCCGCGAGCATGCGCTCGATCATCCATTTCGATGCGCCGTAGGGGTTGATCGGCGCGCAGGGAAAATCCTCCGCCAGCTCCCTGGAGTCGGCGTTGCCATAGACGGCGCCGGTCGAAGAGAACACGATACGCTGGCAGCCTGCGTTGCGCATCGCCTGCAGCAGTGACAGCGTGCCCTGGACATTGTTGATGTAGTATTTCTGCGGGTCGGTCATGGACTCGCCAACAAGGCTCGCGGCCGCAAAGTGCATCACCGCCGTGACCTTGTGATCGGCGAAGGCGCGCGCCAGCGCCGCGCCGTCGAGCAGATCGCCTGTCACCAGCGGGCCGGCAACGAAGTTGCGATGACCTGTCGAGAGATTGTCATAAACGACCGGCTGGTAGCCGGCTGCGGCCAGCGCGCGGCAGGCATGCGAGCCGATATAGCCCGCGCCTCCGGTGACGAGGACGCTCGGTCGATCGGTCATGTCGTTACTCGACGTCTCTCAGCGATTGAAAGGCCGGTTGCGGGTGAAGAGGAGATAGAGCGCACGGGGGTTGGTGGTCAAGTAGCGCCAGAACAGGCGGCGCGGCTCGAGCCAGGTGCGCCAGGCCCACTCCAGCCCGATCTTCTGCATCCATTGCGGAGCGCGGGACCGGCTGCCCGACAAGAAGTTGAACAAGCCTCCGGACGTCTTGATGACGCCGACATTGGTGAGGAGCGGCGTGAATTCCTCGACGAATGCCTGCTCGTTGGGGACGCCAAGCGCGACCCAAAGATAATCCGGTGCGAGTGCGTTGATCTCCTCGACTTTCGCGCGCAGGGCGTCGCCGCGGAGATAGCCGTGGCTGCGTCCGATGATCTTGAGGTCGGGATACAGCTGCTGGACATTCTCGACCGCTGCCGCGTTCTCGTCCTCGCTGGCGCCAAGCATGTAGAAGGTGCGGCCGGCAGCTTCCGCCTTGCGCGCGACGACATGGAACAGGTCGGTGGTCGCGACCCGCTCCGGCAGCGGAAACCAGGATTGCAGTTTTGAGGCCGCCACCAGCGGCTGGCCGTCGGCATTGATGAGGTCGGCGGCGCGGAACAGGCGCTCGGTCTGCGGTTCGGTCGAGCAGCGTGCCAGCACCTCGCCATTGGCCGAGGTCAGGAACAGCGGACGGCCGATGCGATGCTCCGGATTGGTCGCCTCGATCATGAAATCGGCGGTCGCTTCCAGGTCGAGCGTGGCCATGCGAAGGCCGCCGACGGTGACCCGCGGCACTTCGGCGGTTGCAGCCCGTCCGTCCAGATTGACGCGGCGCTCAAGCATATTGTCTGCCTCGCTGGCGCGCTTGGGTTGCGGGGGTGAGCTCGTCGAGCACGACGCCGACGAGCTTGCGCTCGGCGGCGCCGAGCGCGGTCAGGATTTCTTCCATGCTGTCGTTGATGTCGAGGCTGGTCGGTAGCACTGCGACCAGCGCATCGGCGCCATCGATCAGCTTGCGGCCGGCGGCCGAGAACGGCATCGCCGGGCCGTCGAGGATCACGAGGTCGTAGCCGCCGGCGGAACGCGCCTGCGCAACCGCCTTGCGGATGGCTTCCGCAGCCTTGCCGGCGTCGCTCTCGGCAGCCGGGAGCACCGAGATGCCGTTGATCGTCTTGATCTCGCGCGCGGCCTTGCTGCCGATCGAGAGCCAGCCGCGCGCGCTTGGCTCGCTCTTGCCTGGACGATTGACCTTGTTCGAGAGCGAATGTGCCAGATGGTCGGCATCGATCATCAGCACGCGGGCGCCGTCGCGTGCGGCGGCGAGCGCGAAGTTCAGCGCGGTCACGCTGCGCCCGGTGGTCTCGCCGGTGCCGAGCAGCGCGACGACAGGCATTGCCTTGCCGCCGGCACGCCGGGCCACGGCTGCGCGCATGTCGCGCCAGGCATTGAGCAGGCTCGTCAGGGGGAAGCCGGGGCGCAGCGTCGGCCAGCCCAGCCGTGTCAGGTCGACGCCGCCGCCGGTGGCGAAAATGGCCCCGAGCGTGTGGATGACGTCGGCCTCCCGGAGACGCGCGATCAGCGGTTTTTCGATCAGGGGCCTTTCGGGTATCGCGGGTTGCAGCGGTGGCGCGGCAAGTTCTGGTGGAGCCTGAGCAACTTCCGGAGATCGCGAAACCTGTTGAGGCCGGGCAATCTCCGGAGGCCGCGACGTTTCTGGAGTCCGGGGAGCCTGCGGCGCCGGTGTGCGTTCACGGCGGGCCGGCGTGGGCGCGCCGGCGAGCAGCAGCTCGGCCGCGACGAACCAGCTTGACGCGGCGATGGCGCCGAAGACGAAGCCGATCATGGCGAACAGGCTCATCGCCGGCGGGAACGAGCGCCGCTGCGGCACGGTCGCCTCGCCGATGACGCGGGCCGCCGAGGTGTTGAGCGTCTCCTGCTCCTCGGTCTCGCGCGAGCGCTTGAGGAAGGATTGATAGACGTCGCGGCTGGCATCGGCCTCGCGCTCGAGCTCGCGCAGGCGCACGGCGGCCTGGCTGAGCTGCACGCTCTGCCGCTTCTGCGCTTCCAGCGCCCGGTTCAGCGAGGCCTCGTAGTCGCGGGCGCGGGTCAGGTCGTTCTTGGCCGACTGGGCGAAGCGATCGATCTCCTCGCTGATGGTGCGCTTGAGATCCTCGACCTGCTTCTCGGTCTGGCGCAGCGCCGGATGGCGCGGGCCAAGCTCGCCGGTCTGCTCCGCGAATTTCTTGCGGGCGTCGGCATATTGCGCGCGCAGATTCGCGATGGTCGGCGATTGCAGGGCCTCGGAATTCGCACCGGCATCCGCCGCCGTGCGCCGGCTCGCCTCGATCTGGTCGAGCCGGGCCTGCGCGTCCATCGTCGCCGCGCGCGCCGCGGAAAGCCGCTGGTTGCTCGCGGAGAGCTGCTGGTCGCTGATCAGCGCGTCCTGGGTGCCGACGAAATTGTTTTGGGCCTTGTAGGTCGCAAGCGCCGTCTCGGCGTTGCGCAGCCGCTCGCGCAGCTCCTTCAGGCGGCCGGACAGGTCGCTGGTGGCGCGCCGTGCGGCCGAAGCCTGCGAGTTGCGCGACTCGGCGAGATAGGCGCTGGTCAGCGTGTTGGCGAGCATCGCCGCCTTGGCCGGATCGGTCGACCAGACCTCGATGTCGACAATGAAGCTCTTATCGGTCTTGCGGATCGTGATGTGCCGGTTCAGCGCGTCGAGGGCCGAGAGCTGTACGTCTTTGATGTCCGCGGCAGAGGGCGCGCGCGGTTGCAGGCCGATCAGGCCCATCAGCGACGACATCAGGCTCCTGGCGTCGCCGCCGCCGAATTCCGGATCCTTGTCGAGATTGGCTTGCTGGATCAGCTGTAACAGCACGCTGTTGGACGTGATCAGGCGCGCCTGGCTCTCGACCACCATGGACATGCCGGAGACGTCCTGCGCGCGCGGCGTGAGCTCGCGATCGACGAGCTGAAGCTCGCGGGGGTCGACATAGAGCTGGGCGGTGGCGGTGTAGCGGGGCGTCAGGCTTTTGCCGATGGTGACCGCAAGCGTTGCGCCAAGCAGGGCGGCCGCCGCAATCGCGATCTTGCGCCGCCAGAGCAGGTTGRCGAGCTCCAGTACGTTGAAGCCGGTCGGCGGCCTCTGTTGCGGGGCCTCCGGTCTGCCCCGATCTATCGGCTGGTTATAGTCAAGCATGATCCCCAGCTTCCATTCCAACTGCCGCGGGCTGAGGGGTTACTCTTCGCTCTACGCCACGCACCCGGGATATAGGGGGCCAATCAACGCAACAGGGAAAATTAACCATACCCGTTGAGGGACTATTCACCGAAATGGCAAACAAAGCGTTTAAGCGCATGCCGCTCGGCGCGTCGTTGTGGCGCCTGTGATGTGCCGGTCCCCCAGAGATTAACGGTTCGTTACTGCGCGCGGCAGCGTGGCGGCAAGGCGCCGCATGTCCGGCGATTGGCCGCGCGCGCGTCATGGGCTTCAGCGCCTTCGCAGGATGACGTGATAGTCACCGCGGCGGACGTCGGTGCCGCGTGGAAGCACGGCGTTCATCACCGCGGCACCGGCATCGACGAGGGCGGCGAACAGCGGCTTGCGCTGGCGCATCTCGGGATAGCGCGGGCTCTCGACCTCGCGGCGGTAGATCATGTCGAGGCCATTGGCGGCCGCGAACGCTTCGAGCTTCGACAGCGTCACCAGCGGATGGAAGAAGGTCGGGAACGGCGCCTCGCCCGGCAGGCCGGCGGTCTTGATGCCGCGGATGTTCCGGTAGAACCAGACGTGGAACCAGTGCGGCGAGTATTTGGTGACGACGCCGGACAGCGAGCGCGGATTGGGCGCGCCGATCAGGATCATCCCGCCGCGCTTGAGCGCATCGCGGAAGTTCAACAGCGCGGCTTCGACGTCGGGCAGGTGCTCGATCACGTTGTAGCAGATCACGACATCGAAGGTTTCGGGACCGAAGCGATAGCTCTGCACGTCGCCGAGGATCGCCTCCTGGGCGTAGGTGTTGTTGCGGATCTGGTCCTCGTCGATGTCGACGACGGTGACGTGGCTGCGGCTGAGCACGTCCACGGGCAGGAAGCTGCTGGAGCCGCCGCCGGCCTCGTAGGTGGCGAGCCGGCCTTGCGGCAGCCCACGGCGCAGCACGTCGTGAATGGCGAGCAGGCTGTCACGGGCCTCGCCGGGGACCAGCTCAAGCAGCGCCCGGGTGTGCGCGGGAGCGTGGGTCTCGGTCGCTGTCGCGAAATCGATCGTGGCTGGCTTGTTCATGCTTTTTGACCGCGCTTGTTCGACTCAAATTTACAGGAAAAATCTCACATGCCCGAAGAGCAAATCCGATGCCGCGGCGTCTCACCGGCCACGGTGCTTACGGTCGGGTTAATGCGCACACGCGTTAACTACAGCATCTTCCGTATCGCGCCGTTGCCGGACGATGGACTGCAAATTGCAATATCACGCGCGCATGGTCTCGCTGTGAAAACATACGAAGGCGGTTAAGCGTATGGTGGTAGGTCTGCATTGCCGGGATACCCGTGGCGTGGCGCCGTTTTGCGCGTCGCGCAGGTCGCCCATTTTGGGACGCATCTGTCCCGCGCGGCACTGTGCCGCTGCGGGACGGTGCCGGTGCATGCAATCGGCGCAGGGCTTTTTCAACATATCTCGGGCATCTAGAACGCCATGACGCTGATCCCGACAGACCTGTCCGCCGATCGGATCTCGGACGCCGTGCGCGATCCCAATCGCGAGATCGCGGCGAGTTCGCGCGTCATCGACCTGTCGGTCGGCATCGTCGTCTGTATCCCCTGCTTCCGCCGCCCGCAGCATCTGCGGCTGACGCTGGAGTCGCTCGCCAACCAGCGCACCCCGCGCTCCTTCGCGGTCGTCATGGTCGAGAATGACGCGGTGCATCGCGAGAGCGCGCCGGTTGCCGCGGAATTTCTCGCCGCCGGCAGGCTCCAGGGCATCTGCCTGGTCGAGCAGCGGCAGGGCAACGTCCAGGCGATCAACGCCGCGTTCGACACGGCGCAGGCGCTGTTTCCCGCCGCGACCCGCTTCCTGATGATCGACGACGACGAGATCGCCTCGCCCGACTGGCTCGAGCTGATGGTTCGCACCTCGGAGGCGACCGGCGCGGACGTGGTCGGTGGACCGGTGCTGCCGGTGTTCGACGACGACAGCCAGCCCTGGCTCGCGCGTCACCCTGCCTTCTGTCCCGCCTATGATTACAGCGGCGCGGTGCCGCTGATCTACGGCTGCGGCAACTGCCTGATCACGCGCGCCGCGTTCGAGCGGTTCGACCGTCCAGCCTTCGATCTGCGTTTCAATTTCCTCGGTGGCGGCGATTGCGATTTCTTCGTGCGGTGCCGCGATGCCGGCATGACATTCCACTGGACGGCGGAGGCCGTCATCACCGAGACCGTGCCGCAAAACCGCACCAGCCTCGGCTGGATCGCAAAGCGCGGTCTGCGCATCGGTGCGATCAATTATCGCGTGCAGTACAAGGCCGCGCGGAGTGCGGCGACGCGGGCGCGGGTGTTTGCGCAGATGCTCGGACGGTTGCCGCTGTCGCTGGTTCGCATGGCCGGTCTGTTGACGACGTCGAAGGCGGTCGTCGCGATGCATCCCGTGATGGTCTCACTCGGCGCTGCGCTCGCGGCTTTTGGCGTCGAGCCGAAGCCCTATGAAGCCTCGAAGATCGCGTCCTGACGCCGCGCCGGCTGCCTAGATGCCGAAATAGGCCAGCGCGATCCTGACCGCGGACCGCGGCATCGCCGTGAGCGACCGCCGGCCGACCATGCCGAGATAGCCGAGGGCGTCGCGATATCTGCCGTAGCGGACCGCCTGCGTGGCCGAATAGGTCATGAGATGAATCTCGGCGGCACGGCGCAGCCGGGGCGTTGCGCCCGCGGGCAGTTTGAACAGGATCAGTTCATCGCTGAAGATGCGCGTGACCGCCGGGAAGAAATCCCGCGGCGTCCGCACGGCCGCATTCATCGTGTTGGCCGTGTGCAGTCGATAGTCGAGCAGGATTTCCGGGACGAATGCGAACTCGCCGATCGCGGCAAGGCGACACCAGCAGTACCAGTCTTCGCAATATCTGAGCGACGTATCGAAGCCGCCGGTTGCCCGGAACGAATCGGCATCGACGAGCGTGATGCCGCCATTGACGATGAAGTTGCCGCCAGCGAGCCGCTCCAGCACGTTGCCGGACGGCTTGCGGCGTCCCTTCAGCAGGTCGCGGCGGCCGATCGGCCGGCCCTCGCTGTCGATCGTGTTGTAGTCGCCATAGACCAGAACCGCGCGCGGCGTGGCGCGGGCGGCCCTCAGCAGCGTCGTCACAGCGCCGGGGCGCAGGCGGTCGTCGGCGTCGAGGAAGATCAGCCAGGTGCCACCGGCATGTCGCGCGCCGAGGTTTCGCGCGGCCGATACGCCCGCGGCGTCATTCGTCATCAGGCGCAGCCGCGGATCACGGATGGCGTGGACGATCGCGACGATGTCGTCGCTCGAACCGTCGTCCACCACGATCACCTCGGTGACGTCGCCCTGCGCCAGCGCGGTTGCGATGGTCTCGCCGATATAGGCCGCGGCATTCTTCGCGGGAATCACGACGGAGACCGACGCGTTCGAAATCATCGGCAGCCAGGCGCGCGCGTCCTCCGCCGCGGGCGCGGCGGCCGGCAAAACGAGCATGTCGTCGGCGATGGTCAAGCGGCGGCTCGTCCTTAATGATCTGTTAACCAGGCGGCGCCGCGAAGCGCAGCCTCGGCCGTTGCGGATGATACTCGCATCGCGGTCAATTGATTGCTGCGAAAGCCCGGGCGGCGCCGGTTTCGTAGATTAGTGTTAAGCGGGCGGCGTTAAGTCTGTCGCTGGTTTCGAGAGGTGCGACAGCCGGTCCCATGCGACAAGGCGGACCTGACTGCCGCGGATGGACCCAGTGCCCGCCAAGACATACGACTACGATCCCGACGACATGGTCCTCAACCTCTTCTACGAGGACAAGGACGACCGCTGGTTTCCCGGCGACCGGCATCTGCGGCGCATGGTGCGCCGCATGCTGCTCGGCGAGCCGCGCATGAGCGGTCAGCTTCGCGTCTTTCTCAATCTCTGTGCCGGGCTCGACCGGCTCGGCATCCGCTACCGCGTCAACGACTACGGCTACATCGCGCAGCACCCCGAGGAAGTCGCCTGCATCATCGGCCGCACCTTCCTGCTCGACAAGTTCGCGTGGAAGAACCCGATCCTGCTCGGGGTTGCCGCCCACAATCATCCGCTCGACGATCCCGACCTGTTCAAGCGTCTGCCGGTGAAGAAAGTCGTGGTGCCCGGCCCGTGGTACGCCGACATGTACCGGCCGTATTGGCCCGACACCGAGGCCTGGCCGATCGGCATCGATACCGATCTCTGGGCACCGTCGCCTCCGCGCGACAAGACCGTCGACGTCCTCATCTACGACAAGGTCCACTGGGATCGCGAGCGCTACGTGCCCGAGCTGGTCGAACCGGTCCGCGCGCGGCTCGTCAAGGAAGGCCGTTCGTTCACCGAGCTGCGCTACGGCAGCTACAAGGAAGAAGACTATCAGGCCGCGCTGGCGCGTTCGCGCGCGATGATCTTCCTGTGCCAGAACGAGAGCCAGGGCATTGCCTATCAGCAGGCCCTGTCCTGCGGCGTGCCGGTGCTGGCCTGGGACCCCGGCGGCCCGTGGCGGGACCCCGATTATTTCCCGCACCGCGTCCAGTTCGCGCCGGTGTCGTCGGTGCCCTATTGGGATGCGCGCTGCGGCCTGAAGTTCGCCGACCGCGACGGCTTCGAGACGCGCTGGGCGGAGTTCTGGGCCGGGTGCACCGACAAGACGTTCGATCCGCGCGGCTATGTGCTGGACAATCTCACGCTGGAACAGCGGGCGCTGCAATATTACGAGATCGCGCGGAGCATCGTGCGGCAGCAGGCCGTGTCGCGCGGCTCCGGCGTGCTGGTTGACGGATGGTTAACGGGGATGGGCTAAGACCTGAAGCTTCCCCGGCTTCACCACACCGGCCTTGAGCCATGGATCGCAACGCCGCTGACATGACCGACGTCGAGGCCCGATCGCACGGCCACGCCCTGCGCGGTGCGCTTGCGGGGCTGAATGTCGTGCAGGCGGCGCGCTGTCTCGTCGCGGTGGTGGCGCTGTTGCTGGTCCTGGTCACGCTCGATCCCTTTCCGGACCTGCGCAGCGAGGACGTTGCCAACGTCGTCGGCGGGCGGATGGCGCTGACCTACGTCTCCTTTGGATTGCTGGCTGCTGTTGCGGTGCTGTTTGCCGTCGCCACCGACGCGCCTTCGCTGAAGAGCCTGGTGACCCCGCTGCACCTCTGCTTCATCGGCTGGATGCTGATCAACGTCGTCTTCTCCGAGAGCCGCGAGGTGTCGATCCAGCGGTTCGTGCTGGCGGCCAGCGTGACCTCGCTCGCGGTGCTCCTGCCGTTGCTGCCGCCGACGCAGCGGAGCTTCAATTTGTGCCTCGGCGGCGCGGCCCTCGCGCTGCTGGTGCTGTGCTATCTCGGCGTCGTGCTCGCGCCGCAATATTCGATCCACACCGCGCTCGACATCACCGAGCCGCAGCTCGCCGGCGACTGGCGCGGCAGTTTCGGCCACAAGAACGTGGCCTCGCCCGTGATGACCATCCTGGTCTATGTCGGCATCTATCTTGCCGCCGTCGGCTCGTTCGTGATGGGGCCCGTGATCGCCGTGCTTGCCGGCATCTTCCTGATCTTCACCGGCGGCAAGACGTCGTCGGTGCTGTGTCTGGCCATCTACGCCCTCGCGTCGCTCGTCTATGTCACGCGAAGCCTGTGGCTGAAGCGGATCATCTGTTTCGTGCCGCTGATCGTGATGAACCTGCTGACGATCGGCAGCGCCGCCAGCCCGGCTCTCGGGGCCATCACCCGGATGCTTCCGGTCGATCCCACCTTCACCGGCCGTTCCGACATCTGGGAATTCGCGCTCGCCGCCGTCGCGGAAAAGCCGATCATCGGCCACGGCTACGCGTCGTTCTGGGACGACGTGACCGCGCGGCAGACCGCCAAGGGCGCGGAATGGGCCGTGACCGCGGCGCACAGCCACAACAGCTATCTCGACCTCGCCATCACCATCGGCCTGCCGGGGCTCGCGCTCGTCATCCTCATCTTCGTTCTGGCACCGCTGCGCAATTTTCAGGCCGTCCAGGCTCACAATCACAGCGCGGCGCTGGGCAAGCTGTTCCTGACAGTGTGGCTGTTCGGCCTGTATTACGGGACGACCGAGACCTTCCTGCTCGAACGGCAGAATCCGATCTGGTTCATGTTCGCTCTCGCTGTGGCGGGGCTGCACTTCCTGGCCCGGTTCCAATGCGTCGAGCAGACCGAACCCGATCGCTGACAATTTGTCGCAGCGGCGCGTTTCAGACCGGGACAAAGACACGGCGAGCGGACTGCCGGTTGCGGCTTAACGATAAGCAGCGACGTCACTTGTGATCTGCGACAAAACATAATCTATCTGGAAATATTCAGTAACTGTATGCCCCTGTGAATGACGTTTCTCAGCCTCGAGCAACTAGATGGTCGGGTGTCCAGCACGTCGGGAATCTCGGTCGATTTCTTGCGTGACTGGCAGCAGGCCGCATCGCGCCTGCACGCTGGCCATCGCACCGCATTCCAGCATGGTTACTGGCTCGGCGCCTGGTACGAAGCGTTCCACGGCGTTGCGCCGCTGATCGCCGTGATCTCCGATGTCGCCACCGGCAAGGACATCGCGATGGTGCCGATGATCAGCCGCATGCGGCGCGGCATTCGCGTCGTCGAATTCGCCGATCTCGACATCTCCGACAACAACGCGCCGATCCTGGCGTGCGACGCCCCGCTTGATGCGGCCGATACGCGTGCCATCAGCGCGGCGCTGGTCGATGCGTTGCGCACCTTGCCCGACCGCTTCGATCTGTTGCGCCTGAAGAAGATGCCGGCCGATGTCGGCGGCAAGCCGAACCCGCTGGTGTCGCTCGGCCGTATCGGATCCTGCTCGGTCAACGGCAATCTCGTGCTGATGGGTGACGACTATGCGGATTATCGGGCGTCGCTCCGGCGCCTGCAGCTGCCGCGGTGCTGGCGTGTCTTCACCCGTCTTGGCAGCGCGCGGTTCGAGATCGCCACGGATGTCGAGCGCGCGCGCGAGTTCCTCGATGTGATGGACGTCCAGCAGGAAGAGCGGATGAAACAGCTCGGCTCGCCGTTCGTTCTGAACGACGACGTCCACGCCCGATTCTATCGCGAGGTGGCGCGCCAGGGTGTTGCCGAAGGCTATGCCGTCGTCTCGGCGCTGGTCTGCGACAAGGGCATCGCCGCCACCACGCTCGGCGTCAGATACGGCGCGACCTATTTCCTGCTGCGCATCAGTCATACCGGCAGGACCTGGGCGAACTTCTCTCCCGGGCTGCTCGCGACCGAACGCACCATGGAGGCGCTGCATGCGCAGGGCGTGCGCCGCTTCGATCTCAGCATCGGCAATCAGGATTACAAGCGCCGCCTCGGCGCCGAGCGAACGCCGCTGACCGATGTCAGCGTCGCGCTGTCCTGGCGCGGCATGCCTTACGCATGGCGCGATCATGCCGCGCAGGGGCTGCGGCGCTATCCGAGGCTTGCTGCGTTGGCGGCGCGCGCGATGGGCAAGGACGCGCAATAGAACGCGCAAAGCCCTGGGTTGCCCGGGTCATTCAGCTATCGCAATGGTCGTGATATCGTCGCCTCAAATTCTTGGAGGCGACATGGAAGACCGTTCGGAAAAATATCGCGCGTTTTATGCACAGTTGATCTGCGCCGCGGCCAGGACCACGGATCCCCGTATCGAGCAGGCCTTTCGTGCGGTCAGGCGCGAACCCTTCGCCGGACCCGGGCCGTGGTCGATCTGCCTTGGCGGCCACCCCTACGTCGTGACGCCCGACGATGATCCCGCCTTCATCTATCAGAACACGCTTCTGGCGCTGGACCCGGCACGCGGCATCAACATCGGCATGCCCGGAGCCCATGCCTATTGGCTCAGCGGTTGCAGCGTGCGGGAAGGCGAGAGTGTGATCCAGATCGGCGCGGGCAGCGGCTATTACACCGCCATTCTCGCCCATCTCGTCGGTCCTGGCGGCCGCGTCCATGCCTACGAGATCGACCATCGTCTGGTGGCACTGGCGCGCGAGAATCTAAAGGACGTCGCCCACGTCGAGCTGCATGAGCGGTCGGGCATCGCGGCTGATCTGCCCAGCGTGGACGTGATCTATGTCTGTGCGGGCGCGGCGCAGCCGGCCACGGAATGGCTCGAGGCGTTGCGGCCCGGCGGCCGGCTGGTGTTTCCATTGGCGCCCGAAGGTGTGCACGGCGGCATGTTGATGATCACACGGTCGCAAGAGGGCGCGGTCTGGCCCGCCAAATTCCTGGGCCGGGCCCAGTTCATCGGCTGCGCGGGACTTCAGGATCAGGATGCCGCCCGGCGATTGACCGAGGCGTTCTCGCAGGGATGGGAGCGCGTGCAATCGTTTCGGCGAGCGGGCACGCCCGACGAAACCTGCTGGTTTGCCGGCGATGGATGGTGGCTTTCGACCGCGCCCGCGGCCGTGCCGGCGGTCAATATTGAGGCGCACGCAGACATCTCGCAGACCTAGCGCGGCCGGCGCCGCGCATTACGACCCCGTGCCCCGGCGCTGACAGCTTTCAGCTCATCGCTTCGTGACGCCGTCGCAAAAATCATCGAGCAGCGCGCGGCCCTGCGGCCAATCGCCTAGCCCGCTCGACGCATTGATGTGGCCCAGTGCGCCGACGACATTCAATCCGGACTGCCATTCGCCTGCCCGTCGCCGTACAACGTCGAGCGCGCTGTAGGGATCATCCGTGCTTGCAATGATGAGCGAGGGGAATTGCAGCGGTCTCGTCGGAGCGGGTTTGAACGAGGCGGCCGCAGCGGGAAACAGGGCGCCGTCCGGGTCGGGGACGGACACCAGGAATGCTCCGGCAATCGTCGATCGGGTGCGTGTCGCCCAATGTGCCACCAGCAGGCAGGCCAGGCTGTGCGCGACGAGGATGGGAGGCTGGTCGCACCTCTCGATCGCTCGCTCCAGGGACTGCGTCCAGTCATCAAGCTCCGGCTGATCCCAACTCGCCGGCCGAAATCGCGCGAAGCGCGTATCGGCCACTTCCCAAATCGTCTGCCAGTGGGCGTCTCCGGAGCCCCCGATGCCGGGCAGGGTGATCATTTTGCGCATGCGTGTCTCGTGATATCTGAGGTGACTGCGCAGTGTGATCGATCCGGGTCGTGCATCACATGGCAAGTCATCGGTGGAAGCGATCATCTGCCGATGATCTCAAGGTTGAATGGAGAATTCGCTTGGATCGTTTTGGGAGTGTTGACGGCAAGGACCTCAGGATCTTGGAGGCGCTCCAGGCGAATGCCCGTGTGCCCCTGTCCGAGCTCGGCCGTTCGGTTGGATTGTCGCAGCCCGCCATCTCCGAGCGCGTCAAGCGCCTCGAGGAAGCCGGCATCATCGAAGGCTACGGTGCCAGGATCAATCCGCGCGCGCTTGGGCTTGGCCTGATGGCGCTGGTGCGGCTGCGAACCTCGCACGAGCACATCAAGACCTGCCTGAAGAAGTTCGGCGAGATTCCCCACATCATCGAGGTCCACCGGGTGACGGGCGAGGATTGCTTCGTGCTCAAGGTCCTCGTACCGGCGCCGGAGGATCTGGAGACGATCGTGGACCGAATTGCCGGCTTTGGTGCCGTTACGACGTCGCTCGTGCTGCGTAGCGAGCCGGTGCGTCCGATCGGTCGTGAACTCATCAAGAAGACCGGCTAGCGTACCGCGATCATGCCGTCTCGCGAAGATCTCACGATTTCGTGCACCCGGCGCAATGAAATCGGCCGCGCGAGGCGCGGAACAGGCTGCGGCAGTACCAGCGCCGCGCAAGCGCCTGGGCTGGCCTGCGGATCATCTGCGCAATCAACAAGAGTTCGAAAGCCATTCGTATCGCTTTTGGTCAAATATCCCTGAACACGTAGATGGGGCGGCATTCCCGAAAGAGAATGCCGCCCGCGTCGCATCAGCCATGCGGTCGATCGTCAAGCTTAACCGCACAGCTCAGCCATGCAGCTTAGCCATGTAGTTTCTTGGCGGTCTCCGCGATCTGACGGCCCTGATAGCGCGCCCCGGCAAGCTCGTTGGCGCTGGGCTGGCGGCTGCCGTCGCCGCCGGTGATCGTGGTGGCGCCGTAGGGCGCGCCGCCGGTGACCTCGTCGAGCTTCATCTGGCCGGCGAAGCCGTAATTCATGCCGACCACGACCATGCCGAAATGCAAGAGGTTGGTGATGATCGAGAACAGCGTCGTCTCCTGGCCGCCATGCTGGGTCGCGGTCGCGGTGAAGGCGCCGCCGACCTTGCCGTGCAGCGCGCCCTTCATCCAAAGCCCGCCGGCCTGATCGAGGAAGTTCGCCATCTGCGAGGACATCCGGCCGAAGCGGGTGCCGGTGCCGACGATGATCGCGTCGTAATTGGCGAGGTCCTCGATCTTGGCGATCGGCGCGGCCTGGTCGACCTTGTAGTACGAGGCCTTGGCGACCTCGGGCGGCACCAGCTCCGGCACGCGCTTGATGTCGACGGTGACGCCGGCTTCGCGCGCGCCTTCGGCGACCGCATTCGCCATCGCTTCGATGTGGCCATAGGCGGAATAATAGAGGACGAGAACTTTGGTCATGGTGGTCTCCGTTGTGATCGATGTTGATGTGCTTGTAGGATCGTCATTGCCGGGCCTGACCCGGCAATCCATCGCTCTTCAAGGACTCTTGCGAAGCCGATGGATGCCCGGCTCAAGGCCGGGCATGACGAGTTGGTGTGGGGGGCTTTACGCCGCGTCGACGAGCACGATCTCGGAATCTTCCAGAGCCGTGATCTTCAGTTTCTCCTCGTCGCGGATCGCGGCGCCGTCGCGGGCGTTGACGCGCACGCCGTTGATCTCGACTGCACCTGCTGCAGGCACCAGGTAGAGGTGACGCGACTTTTGCGGCGCGTACTCCGCGGTCTCGCCGGCCTTCAGCGTGGTCGCGAGCACGCGCGCGTCGGCGCGAATTGGCAGTGCGTCCTTGTCGTTCTCGTCGCCGCTCGCGATGGTGACGAGCTTGCCCGAGCGGTCTGCCTTCGGGAACGGCTTCGAGCCCCAGGTCGGCTGGCCGCCGCGCGCTACTGGCTCGATCCAGATCTGGAAGATCCGGGTCTTGCTCGGCTCGAGATTGTACTCGGAATGGCGGATGCCGCTGCCGGCGCTCATCACCTGCACGTCGCCCGCCTCGGTGCGGCCCTCGTTGCCGAGGCTGTCCTGGTGGGTGATCGCGCCCTCGCGCACATAGGTGATGATTTCCATGTTGGCGTGGGGATGGGCGGGAAAGCCGGTGTTCGGCGCGATCTCGTCGTCGTTCCACACCCGCAAGCTGCCATGGCCCATATTTGCGGGGTCATAGTGGCTTGCGAAGGAGAAATGATGCTTGGCCTTGAGCCAGCCGTGGTCGGCGCCGCCGAGCTTCGCGAAAGGTCTGAGTTCGATCATCTGAGTATTCCCTGCTTGAACAGTTGAAGTCCGGATCAGGCGCCGAAACCGCCGTCGACATTGAGCACCGTGCCGGTGACGAAGGAGGCTTCCGGGCTCGCCAGGAAGACGACGCCGGCGGCGACTTCCTCGGGGCGGCCGAAGCGCTGCAGCGCGTGCTGCTTGCGCTGGGTCTCGGCGAACTCGCCGCCGTCCTTCGGATTCATGTCGGTGTCGATCGAGCCCGGCTGCACCACGTTGACGGTGATGCCGCGCGGGCCGAGGTCGCGCGCCGCGCCCTTGGTGTAGCCGACGACAGCCGCCTTGGTGGCGACGTAGTCGGCGAGGCCGGGGAACGAGGCGCGGTCGGCGAGCATCGAGCCGACGGTGACGATGCGGCCGCCTTCGCCCATCAATCGCGAGGCGGCGCGGATCGCCGCGATCACGCCGTGCACGTTGATTGCATCCTGACGCTCCAGCGCTTCGGTATCTGCACTGGCGTCGTCGGTCGCGCCGCCGCTGGCGACGCCGGCATTGTTGACGAGGATGTCGAGATGGCCGAATTCCTTCGCGACGTCATCCACGAGCTTGGTGACGTCCTTGGCCGAGGCCTGGTCGGCCTTGAAGGCGCGCGCCTTGACGCCCCTGGCCTTCAACTCCGTGACGACCGCTTCGGCCTTGTCGGGCGAGGCGACATAGCTGATGGCGACATCCGCGCCCTCATCGGCGAGGGCGCGGGCAGAGGCCGCGCCGATGCCGCGCGAGCCGCCGGTGACGAGGGCAACCTTGCCTGAGAGCTTCTTGGTCATTGGATTTCTCCATTCCCTGAAATTGCGATTGCCCTTGGATATGCCCTCGCCTGTGGTATAGAAATAGAAACTGTTGAAACGCATTGTTTCCTTAAATGGACCTATCGGACCGGCTCCCATGGCAAAACTCCCCGATTTCGAGGCGCTCGCGATTTTCGCAAAAGTCGTGGAATTACGGTCGTTTGCGGCGGCCGCGAGCGAACTCGCGATGTCGAAGGCGACGGTGTCCAAGGCGGTGACCCGGCTGGAGGAGCGGCTGGGCGCGCGGCTGTTCAACCGCACCTCGCGCCGCCTTGCATTGACCGACGCCGGGCACAAGCTGGCCGAACGCGCCACGCGCCTCCTCGCCGACGGCGAGACGGCGGAGAACGAGGCGCTGGCGCAGTCGGTGGCGCCGCGCGGGCTGGTGCGGCTCGCCGTGCCCATGACCTTCGGGGTCAAGGCGGTGGCGCCGCTGTTGCCGGAATTTTTCGAGGCCTATCCGGAAGTCTCGGTCGACCTGCACCTGAGCGATGCGACCATCGACCTGATCGGCGAGGGTTTTGACATGGCGGTGCGGATCGCGCGGTTGCCGGACTCGTCGCTGATCGCGCGGCGGCTCTTCACCATGCCGCGCTTCACGGTGGCGGCGCCGTCGTACCTCAAGCGCCACGGGCGGCCGACGCATCCGATGCATCTAGCCGAGCACAAATGCTTCAGCTACGCCTACCTCACCACGCCCAACATCTGGCACTACACCAATTCCGCCGGCGAGCAGGCCAGCGTTCGTCCGGGGGGACAGCTCCGCGTCAACAATGGCGAAGCGGTGATGCCGGCGCTGATCGCCGGCCTCGGCATCGCCGAGCTTCCCGAATTCATCGTCGGTGAGGCCATCGCCTCCGGCGAGGTCGAAGTGATCCTGAAGGACTGGAAGCAGGCCGAAGGCGCCGTGCACCTGGTGACGCCGCCCGGCGGCCCGCGCCCCGCACGCGTCGAGGCGCTCGGCGATTTTCTCGCGGCGAAACTGCCCGGCACCTGCAAGCGGCGGCCTAAGAAGGGTGCGAAAGTGCCGTGACGTTCCTCGGTGGCACGGCGCGGTTCGCGCCTTTGCCCTCCTACAAGATCTCGCTAGTCTATCCTCCGAACGACTATCGTAGGGTGGGCAAAGCGTAGCGTGCCCACCATTCGGGCAAGAAGATCGCAATGCCTCAGTATCGCAGAGCCAAAGGCACCACGTTCTTCTTCACAGTTGTGCTTGCCGACCGATCAAGCACTCTGCTCGTGGATCACGTTGATCGCCTGAGACAAATCTACCGAACGATTCAGCAGCGGCGTCCGTTCGAAACCGTGGCGGTCTGCGTCCTACCCGACCATCTTCACGCCATTTGGGCCCTTCCAGAGGATGATCTCGATTTTTCGTCACGATGGAATTTGATCAAAGGCGGCTTTTCGCGAGGCCTGGAGAAAGGAGCACGCACGACAAGCAAATTGAGGAAGCGCGAAAAGGGCATCTGGCAGCGGCGCTTCTGGGAGCATGCAATTCGCAATGACGCGGACTTGGAACGCCACGTTGACTACATTCACTTCAACCCCGTGAAGCACGGCCTCATCGCGCGTGTGCGCGATTGGTCCCTCAGCAGCTTCCATCGCTACGTCGATCAAGGCACCCTTCCCGTGGATTGGGGAGGGGATATGCGGGACATTCCGGGGCAATTTGGCGAATGATGGTGGGCACGCTTCGCTTTGCCCACCCTACGGGATATCGCTAGGAAACTTTCACACCGTCGCGTGCGATAATTCGCAAGTTCGGCTTCAACGTCTCTTCCAGCTGCGACTTCAACTGATGCACCCGCGGGTCGGTCGATCGCGCCGCGCAGATGGCATATTGATGGACCGATTGCGCCAATGCGCGCCGGGCCTCGGGCGTTCGCGTCACGTTGGGGTTTGAAAGCTGCAGCACGATCGCTGCGAGATTCACCAGCATCTCGTCCAGGGCGACGTCGATGGTCGCAAGATTCCGCATCACCTACTCCCTGGGAGGGTAACAGCGAGTTCACGGATGCGTTCCGAGCGGGGCCGGATATGGTCAATGCTTCGTTAACGCCTTGTTCTTGCTGCGTGGCACGTTAGGCTGGCGAAACAAAAGAAAATCGGGGGGTAGGGGACCATGATGGATCGACGCAATCTGTTGCGCGCGGCTGCGGCATTGCCGCTGTTGCGGGCGGCTTTGCCGGACAAGGCTTTCGCCCAGGCCTATCCGGTGCGCAACATCACCATGATCGTGCCGTTTCCGGCCGGCGGCCAGGCCGATCTCGCCGCGCGCCCCGTGGCGATGGCGCTGGAGCGGGTCCTCGGCAAGCCCGTCATCGTCGACAACCGCGGCGGCGGCGGCGGCGGATCGGTCGGCAATGCCGCGGCGGCGCGCGCCGAGCCCGACGGCTACACGCTGCTGATGACGCTGTCCTCGCTCGCGGTACTGCCGGAGGCCGACCGGCTGTTCGACCGCCCCGTTGCCTACGAGGTCTCGCAGTTCATGCCGATCGCGCGCGTGCTGGCCGATCCCACGCTGCTCGCGGTGCCGGCCTCGGCGCCATGGAAGACCGCGCAGGATTTCGTCGAGGATGCGAAGAAGCGCCCGGGCCAGATCACCTACGGCTCGTCCGGGCCCTACGGCACGCTGCATGTGGCGATGGAGATGTTTGCCAGCAGCGCCGATATCAAGCTGCTGCATGTGCCGTTTCGCGGCGCCGGTCCCGCGCTGACCGCGTTGCTCAGCGGCACCGTGCAGGCGATCGCCGCCGCACCGGGCACGCTGAAGCCGCAGGTCGACGACGGCAAGCTGCGCGTGCTCGGCAATTGCGGCGCCCGGCGCATCGCGAGCTTCCCTGATGTCCCGACCTTTCAGGAGCTCGGCTACAAGGATGTCGAGATGTACATCTGGGCCGGGCTCTTTGCACAGAGCTCTCTTCCTGCGCCGATCGCGACCCGGCTGCGCGAGGCGATGGCGCAGGTGATGATGAGTCCGGAGGTGCTCAAGATCTTCGAGGCCTCCGGCAGTCTCGTCGCCTATCAGGACGCGCCGGAGTTCTCGCAATTTGTGGCGACCGACAGCGCGCGGCTGATCGCGGCGGTGAAGAAGATCGGCAAGGTGGAGTAGGGGGCCGCCTTAGAACTCGCTGCGGACCAGCCCCCGCAGCGTGTGCCGGTCATATCCCGGTGCGAACGCGCCCTCGTAGGACGCCTTGAACGATGTCGCGGTCGTGAGATCCCACCGGATCTCCGCGCCGGTGAGCGCGACCGTGCGCGCCCGTTCGACACCGGTGATCGCGAACGGAATGCCCGGCGCGCCTTCGAGGGCCGCCGTCGTGGTTGCGGCGCTGCCTGTGAACTCATGGCGCACGGCAAGGGTCGCGCCGAACTGCGCCGCGTGGCCGTTCGGCATCATCGTGCGGTGATTTGTGCGCAAGCCTGCCGTGCCATAGCCGACGTCGAAGCTGCCGCCCCGCACCAACTGGTTCACGCCGGGCGCGCCGGTTTCGGAAAGACTGCCCTGGCGTGTCGAATACCAGTCGGCCTTGGCGAACGGCTCGGCCGTAAAACCCCATCCGGTCTCGAACGGACGTGCGATGCCGAGCGAGGCGGCAAAGGTGTTCGCCCGCGAGGAGCCGGTCGCGGTTTCTCCCAGGAACGAGATCGTGCGCGAGGATTCGAGCGCCGCGAAGGAATAGCTGATCGCGGATGCGAGATTGAATCCGCCGCTCTCGCCACGCGCGTAGAAGCCGCCGTGGCCGGCATTGGCCTCGATGCTGTCGGCGCGGCCCGCCGTCCGCAGCTTGCCGGTCGAGGCGCCGACCGCGAGACCTGCGGTGAAGCCCGTTGTGTGCCACAGATCGACGCCGAGCGCGGCGCCGCCGACGCTTGCATTGGTTCCGAAGGCGATGTCGGTCGCCGCCACCCTGTCCCAATTGCCGTAACCGCCAAACCATACGCTCTGCGCGGGCCCGGCGCGGCGCGCGCCGAGCGCCTTGCCGATCGGGTCGGCCGGCACCTCGGCGTAGGAGGACACCGACATGCGCAAGGTCTCGCCGCGCGATTGCGTGCCGGCGTTCCACATGAAGCCCTGGAACGCATCGGCCTGGTCCACGGTGAAGCGGCGTCCGTCGGCGTGAATTTGTCCGGCGAGATCGTCGAGACCGGCCTTGATGCCTGATGCGTTGAGCGCGGCGAGCGTGTTGATGGCGGTGCCGAGCGGCCCGGATGCGCCGCCAGACTGCGCCTGGTCCAGCGCGCCGGCCACAGCCGCCTGGTTCGGCGTCAGGCCCGACAGCGTGCCGAAGCCGCCGATCTGTTGCAGCAGGAAGTAGACATTGTTGGCATCGTAGCTGAGCTGCCCCGAAACCAGCGGGCTGCCCGAGGTCGTGAGCGTCGCGAACGTGCCGTTGACCCCGACGGCCGCGGTGAGGATCGTGTATTGGGTGTTGGCGAGGAAGCCCGCGCCAACCGGAACGATCTGCACCGTGCCGCCATTGAGCGTCACTGTTCCGGTTGCCGCGATCTTGTCGGACTGGCCGGCGGCGTTGATCTCGACCTGAAAGGTCGAGCCGGCATTGAAGGTGACATTGCCGCTGACGTTGAGGGTCCCGATCGAATTGCCGGGGGCAACCGTGCCGCCATTGTTGACGACGATGCCGCCGACCGTGCCGGTGCCGCCGAGATAGCCGCCATTGACGGTGACCACCGACGGCAATGTGCCGTTCACGATCAGGCCGCCTGCGTCTACCGTCATCGCGCCGTTGAAGGCTGTGGCGCCGGTGAGTGTCCAGACTGAAGAGCCAGTCTTGGTCAGTTGCTCGAACTCGTCATATTGCAGGCCGGGGCTGAGAGTTCCGAGGTCGAACGTGGCGYTTCCGGTGCCGCCAAAATTCAGCGTGTCGGTGCCGGCGCCGCCGCGCACAAACCCGGTGATCGTCGAGCCGGGGGCGAGGGCGAGCACGTCATCGCCCCCGAACAGGTCGATCGCTCCGCTGCCACCGCCCGAGATGGTCCCGGAGTTGACGATGGTATCGATACCGGAAGAGCCCTGGATGGCGATGAAGAAGCCGCCGGAGATCGTGCCGGCATTGATGAGGGTGTTGCCGCCAGCAATGAACTGCACGCCGGTATGGCCGCCGGTGATCGATCCGCCCTGATAGACATTGATGACGTTCGCGATCGACGTTCCGCTGATTCGGAGCCCTGTCACGGTTCCTCCGGGGCCGGCCGCGGATCCCCGAACGTGGACGAGGTTGCCATTTGAATTATCGATGACGATCGCCGCTTCGGCGTTGCCTGTGCCCTCGGCAATCGCACCGACCGCGATCGTGACGCTGTTGTTGTTCGAGCCGTTGGACAGGAGGACGGCTCCGCTGTAGGTGGAGACCGTGGCCTGATTATTTATGGTCACGTTCGAATTCGACGTGCCGTCATAAACGATCGCGGGAATTCCGGCGCCGGGCAGGAGCGATGTCAACGTACCATCGCCGATATTGACCGTGACGTTGCTGCCGCCTGTGGCGTTGATATGGTCAGTATTGCCGAGGCCGGTGCAGGTCGCAACGTCACCCGGATTGAGCGCGCCGATGACGCCGGTGCCGGCCACGGTGCAGGCTGCAAACACCGGGCCGGGTGCCAGCGCGAGCAGTCCCCCGAGCATGATCGGCGCCAGCGTTGTAGTGACGAGCAGCCTGTTGCGCAGGACGGTCGCCGTCACGGCGTCTTGCGCGCGGGTCTGTATTCCAATCGGCATCGACAATTCCCTTGGGGCAGTTTCTGAACTGCTAGCGGGAACGCCGCGGCGCTTCTTGGAGTCATGCGAAACGCATTATGGCTCAAGGCGCAAGGACGCCGGTTTGCACCGGCCTGTTGCGGCGATGCCACGCACGGCCGGGCCGGCGGCGCGGTGCGTTGACGCACCAAATGGACAGAGCCGCAAATTTATATGGCTTGGCGCGCAACCTTGTTTGAGGTGCGTTGCACGCAGCCGCCAGCGCGATATTGGTATTCCGCTACACCAGCCTGGAGACGCGCGCCGATGGCGGCCGATGACCAATCGATCCATGGCGCGCCGCGCCTGGGCTATAGCGGCGACCCGAATGGGCCGGCCTATGAGATGTGGCGGGAGGAATTTTGCCGCCGCGTGATGGCAGCCGATCTTGCGCCCTTGTCCGACGGCTCTTTTCACTGCGACGTCAAAGCGGTGATGTTGCCGCAGGCAACGATATCCTTCTGCAACGGCACGCCGATCAGATTTATGACGCTCAACGCCAGCGACAATCTGGCGTTGCTGATGGCGCCGGATTCGCCGTTGCAAGCGGTCATGGGCCGTCGTGCGCTCGAAGTGGCGCCGCTGGGCATCAGTCTCATCGACGCCTCCATCAAGGGCGCATTCGTCTCGCAGCTCGAGAAGGGCGGCAACAAGGCCGCTTTGTTCGACCGCAAGACGCTGCTGTCTTATTGCCCCGATGCCGAAGACAGCGTTGCGCGGCCGCTCGATCATAACCCCGCGCTCACTGCGCTGCTGCATCGATATTACGACTTCGCGGTTCAGCACGCCCCGGGACTCGATGCGCTGGCGCAGCACGCCGTTTCGCAACACCTGATGGATTTGATGGTGCTGGTGCTCGGCGGCAGGCGCGACGCCACCGAACAGGCGAAGGAGCGCGGCCTCGCCGCGGCTCGGCTGGAAGCCATCAAGGCCGACATTCTGGCGCGGCTCGACGGCGGCCTCACGCTCGCCGACCTCGCGCGGCGCCATCGCGCCAGCCCTCGCACCATTCAATTGCTGTTCGAGCGCAGCGGCGTCACGTTCTCGGAGTTCGTGCTGGAGCAGCGGCTACTGCGGGCGGCACGGATGCTGCGCGATCCGATGCACCGGACGGGCAAGATCAGCGACATCGCCCATCTCTCCGGCTTCAACGACGTCTCGTATTTTCACCGGACATTTCGGCGGCGTTTCGGCATGACGCCGATGGACGCGAAAGCGCGGCACACGGAAACGGGCAAAAAGCCGTAGTCGGCAAAATCGAATAAGGTTCCAGCGCCGCTTTCACATTTTTTTGTTGGTCCAGAACCAGCTTGCGTCTCATTGATTGAAGAGAATTCGAGAGAATCGAGAAGGATCTGGACATGCGAGCAGAGCGGATGGCGCTGGGTTTGGCGCTTGCGATCGGCGGCATCGTCGCGCAGGGCGCGGCGTCCGCACAGGAATATCGCGGCACGATGGAACAGCAGATGGCCTGCACGCCGGATGTGTGGCGGCTGTGCAGCGACCAGATTCCGGACGTAAGCCGCATCACGGCTTGCTTGCAACAGAACACACCGCAACTCTCCAGCGGCTGCCGTGCGGTGTTCCAGTCCAATAACCAGATGCCGCCGCAGCAGCAGGCCCCTCGCAATCGCGCTGCACCGCCGCCGCGCTATAACAGTGCGCCGCCGCCACCTCCGCAGGCGCAACCGCGTCCCTATGACGATGACGACTAGCGCTCCCTGGCGCATGGTATGCAGCGGTAGGCGCGAAGATGCGGTCGTGCTGCCTCGTTCAGCGCTCGCCCCTGCGATCCGATTCAGGTCGAGCTCGAAGCGCCGTCCGCAAGACGACACCGAAGAGAATGGCTGCGACTGGCCAATGGAACCAGATCTTATGGCTCGTGAAAACATTGATCAGAATCAGAAAGGCCGAGACCGTGAGGGCTGCTGCAACCGGGCGGGGTAGCTTCGCTAGCCAATCCAACACGACTTGCGTCCACGAGGATGGCTCGTGCCTGTCGCCAGTCCGCGGAGCACGAGCTGTCTCTCGGGGAGTTGGGCTTTCCTCGATCGGGAAGCTCCCTTGCCCGGCGGTCCGGCCGCCCAGGGTCAACCGATAGCTGGTCAGGGGAGCAATGTTCTTCATGGGGCGCTGGCCGAGGCAGTCGAAGCCAACGGATAATTTGTTGTGCACCTGATCGTAGACGGAGCTCGAGATCACGACGCCGCCGGGTTCTGCGAGTTCTTGCAGCCGCGAGGCGATATTGACCCCGTCGCCGTAGATGTCGGAGCCGTCCACCATCACATCGCCGAGGTTGATGCCGATGCGAAACCGCATCGGGTTTGCCTGAGGCGCGTCCGAATCCTGCTGGGAGATTTCCTGCTGAATCTCGACCGCGCATTGCACGGCCTCGACGACGCTGGCGAACTCGGCGATCACGGCATCGCCCCAGGTATTCACGATGCGGCCGTCGTGACGCTCGACCAATCGCGCAATGGCCGTGCGGTAGCGGCGGAGCGTCTCCAGCGTTCCGGTCTCGTCTGCTTCCATGAGACGAGAATAGCCGTACACGTCAGCGCACAGCACGGTGGTCAGTCGTCGCTTCACCTTGTCGTCGGTCATGGTTCCTACATTAGCCTCCCTGACCGGCAAATGCATCAGGCGTCCCGTAGCCGCCTTACGGCCTGACCTCGCAGACGTCGACCCATTCGGCCGCGGTCAGTTCGGCCATCCGCTCGGGCGTGATGCGCACGGCGCTGTGGGTCGAGCCTGCGGCCGGCACCACCACGTCGAACGCCTTCAGCGACACGTCGCAATAGACAGGCAGCGGCGACTTCAGCCCGAACGGGCAGACGCCGCCGACCTCGTGGCCGGTGATCTCGGCGACCTCTTCCAGCCCCAGCATCTTCGGCTTGCCGCCGAACGCAGCCTTCACCTTCTTGTTGTCCATCCGTGCGGTGCCTGCGGCGACAATTAGGACGACGCGCTCGCCGATCCGCAACGACAGCGTCTTGGCGATCCGCCCGGGCTCGACGCCATAGGCTTCGGCGGCGAGCGCCACGGTCGCGGAGCTGATCGGGGATTCGATCACGGAGATGTCGGGGGCTTTCTCGGCGAAGAAGGCGCGAACGGATTGAAGGCTCATTCCAAACTCACGGGCGGGCGGCGATCCTCAGGCGACACCTGGCAGCTCGGAGAGCGAACGGACACGGTGGTCCGGCGCAAAGCCAAGCTCGTCCATCTGGGTGCGGATCGCCTTGAACATCGTCAGCGGTGCCACGAGTTCGTTCTCGACGCAAGCCAGCGCCATGGCTTCCGGCGTCACCCGCTCGATCCAGGCGACGTTCAGCCCGAACGACTTGGCGCCTGCCGCGTCCCAGGGATTGGACGAGACGAACAGCACCTCATTCGGCGCGGTGCCGAATGTCTCGCCGATCAGCTCATAGGCCTCCGGAGATGGCTTGAAGACCTTCTTCGCATCGACGCTGATCGTGGCGTCGAGCAGGCGGTCGAGCCTGGTGTTGCGCACGAGCGCGTCCAGCATGTCCGGACTGCCATTGGAGAGGATGGCGAGCTTTCGCGGCTTCAATGCCGCTAACGCGCTCGTTGCGTCCGGATAGAGATCGAGGTGCAGATATTTCGCGATCACACGCTCGAACGCCTCGCGCTCATAAGCGAGCCCGAGCATGCGCAGCGTATAGGCGAGCGAGTCGCGCGTGACGGCCGTAAAATCCTGGTAGCGCCGCATCAGCGACCGCAACCAGGTGTATTCGAGCTGCTTGATCCGCCAGACCTGCGTGATGATCTCGCCGTAGCCCGGAAACGCATCCTCGGTGATCTCCGCGACCGACTGTATGTCGTAGAGCGTTCCGTAGGCGTCGAAGACGACGGCCTTGATGCTCATTGGCTCGCTCCTTCGGGATCTTTGCGGGGGCGCACGGACAATACCGAAACTGCCCGGTGCGCGGCAAGGTCGGCGCCTTCTTCAAAAAATCGTCACCCCGTCGACCTCGCGCGGCAGATTGACACTGCCGCCGGCAGGCGTTTAACTCGGTGTACGGGGATTTGCGATCTCCCCGCGAGGCGACATGCCCAAGTATCGCGTCCTGGTCACCAAGGACGCTGCATGTCTTCTTTCATCTCGATCTCATCACAGAAATTGTCCCGTCAATTGGTGCCGCCAGCGCGCCGGCCCTCGTCGATGTCCGTATCGACCAGGACCGCGCGGACTATTTGCGCGCGCGACAAGACGGCGAGCACCAAGAGCTAGCGAGCACACGGGGCACGTTGGGGACGACGATCAAGTGGAGGACTCCATGACCACGAATACCGACCGCCGAGACTTCATCAGGGGCGTCGGGGCCGCCGCGGCATCGACCGCACTACTCGCGGGAACGCAAGCCCTTGCGCAAGCCAATCAGCCAACAGGAGCCAAGCCAATGACATACCAGCCCAAGCCGATGCCGTTCGATCCGAAATCCATTGCCGGCATCTCGGAGAAGGTGCTCGTCAGCCACTACGAGAACAACTATGTCGGCGCCGTAAAGCGACTCAACGCGATCGGAACGCAACTCGCCGAGCTCGACTTCGCGAAAGCTCCGAACTTCGTCATCAACGGCCTGAAGCGCGAGGAACTCGTCGCGTCAAACTCGATGATCCTCCATGAAATCTATTTCGACGGGCTCGGCGGTGCCGGCAAGCCGAGTACGCCACTCGCCGACGCGATCGCGCGCGATTTCGGCAGCATGGAGCGGTGGCGCGCGGAGTTCTCCGCCATGGGCAAGGCCGAAGGCGGCGGCTCCGGCTGGGTGATTCTTTCCTACTCGCCGCGTGACAAGCGACTGGTCAATCAGTGGGCCGCCGACCACACGACGACGCTGGCGGGCGGACGCCCCGTGCTGGTGCTCGACATGTATGAGCACGCCTATCACATGGATTATGGCGCCGCGGCCGCGAAATATGTCGACATCTACATGGAAGCGATCAAATGGGACAACGCTGCAACACTGTACGATCAATACAGGCGGGAAGCTTAGACGTCGTGCAAAAAATGAGCGTAGCGCTCTTGGGGGCGGCGTTGTTCCTATTGTTGGTGGAAGGAAACGCGATGGCAGAAACTGTAAATTTTGACAACGCAGCAACCGGCGCAGCGCCCGAAGGCTGGACACTGACGATGACGGGTCGTGGCCAGCCCAAATGGACGGTCGAGGTGGAGTCGACCGCGCCAAGCAAGCCGAACGTGCTGAAACAATCCGGTCAGGCGACGTTTCCAGTGGCGCTCCGGAACGGCACCAGCATCCTGGACGGGTTCGTCGAGGTCAAGTTCAAGGCGATCGCAGGCTCCGAGGATCGTGCGGCCGGTATTGTCTGGCGCGCAAAGGATGCCGACAATTACTATGTCGTGCGGGCCAACGCGCTTGAAGACAATGTTGTGCTCTACAAGACGATCAAGGGTGTTCGCAGCGCGCTCGATATCGTCGGCCGGAAAGGCGGCTATGGCGTCAAGGTATCGGTGCCATCAGGTCAATGGCATTCCCTACGTTGCGAATTCGCGGGAAAGCTATTCAAGGTGACGTATGACGGCAAGCCGATGTTCGAGGTCGAGGACGAATCGATCAGGGACGCCGGCATGATCGGCTTGTGGACCAAGGCCGACAGTGTCACCGTATTCGACGACCTGACATACGGTGCGCTGAACTAACGTCGGCGTCGACCTGCTCACGTCGGAGAAACCATGCTCGCTCGAAATCTGCTTGCGGCCACCGTCCTGTTGATGCTCGCGCACTCGGCAATGGCGCAGGAGCCGCTCACGACCTACAAATCGCTGAGTCCCGAGCTGGCGCTTGATCTGGCCCGGGCATCGCTTGGCGATTGCCGATCACGCGGGTACCAGGTCACTGTTGCGGTCGTCGATCGCTTCGGGGGGACACAGGTGATCCTTCGTGACAGGTTCGCAGGCGCTTACACCGTTGCAACGGCCTCCGGCAAGGCGTGGACCGCAGCAACGTTCCGTACCAGCACCACCGAACTGAATGCCGTCAGCCAACTTGGCATGATGCAGGCCGGTATCCGCAACCTCCCCGGCACGGTCATTATAGGCGGCGGATTGATTGTCGAAGCGGGCGGCTCGCTGGTCGGAGCCGTCGGTGTGTCTGGGGCACCTGGCGGCGATGCTGACGAAGCCTGCGCCAGGGCCGGAATCGACGCCATACGCGACAAGCTGGAGTTTTAGGGTCGCCTTGCCAGCCTCAGCGGATCGTTGCAGACGCACGGACTATGCAAGGCGCCGCGAAATCGATCCAAGACGGAAACGCGCATTTGGCACCACTCCGCCGGCGGCGAACTAAAGCTTTATGACGATCTTGCCGAAATGTGAGCCGGTCCGGAGATGTGCATACGCTTCGGGGACCTCGTCGAAGCCGTAGACCCGATCGACAGTCGGGCGGAGGGCATGTTCGGTCAGGAAGCGGTTCATCGCTGCGAAATGTGCGACCGATCCGACAGTGACACCGATGATGTCGGCATTCTCCCACTGAAGGCGCGCGAGGTCGGGCTTCGGGCCGAATCCTGTCAACACACCGACCTGAATGATCTTGCCACCCGAAGCGACCGATCGCAGCGATCGGTCATAGGTGCCGGGACCTCCGAGTTCGAGGATATGGCTGGCGCCTGCGCCATCCGTCGCCTTCATCAGCGCGACATCCCAGTCGGGCGTGTCGCGGTAGTTGATGAGGATCGAGCCGCCGAGCGCCTTGGCACGGGCAAGCTTTTCATCCGAGGAGGAGATCACGATCGCACGCGCGCCCAGCGCCACTGCGAGCTGAAGCCCGAACAGGGCGACGCCACCTGTTCCCTGGACGAGCAGCGTGTCGCCCTTGCCCATCCCGCCGCGTGCGATGAGGCCGTGCCAGGCCGTGACGCCGGCACAGGGCAGGGTCGCTGCTTCGACTGCGGACAGGTGCGCCGGCACGGCCACCAGCGCGGTTGCCGGCAGCACGACATACTCTGCCAGCATTCCGTCCAGATTGTTGCTGCCGAGGGCGGACGCAATGTAGCCGGCTTTGAACGGCCCTGAGACCCAATCGCGAAAGTAGGAAGCGGCAACGCGGTCGCCCACCTGCCATCGCGTGACGTCGCGGCCTATGGCGTCAACGATGCCGGCGCCGTCGCAGAGCGGCACGCGGCCGTCGAGCGCGCCTTGGCCCGCTCGCTCGAGGATCAGCAGGTCGCGGTAGTTGAGGCTGGCCGCTTCGACACGGATGCGAACTTCTCCGTCAGCGGGCTCAGGTTTGCCGAGATCGACGCGAACAAGGCGGCCAGCACCAGCATGGCCATTCAAATGATAGGCTTTCATTGTTGCACCCTTCACAAGCAGCATTACTTGGATGAGCGCAGTCTGTAGGGTCTGACAGCACTGTCAGGGTCAAGAGGTTTTCAGATGAAAATTGGCGAACTCTCCCGGAGGACGGGGGTCAGTGTCCGGATGCTGCGCTACTATGAAGGTGAAGGGCTGCTTGCGCCGCAGCGGACCGGCTCGGGCTATCGCGACTATGGCCCGGCGGAAGAGGAGACGGTTCGGCGGATCAAAATGCTTGGCTCTGCCGGGATGACGCTCGAAACGATCCAGCGGCTGCTTCCGTGTGTGCGGAACAATGATCCAGCCTTCACGCCGTGCAACGAGCTGCGAAGAATACTCGCTCAGCAGGTCGGCCTGATCGACGAACGCATCGAGACACTCAGCCAGAGCCGCACAATTCTCGCTGGCTACCTCGCAAGCGTGAATTGATCGCGCATCTCGTGCGCCAACGTCCGCCCTGGGGCCATGAGCGGACCTCGTGCAATCTTCGGTGCGGGCCGCCACAAGGGGCTCCGGCGGCCTCGCCAATTGATGAGTACGCGCCTAGATCCCCAGAATCTTGCGCGCGTTGGCCTTCAGCACCTTCGGCCGGATCTCGTCGCGGATGTCGATCTTGGCGAAATCCGACAGCCAGCGGTCCGGTGTGATCACCGGCCAGTCCGAGCCGAACAGCATCTTGTCCTGGAGGATCGAGTTGATGTAGCGCACCAGGATCGGCGGGAAATATTTCGGCGACCATCCGGACAGGTCGATATAGACGTTCGGCTTGTGGGTCGCGACCGACAGCGCCTCCTCCTGCCAGGGGAAGGAGGGATGGGCGAGGATGATCTTGAGGTCGGGGAAGTCGGCCGCGACGTCGTCCATGTACATCGGGTTGGAATATTTCAGCCGCATGCCCATGCCGCCGGGCATGCCCGAGCCGACTCCGGTCTGGCCGGTGTGGAACAGCGCGATCGCGCCGCCATTGTTGATCTCTTCGTAGAGCGGATAGGCCATGCGGTCGTTGGCGTAGAAGCCCTGCATGGTCGGATGGAATTTGAAACCGCGGACGCCGTATTCCTCGATCAGCTTGCGCGCCTCGCGCACGCCGAGCTTGCCCTTGTGCGGGTCGATCGAGACGAAGGGGATCAGGACGTCGAGATGGTCGGAGGCGATCTCCAGCATCTCTTCGTTCTTGTAGCGGCGGAAGCCGGTCTCGCGCTCGGCGTCGACCGGGAAGATCACCGCGGCGATGTTCTTTGAGCGGTAGTAGGCCGCGGTCTCCGGCACGGTCGGCGGATGCTTGTGCGGCGACTTGAAATAGTCCGCCATCTGCGCCTGGAAATCGTCATAGCCGTCGTCGGGATGGGTGCCGCAGGGCTCCTCGGCATGGGTGTGGATGTCGATGGCGACGACATCGTCGATATTGGGCAGCTTCAGCTTCGGCATTGGTGTCCTCCCGACGGGTTGCCAAATTGATTATATGATATAACGAAATTGGCAAGGCTTCGCGGTGCGCCGGCCGAAGGTGACCGCTGCGATGGGGCCGTTTCAGCCCTATCCCGAGGTTAATCGGGTCGGAATGGC
Source organism: Bradyrhizobium sp. P5_C12 (assembly GCF_054049735.1). NCBI lineage: Bacteria > Pseudomonadati > Pseudomonadota > Alphaproteobacteria > Hyphomicrobiales > Nitrobacteraceae > Bradyrhizobium > Bradyrhizobium sp. P5_C12. The sequence goes on from NZ_JBFULU010000001.1 coordinate 273,980, forward strand.
CTGTCTGCATTGACATCCGGTCCCGCCATGCCTTAAGAACCGCCCCGTCCCGGGCGGTCGGTCCGCCAGCGGGAAAAATCTCATTTTGCCACATTCGCGCGTGCCGAAACGGTAGTGCCGAACACGGCCTTTCGAACGTTCAGGATTCCGCCATGAAGGTCCGTAACTCGCTGAAATCGCTGCGCGGTCGTCACCGCGCCAACCGCCTGGTCCGCCGCAAGGGCCGGGTCTATGTGATCAACAAGGTGCAGCGCCGCTTCAAGGCTCGCCAGGGCTGATTTCGCCCTGCCGGACGCCCCGCGCGCGCCCCGCAAGACCACGGTCTCACACGAGTTTGACGCCGCCTTTGCTTTGCAAGGGCGGCTTTACGCGTCTAGACTTTGCCCATGGCAGTGAGATTCCTTTTCGCGCGCACCCTGTGTCTGGCCCTCGTTCTGGCAACCGCCGGCCTCGCGCCGGCGCTGGCGCAGCAGATTGAGCCGCCGAGCCCGCCCGGCAAACAGAAGAAGCTCCCCGAGGCGCCGGCCAAGCTGCCCAAGGTCGACCGCAGCAAGAACCTGGACTTCCTGTTCGGTGCACTGAAGGCCGCGCCCGACGAGGCCAGCGCCAAGCATGTCGAGGCGCGGATCTGGGCGATCTGGATCCAGACCCCGAGCGACACCGCCTCGCTGTTGATGTCGCGGGCCAAGACCGCGGTCGATGCACAGAAGATCGACGTCGCGATCAAGCTGCTGGATTCGGTCATCAAGCTCAGGCCCGACTACATCGAGGCCTGGAACCGCCGCGCCACGCTGTACTACATGCAGAACGACTATGGCCGCTCGCTGGCCGACATCCAGCAAGTGCTGATCCGGGAACCCCGCCATTTCGGCGCGCTCGCGGGCCTCGGCATGATCATGCAGGAAGTCGGAGACGAGAAGCGCGCGCTCGAGGCCTACCGCAGGGCGCTCGCCGTCAATCCGCACCTCGACAAGATCCCCGACCAGGTCAAGTCCCTGACCGAGAAGGTCGAAGGCCGCGACATCTAGAGCACGATCCGGACCCGAAGGGCCGCGTAGCGCAAACTGCGCCGCGGCGTTCCGCAAAGATCGTGCTCAAACAATAAGGGATAACTCGATCATTTCTTGAGCGATTGCGGCGCGCGCGGATTAACCACGATCGCATGCCTTGCGCTGTGAGGGGTATTGCCGGAACGGCCGGAGGCCTACCTGCATGGCAGGAGCAAAGCCATGAAGCGTTCGATCTTTGCAGCTGCATTGCTGCTGGCGTCGGGGACGGCAAGTCTCGCCGACGGTCTGTTCTGGGTGGTCGGCAACCGCGCCACCGGCAAATGCGACATCGTGACCAGCAATCCCGTGATCATAGGGAACATCTGGTTCGGCGACGGGCCCTACACATCCATGGCCGATGCCAAGCTTGCCCGCTCGACCATCCGTGCCTGTCCCGCGATCGGTCCCGACGACGACAAGAACCAGGACGACACGAACTAGGCTTAATGCAGGACGCTGCCGCCGCGCTCGGCGAGGCCTTGATCGGCGGCGGCCGCATAGAGTTTTGCAAGCTCGGTCTCGAGATGCTCATTGATCAGGAGCAGCGCCCGCACGGCACCGCGCAGGTCGCCGTTGCAGCTTGCGACGATCTCGTCGATCGCAGTGTCGTTCGATCGGAAACTCATCGAAAATCCTCCGGTTCAAACCAGGACAAATCCTGCCGGTCTTTCCCGCATTCCCTTGGACTGCGAGGAGGATCGGCGCCCACCCGCGCCTAGATGGCGGAACCGACCGTGGCGATTATATGGAAACTGCGATGACGACTGCATGAAGCTGGTCCGGAGCTTGCGCGCCGCAGATAATATCGTTGATTTTATTGCATTTTTTCGGATTGAGATTATGCACATATCCACAGCCCCGGCTTTTTCGGTGGAGGCGCCGGGGCCGGGTGGCCGAAACTGCCGCGTGCCATAACCCGTAACTGCCATGTGCCCTGGAACGCCCGGATTCTCTCCATGATCGTGATGTCAGTCGTGACGGCGCTGGTTCTGCTGGCGCTGGTCACGCAGGCCGGCGTCGTCGCCGTGCAGCGCGCCTTTCCACCGCAGGGCCGGATGATCGAGGTCGACGGCGCGACCCTTCACGTCGTCGATATCGGCCCGCGCGAGCCAGGTCCGCCGATCGTGATGCTGCACGGCGCAAGCTCGAATCTCGAGGCAATGCGCCGTCCGCTCGGCGACCTCCTCGCCAACAACCATCGCGTCATCCTGATCGATCGTCCCGGCCATGGCTGGAGCACGCGGGCGCGGCGGCAGGATTCGACGCCGCAGATCCAGGCGCGGATGATCGATGAGGCGCTTGGCAAGCTCGGCATCGCGCGCGCGATCGTCGTCGTGCATTCCTGGAGCGGGGCGCTTGGCGCGCGGCTGGCGCTCGATCATCCGAACCGGGTCGCCGGCCTCGTCATGCTGGCGCCGGTCACGCATCCCTGGCGCGGCGGCGTCGGCCGCTACAACGAGATCATCGCAATGCCGGTGATCGGCCCGCTGCTCGCCTACACCGTCACGCTGCCGCTGGGGTATTTCGTTGCCGAGGCGGGTGCGCGCAACGTCTTCCTGCCGCAGCTCATGCCGGACGGTTTCGTCAAGGACTCCGCGACGCCGCTGCTCCTGCGCCCGCGCGAGTTCATCGCCAATGCCTATGATCTGGTGACACTGAAGGAGGCGGTGGCCGCGCAAGCCCCGCGCTACGGCGAGATCCAGGCGCCGGTCGTGATCATCGCCGGCGAGCCCGACAAGACCGTGTCGACCAATATCCACGCCCGCCCGTTCGCGGCGATGGTGCCGAATGCAAAGCTGATCGTGCTGCCCGATCTCGGCCACATGGTGCAGAACGCGGTTCCGGATCTCGTGAAGACGGAAATCGAGACGATGATCGGCGAGATCGTCCCGGTGCAGGCGGCCGCCGATTAGCGGCCGCCTCTCACGCGCTTACTGCTTGGTTTTCCCGTCCTTGTCGAACTGCGAGACGTAGGCCCAGAGATTGTTGATCTCGGTCTCGTTCTTGACGCCGGCGAATGCCATCTTGGTGCCGGGGATCTTGGCCTTGGGGTCCTTGATGTATTCCTTGAACACGGCCTCGTTCCAGGTGATGCCGGAATTCTTGTTCGCGTCCGAGTAATTGTAGTCCGGCGCGGTGCCCGACTTGCGTCCGTCGAGGCCGTTGAGTTCGGGGCCGACCTTGTTCTTGGCGCCTTCGCCGATTGCGTGGCAGGCCAGGCATTTGTTGAACGACGATTTGCCGGCCGCGACATCCTGCGCCATCGCGGCGGATGCAGTGGCAGTCACGGTGAGGGTCATCAGTGCGCCAAAAGTCAGTTTTTTCATCGGGTGCTCTTCGTCTCTTCCCTGGTGGGTCTCATGTCTGGTCGGCGATCGTCGGGCCTTGCCGGTTTTGGCATGGCCCGCTCGGCTTGGACAAGCCACGAAACCATGACAGGTTTCACGATTTCCGACTTGTCCCAGAGCGAACTTGGTCCGCAATTGCCGTTCCGACTTTCGGATGGCCTACCCAAACCACCGCTGACGTGGTTGATTTGTCGTGATAAATCGATCGTGCGGCGCGGAGCCGGAAGGAACATCCAATGGCCATCATGATGCCCGCAGCCGACCAAGCGGTGCTCGCGCGCCGCGCCGAGATCGTGGCTGCATTGCGCGCAATCGTGCCCGGCGAAGGCGTGATCGACAGCGCCGCCGAGATGCGGGCCTATGAATCCGACGGGCTCACGGCCTATCGACAGCCGCCGATGGTCGTGGTGCTGCCCGATACGACCGAGCAGGTCTCGCTGGTCCTGAAATATTGTGCCGCCCACGGCATCAAGGTGGTGCCGCGCGGCTCCGGCACCTCGCTGTCCGGCGGCGCGCTGCCGCTCGAGGACGGCGTGCTCTTGGGGCTCGGCAAGTTCAAGCGCATCCGCGAGATCGATTTCGACAACCGCGCCGTCGTCACCGAACCCGGCGTCACCAATCTCGCGATCAGCCAGGCGGTCGCGCATGCCGGCTTCTACTATGCGCCCGATCCGTCGTCGCAGATCGCCTGCTCGATCGGCGGCAATGTCGCGGAAAATTCCGGCGGCGTGCACTGCCTGAAATACGGCATGACCACCAACAACGTGCTCGGCTGCGAGATCGTACTGATGAGCGGCGAGATCCTGCGCATCGGCGGCAAGTCGGCGGAAAATTCCGGCTACGATCTGATGGGCGTCATCACCGGCTCCGAAGGCCTGCTCGGCGTCATCACCGAGATCACGGTGCGCATCCTGCAGAAGCCGGAGACGGCGCGCGCGCTGATGGTCGGCTTCGCAGAGGTCGAGGCCGCCGGCGAATGCGTGGCGCGCATCATCGGCGCCGGCATCATTCCCGGCGGCATGGAGATGATGGACAAGCCGGCGATCCATGCCGCGGAAGCCTTCGTCCATGCCGGCTATCCGCTCGATGTCGAGGCGCTGCTCATCATTGAGCTCGACGGTCCCAAGATCGAGGTCGACGAGCTGATCACGCGCGTCGAGACGATCGCCAATGGCTGCGGCTCCACCACCTGCCAGATCTCGACCTCGGAGGCCGAACGCAACCTGTTCTGGGCCGGCCGCAAGGCGGCGTTCCCGGCCGTCGGCCGCATCTCGCCGGACTATCTCTGCATGGACGGCACCATCCCGCGCGGCGCGCTACCGAAGGCGCTCGCGCGCATCCGCGAGCTCGGCGAAAAATACCAACTCGGCTGTGCCAACGTGTTCCACGCCGGCGACGGCAATCTGCATCCGCTGATCCTCTACGATGCCAACAAGCCCGGCGAGATCGAGCGTGCGGAGGCGTTCGGCGCCGACATCCTGCGCGCCTGCGTCGAGTTCGGCGGCGTGCTCACCGGCGAGCACGGCGTCGGCATCGAGAAGCGCGACCTGATGCCGGAGATGTTTTCGGAAGTAGACCTCAACCAGCAGCAGCGGCTGAAATGCGCCTTCGATGCGCAGGGCCTGCTCAATCCCGGAAAAGTGTTTCCGACCCTGCACCGCTGCGCCGAGCTCGGCCGCATGCATGTCCACGCCGGCAAGCTGGCGTTTCCGGACATTCCGCGGTTTTGAGGCCTGCCCTGGCCGGGCTCAGAGGGGCTGCGCGATATCATCGTGGAGCAGGAAGTTGATGCTCTCGCGCCAGAGCGCCGACCTCATGACCTCGAAGTGCAGCAAATGCGTGCCGCGACCGATCTTGATGTCGCGCCTGCTGGGTGATCCGCTGAAGCTGTGGAACAGCCATTGTGCGTCCGCATCCGGCAGCAAGCTGTCCCATTCGCCGCGGATGATGGCGACCGGAGAGCGGATCTTCGCCGGGTCATAGGCGAGCTGGCCGCGCCAGGCCTTGCCGATGTCGCTGGCCGGACCCATGGGGACCTTGACGCTGGCCGGATTGCGGGTGCGGCTTTCCGGATCGCTGTCGAGATAGAGCCTGCTCCACGCGTCGAAGTGCACGCGAGACAGCACGGCGGGCTCGCGCGCCGGGACATCCTCGATGAAACGGTTCCACTGCTCCTCGGACGTGACAATGCGCCAGGCGGACAAGTCCGGCGTTGCTTCGACGCTTTGCGCATCGCGCCGGCCGATAGGCGCGAACAGCACGAGGCGATCAACCAGCGCCGGCTGCATTCCGGCAAACAGGCTCGCCGGCATTGAGCCCCAGGAGTGTGCGATCAGTGACAGTTTCTCGATGTCCTGGCGGTCGAGGATGAACGCTACGGCCGCCGCGAGCTGCTCCGCAGCATCCTGCGCGGCGCAAAGCGGAGGGCTTTCGAAAGGCGGCTTGTCCATCTCCGGATAACGGTCGGATTCACCGTAGCCGTAGAAGTCCAGTCCCCAGACATCGAAGCCTGCCTCGCAAAGTGCGTCGCGCCAGGACGTGCCGTCAAATCGATGCGCAATCGAAAGCGCGGAAGGAAAGGTCGCGCCGTGGACGTAGAGCACGGCGCGAGGTGGCTGCGCGGGCTTGCTGTCTGCGGGCAGGAACCGCAGAAAAAGCGACAGATCCTTGCGTGGACCGGGGATGCGAAAATGCTGTTCGCGCGGATCGAGGAGGGGCGAGGCCGGCCGCTCTTTCATGGCAAGCGCCTGTGACGGCTACAGCAGCGCGTATTGCGCCCGCTCGCGCCTTGCGAGCAGCGGCAGCGCTTCGCCGGCGATGTAGGTCTTGAAATGGGCGCTCTCCTGGTGCTCCTTGAAGGCCGCCTCGTCGCGGAACAGTTCGTAGAACAGGAACTGGGCCGGATTGTCCTTTGCGCGCGAGATCAGGAACAGCTTGACGCCGTTCTCGCGCTGCGCCTCCGGCAGGAAGCGGTCGAGGATCGCGGCGACCTTGTCGGCCTCGCCCGGCTTCGCCTCCCATTGCGCGACGACGAGCAGGCCGCCGCCGTCGACGGCGTCGCTGAGAGATTTCTGTGTGGCATAGTGGTTCATGGTCCTTCCTCCTTGCTGCTGGGCTTGAGATGACGCCGCCGTCCATGGCGAGAGATAGATCGCCAGCACGGCCCCGAAGGCCCGGACGACGGACCTGCGGCTGAACGCTTCGTGGGTGCGCGGCACCGGCCGCTCATGTGTCGATCGCATGTCTGTCTCCATCGGTTGGTCTCGATCGCGATCGGCGCAGATTTGTAGCGACGGCCCGGCGGCTTTGGTTCGCCGCTCGTCGAAGTGTCGATGTCGTGAACGCTTCGATTTCGATCGAAACGTCGCAGTGGGGTCCGTGCAGCTGGCGTGATGGATTTTCGTCAGACGGCGGAGCCGCAATGCCCCTGTCGCGGCTGATGGACGGGCGCATGCAGGTGGCGGGCGGGCCGGCACCACGCGGCATTTGATTTCGGTGCGGAATTTCGTTACCCGCTACAAGGGTGGATACGCTCAGGGTCAGAGACGCCAAAGACGTCGAAGAGGTGGTGCGCGCGGCGATTGCCAACGAGCAGCCGCTCGAGATCATCGGCCATGGCAGCAAGCGCAGCATTGGCCATGCGATGGCGACCAACGCCATGCTCGACCTCTCCGTGCTGAGCGCGGTGACCGCCTACGAACCCAACGAATTGATCGTCACGCTCCAGGCCGGCGCGCCGCTGGCCGACGTGCTGTCGCTGATCGATTCCAAGAACCAGCAATTCGCCTTCGAGCCGATCAACACGGCGCCGCTGCTGGGCACGCCGGTGCTCGGAACCATCGGCGGCATGATCGCGGCTGGCCTCGCCGGGCCGCGTCGCATCAAGGCGGGCGGGGCGCGCGACCATCTGCTGGGCGCACACGCCGTGTCCGGCTTCGGCGACAGCTTCAAGACCGGCGGCAAGGTGGTGAAGAACGTCACCGGCTACGATCTCTGCAAGCTGCTGGCGGGGTCCTGGGGCACGCTGTCGGTGATGACCGAGGTCACGCTCAAGGTGATGCCAAAGCCGGAAGCCGAGCGGACGCTGCTGCTCCGCGGGCTGGACGATGCCGCGGCCAACAAGGCCATGACCGCGGCGCTCGGCTCGCCCTTCGACGTCTCCGCCGCCGCACATCTGCCGAAATCGGCGTTCCGGGGCAAGATGGAAGGGCTCGGCGACATCGCAAGCCAAAGCGAGGCGTTGACCGTGTTGCGGCTCGAGGGCATCACGGCTTCCGCCGCCCATCGCGCCGGCTCGCTGCGGGAGCTGCTGGCGCCGTTTGGAACCGCGACCCTGATCGAGGACGCGGCGTCCTCCGTGCTGTGGGCCACCATCCGCGACGTCCTGCCGTTCGCGGCCAGCGGCGCGCTCGGCGCCTGGCCGGTGTGGCGGATCGTCTGCCCGCCGGCGTCAGGGGCGGCGCTCGGCACGCAATTGGCGCGCGAGACTGGCGGCGACGTGATCTACGATTGGGGCGGCGGGTTGATCTGGGCGGCGCTGCCGCCGAAGCCCGATGCGCATGCGCCAGCCGTGCGCCAGCGCGCAAATGCCGTCGGCGGCCACGCCACGCTGATCCGGGCGGCCGAGGACGTCAGGCGCAGTGTCGATGTGTTCCATCCGCAAGCCCCGGGCGTCGCCGCCCTGAGCGACCGGGTGCGCGCCAGCTTCGATCCGAAGACCATTCTCAACCGGGGCCGGCTGACGCGGGGCGCTGCGGCATGAAGACCGAATTCTCACTCGCGCAGCTCGCCGATCCCGACATTGCGCAAGCCGACAAGATCCTGCGCGCCTGCGTCCATTGCGGCTTCTGCACCGCAACCTGTCCGACCTATGTGCTGCTCGGCGACGAGCTCGATAGCCCCCGCGGCCGCATCTATCTGATCAAGGAGATGCTGGAGAAGGACCAGGCGCCGACGGCGGAGGTGGTCAAGCACGTCGATCGCTGCCTGTCGTGCCTTGCCTGCATGACCACCTGCCCCTCAGGGGTGAACTACATGCACCTCGTCGACCAGGCCCGGGTCAGGATCGAGCAGCGCTATCGGCGGCCGCTGGCCGAGCGGCTGCTGCGCCAGGTGCTGGCCTTCGTCCTGCCGGACCCGCGGCGCTTCCGCGCCAGCATGCGGTTGGCGCGGCTGGCGCGGCCCCTTGCCGTGTTCCTGCCGACGCCGCGGCCGTCGGCCACGCCCGGCCTGATCCAGCGTATCAAGGCAATGCTCGCCCTTGCCCCGAGCCGCCTGCCCGCGCCGGGCCCCGCCGCGGGCAGCGTGTTCGCGGCACTGGGCAAGAAGCGGGGCCGGGTCGCGCTGCTTCAGGGCTGCGCCCAGCAGGTGCTGGCGCCGCGCATCAACCAGGCCGCGATCAACCTTCTCACCCGCCACGGCATCGAGGTCGTGCTGGTCAAGGACGAGCAGTGTTGCGGCGCCTTGACCCATCACCTCGGCCACGACGACGATGCGCTCGCGCGCGCCCGCGCCAATGTCGCGGCGTGGCGGGCGGAGGCCGCAGGCGAGGGGCTCGACGCCATTCTGGTGACGGCCTCCGGCTGCGGTACGGTCATCAAGGACTACGGCTATCTGCTGCGCGAGGATCGCGCGTTCGCAGCCGATGCGGCGCGTGTCTCCGCACTCGCCAAGGACATCACCGAATACGTCGCCGGTCTTGGACTCGCGTCGCCCGCGCGACAGGACAACATCGTCGTCGCCTATCACTCCGCTTGTTCGTTGCAGCATGGCCAGAAAATCACGGCGCTTCCGAAAGAATTGCTTTCCAAGAATGGATTCGTGGTGAAAGATGTCCCCGAGAGCCATTTGTGTTGCGGTTCGGCGGGGACCTACAACATTCTCCAGCCCGACCTTGCGGGCAGGTTGCGCGATCGCAAGGTCGCCAACATCGCGAGCGTCAAGCCGGACATGATCGCCGCGGGCAATATCGGCTGCATGGTGCAGATTGCCAGTGGTACGTCAGTTCCGGTCGTGCACACGATTGAGCTTCTCGATTGGGCTACGGGCGGTTCGCGGCCGGCATTGAATTCGTCGAGCGGCGCCGCATCCGGAGGTGACGGCTGAAGGCGCCCGATCGACCATTGTCTGGCGGCAACAGGAGGACCACGATGGCGAAAGCGAAGAAGAAGAAAAGCAAGAAGGCAAAGAAGGCCAAGAAGACCGTAGCGGCGAAGAAGAAGACCGCGAAGAAGGCGACGAAGAAGGCCGCCAAGAAATCCGCGAAGAAATCAGCGAAAAAATCCGCGAAGAAGTCTGCAAAGAAATCGGCCAAGAAGGCCGCGCCGAAGAAGGCCGCCAAGAAGGCTGTAAAGCAGACTGCAAAGAAGGCCGCCAAGAAGGCGGCGCCCAAGAAGAGCGCGGTCAAGGCGAAACCAGCGCCGGCTCCGATGGATGCTCCGGCGGCCGCTGCTTCGCCTGCACCGGAAACGAGCTGGGCGATGCCTTCGTCCGCCGCGGACCCGGCGCCGGCCGAAGGGCAGGGCTAGGCCCCCTCCGGCATCCTCCAGAACGACTGCAACCAGAAAGGCCGTGGCGGCGACGCTGCGGCCTTTTTGCATCGCCGCAGGCATCTCGGGCAGCCGCCAGGGTCTTGTCGACCGGCTACCAAGCTTTGCTCCAAGCCTTGCCCCCGGTCCGATTCGTAGCGCGGGCGCCACGATCTCCCGAACCCGTACCTACCACGGTGCCTCTGTGCACTTTGGAAGGCAAAATAATGTGATCGGGAAGCAACACATGGTGACAACCTTTCGCGGAATCGTCAGAACGCCTAAAAAGTCGGCAGATGCCCGCGTTTTTTGCTTCACGGTTTGCATCCCTCCCTCCAGATTGTCGCAGTTACGTAATTTTGCAGTCAGGTCGTTTGCCCCGGGGGGCTTCCGGGATCCGACTGGGGTCTGAGAACTGGTGATGGGGATCGAAATGAAAAAAGTGGCTTTGTTGGCAACGGCGCTGGCATTGGTGACGGGTTCGGCTTTCGCGGCAGACATGCCGGTCAAGGCTTTGAAGGCCCCGCCGCCGCCCGCCTTTGATCCCTGGGATATCGCCTTCGGTGGCGGCATCATGAGCGATTACATCTTCCGCGGTGTCACCCAGTCGAACCACAAGCCGTCGGTGGCCGCCTATTTCGAGCCGCGCTACAATGTCAACAAGGACCTCCAGCTCTACATCGGTGCGTCCGCGGAGAGCATCTCGTTCCCGAACCGCGCCGCGGCCGAAGTTGATATCTACGGCGGTATCCGCCCGACCTTCGGCATGTTCGCCTTCGACTTCGGTGTCTGGGGTTACCTCTATCCGGGCGGAAGCTGCTTCGGCTCGCAGGGCACGCTCGCCCAGGGCAATTGCGGCACCGACATCGACTACTCGCAGGGCGCCATCGGCCTTCCGATCAACGGCAACTTTGCCAAGAAGGACGCGAGCTTCTTCGAAGCCTATGCCAAGTTGAACATCAACATCAACGACCAGTGGGTGGTTGGTTTCAACGAGTACTATTCGCCGAACTTCCTGAACCTCGGCGCCTGGGGCAACTACGCTTCGATCACCGCGAAGTGGACCGCACCGAGCACGACCTTCGGCGCCAGCGGCGTCGGCATGTATGTGTCGGGTGAATTCGGCCGCCAGTGGCTCGGCACCTCCGACATCTTCTACGGCATCGCGGGCGATCCGGTTTACGCGAACGGCATCAAGGAGCCGAGCTACAACACCTGGAACGTCGGCGTCGGCTTCACCTACAAGGTGTTCACGCTCGACCTGCGCTACTACGACACCGACCTGAAGAAGGGCGACTGCAACGCCTTCACCAGCGACTTCACCGCGAAGTTTGACGGCAGCTTCACCGCCGTCAACCCGGGTGGCTTCGGCTCCAACTGGTGCAGCGCGGCTGGCGTCGCCAAGCTCTCGTTCGACCTGACGGCGATGAGCAACCTGAAGTAAGTTTCTTCCCGGAACGACTTGACGAGGGCGGCAGAGCGATCTGCCGCCCTTTTGCTTTGGGGAGAGGTGAGGCGGGGTCGACCTCGGGGGCGAGGCTGGCCACGAGATTACAAAGGTGCCCCTGCGGCTTGAAATGTGAGCCGGGAGAGCGGCGCTTACGCCCTGGACTCCGTCCTTGCGAGCGCAGCGAAGCAATCCAGAAATGCCGCCGCGGAGGCAGTCTGGATTGCTTCGTCGCAAGAGCTCCTCGCCATGACGAGGCCCGAGTTGGGGCTGCGGCGTCCCGAGGGCCGGAAGCCGCCCACCCGGTTCTTTCGACGCGATAGTCGGCGAGGGGCGCCTCTCAGCGTGCCGCGCTTGGCTCCGCCGCGGCCGGCTTGCCGGCATCGCCGAGAACGTGAATGTCACCGTGCTCCACCATCGCCATTTTGCGGGTGTGGAAGGCGTCGAGCGTCGAGCGGTGCCCGATCGAGACGATCGTGGCCTGCGGCAGCTTCTCCACCAGCAGCCGGTAGAGCCGGGCCTCGGACGGCTCGTCCAGCGAGGCGGTGGCCTCGTCCAGGAACAGATAGTCCGGCCCATGCAGCAGCGCGCGGGCAAGCCCCAGGCGCTGCTGCTCGCCGAGCGACAGCATCCGGTTCCAGTGGCCGTCCTCCTCGAGCCGCTCGGCGAGATCAGGCAGCCCGACCGCGATCAGCGCGTCCCGGATCCGTGCGGTCTCGAATGCGCCCGGAGCGGCCGGGTAGACCACGGAGTCGCGCAGCAGTCCGACCGGGAAATAGGGGCGCTGCGGCAGCATCATCAGCTTCGCCTTCTCGGGGATGAAGATGGTGCCGGTGCCGAACGGCCAGATGCCGGCGATGGCACGGAACAGCGTCGACTTGCCCGAGCCCGACGGCCCGGTCACCAGCACGCGTTCCGGTGCCTGGACGGCAAACGCGTCGGCAGCGACCAGCGGCGTGCCGTTTGGCAGGTTCACGCAGAGCTGCTCGAGGCCGATACTGCGGTTGCCGCCCGCCGCGCTGAGGGTGATCGCCGGCTCATGCGCCGGCAGGTTTACGGCCGACTCGACCGACATCTCGAAGCCGTCCAGACGCGCGACGATGGCGCGCCATTCCGCAAGCGATCGATAGGCCACGACGAAGAACGACAGCGCACCCTGCACGCTCGAGAAGGCGGACGCCGTCTGCATCATGTCGCCGAGCTGGATCTTCTTGGCGAAGAACGCCGGCGCCACCAGCACGTAGGGAAAGATCACGGCAGCCTGCTGATAGCTCGCCGTGAAGGCGGTGAGGCGCTTGGTCCGGCCCATGATCGCGTACCAATTGCCGATCACGAAGCCGAACCGATCCAGCAGACGGCTGCGTTCGGCGCCTTCGCCCTTCAACAGTGCGATCTGCTCGGAGTTCTCGCGCACCCGGACCAGGTTGAAGCGGAAATCTGCCTCGTAGCGCTGCTGCTCGAAATTGAGGTTGACCAGCGGCGTGCCGATCCAGTGCGTCAGCGCGGTGCCGAAGATCGCGTAGATCAGCGCAATCCAGCACAGATAGCCGGGGATCATGATGTCGGCGCCGAACAGGTGCAGCGGCGCGGCGTTGGAGAGGCCCCAGAGGATGATCACGAACGAGAACAGCGTCACGACCGACGAGAGCAGTCCGAGCCCGATGACCAGGGTCTGCTCGACGAAGTTCTTGACGTCGTCGGTGATGCGCTGGTCCGGGTTGTCGGCGGCGTCGCCCTTGAGCTGCATGCGGTAATGCGTGGAGCCGTCGAGCCATTCGCCGAGATAGTGTTTGGTCAGCCACTGCCGCCAGCGGATCTGGAGCCACTGGTTCAGGTAGAGCTTGTAGACGGCCAGCGCGATTGCGGTGAAGGCAAGGGCGATGAAGATCCAGATCTCCCTGACAAAAGTGTCCCAGTCACTTGTCTGGAGCGAGCTGTAGAACCGGTTCTGCCACTGGTTCACCAGCACGTCGATCGCGACCAGGGCCAGCTCGATCGCGATGACAGCGGCGAGTAGGCCGCGGCCGGCCCATTTGTCTTCCGATCGGAAATAGGGGACGGCGATTCGCCAGACAATCGCGAGCGTGGCGCGGATGTTCTTCACAGAGCTGGATCTCCTGCGGGGGTATGCGCAAATGCCTGAAGCCAAACGCTTGAGACAACGGCGAAAATCAGTGCGCTTAGACTAAAGTCGCAAATTCTGCAATTTGCGTTGGCTTGTCCGCCCTTGCAACCCTAGCATGGGCACAACGGCGCGGGGTGGGGGCCTCCGGGATTTCGCGAGCTTGTGAGCGGACGGGAACCGCTACATTCGCGAGGAATTCGCGTCCAACTCGGGGGTTATCGCCTCAGCGTCAAGCAGGGATCGGCTGTCCACGCGGGCCGCCTGCCTTACACATGCGTGGGGAGGAAGACCATGTGGAATCAAGTCTATGACCCGCTGCACAGCGCCGTGCTGTCGACGATCGCGGCGGCAGTACCCGTCGTCACGCTGCTGGTCCTGATTGCGAGCGGCCGCGTCCAGGCCCATATCGCGGCCGTCATCGCCGTGATCGTGGCCAACCTGATCACGATCTTCGTCTTCACCATGCCGGCGAACATGTCGATCCGCGCCTCGGTGCTGGGCATCGTCACCGGCTTCTTCCCGATCGGCTGGATCGTTCTCAATGTCATCTTCCTCTACCAGGTGACGGTGACCACCGGACGCTTCGAGCTCTTGAAGCGTGCGGTGGGCGGGGTCACCGAAGACCGCCGCCTGCAATTGCTGCTGATCGCGTTCTCGTTCGGTGCCTTCTTCGAGGGCGCTTCCGGCTTCGGCACGCCGGTCGCGATTACCGGCGCCGTGCTGATCGGGCTCGGCTTCTCGCCGCTCGCGGCTAGCGGCCTGTCGCTGATCGCCAACACCGCGCCGGTCGCCTATGGCGCGCTGGGCACGCCGATCCAGGGCCTTGCCTCGGTCACCGGGCTCGATCCCTACATCCTCGGCGCGATGGTCGGACGGCAGCTGCCGTTCTTCTCGCTCATCGTGCCGTTCTGGGTGGTGTGGGCGTTCGCGGGCTGGAAGGGCATGAAGGACGTCTGGCCTGCGATCCTGGTCACCGGCGTGTCGTTCGCGATCCCGCAATTCGTGATCTCGAACTTCATCAATCCGTGGATCGTCGACATCGGCGCGTCGCTGATCTCGATGGGCGCGCTGATCCTGTTCCTGAAGGTCTGGCAGCCCAGGCAGCTCTGGCTGTCGCCGGCGCTGCGCGGCCGCGATGAATCGGCCGCCACCATGGCCGCGGCAAAGCCGATGGACAAGACGCCGCTGACGCAAAGCGAGCTCTTCAGCGCGCTGCTGCCGTGGATCATGGTCTGCATCGTGATGCTGGTCTGGGGCAATGGCGGCTTCAAGACCTGGGCGAACTCGATCTTCACCTGGAACTATCCCGTGCCCGAGCTGCACCAGATGATCAACAAGATGCCGCCGGTCGCCCCAGGGCCGACCAAGGAGAGCGCGGTGTTCAGCTTCACCTACCTGTCCTTCACCGGCACGGGCATGCTGATCGCGGCGATCATCTCCGGTATCCTGATGGGCGTCGGTCCCGGCAAGCTGTTGATCCAGTATGGCCGCACCATCCGGCTGTGCGCGATCTCGCTGATCACGATCTCGGCGATGCTCGCGATCGGCACGCTGACGCGCCTGTCCGGCGTCGACGCCACGCTCGGCCTCGCCTTCGCCGCGACCGGCGTGCTGTATCCCTTCTTCGGCACGCTGCTCGGCTGGCTCGGCGTGGCGCTGACGGGATCGGACACCGCCTCCAACGTGCTGTTCGGCAACCTGCAGAAGATCACCTCCGAGCAGCTCGGCCTCTCGCCGATCCTGATGGGCGCGGCGAACTCCTCCGGCGGCGTGATGGGCAAGATGATCGACGCGCAATCGATCGTGGTCGCGTCGACCGCGACCAATTGGTACGGCCACGAAGGCACGATCCTGCGCTTCGTGTTCTGGCACTCGATCGTGCTCGCCTGCCTCGTCGGCGTGCTCGTGACGTTGCAGGCCTATGTCTGGCCGTTCACGGCGATGGTGCTGAAGTAGCAGGCCCCACTTCAACGCAAATCCCCGCGAGGTTCACCCTCGCGGGGATTTTTGCGTCCGCCGCGGGCGAACCTTCTCAATGGCGCTGCCGTCTTATAGAAGGTGCGGCAAATCAGGTCGGTCGAGAGGTTTCATGGTTTCGCTCAAGCAGATGGTGTGTGTGGCGGTTGCAATGCTCGCGATGTCTCCTGTCGCGCGTGCCGAAGACGGCTTCCCCTTCGGCACCGAGATGACGCTCGAGGCGCTGCCGCAGCCCGGCTCGAAGCGGATTCCGAACATCGAGATCGGCGACAATGGCGAGGTCGTGCTGGAGCTCTGGTGCAAGGGCGGCAAGGGCCAGTTCTCGGTGGCCGGCAACACCGTGATCTTCGTTCCCGGCCAGATCCAGGACCGCTCCTGCCCGCCGGCGCGGGCCCAGGCCGATGACGATCTCGTCGCGGCGCTGGGCAGCGTCGAGACCTGGAAGCGCCAGGGCGACGTGCTCACGCTGCTCGGCCCCAAGCCGCTGCGCTTCCGCGTCAACGGGAATTAGATCGCGCTCGCTGTCGTGCCCCGGCTTGACCGGGGCACCCAGTACGCCGCGGCGCCTCTATTCAATCGCAACCGTCTCGGAATACTGGATCGCCCGGTCCCGGCTCCGCCAAGGCTACGCCGGGCCACGAGGGTGCTCGGCCGGCGAAGCTTTAGCGAAGACGGCAAGCCGGGCGATGACCGAGAGTTGGTGCGTTGGTTACTTCCACACCGACTTGTCGGCGTCCCAGCGCTGGCCCTTCAGCTCCTTGACGAGCGCCTCGACCGAGCCGTTGTCGTCGGGCTGATCGCCTTCCTCGTCGGCCGAAGCTTCGTCCGAGAGATTGAGCTTGGCCCCGCTGCTCTCATCGCTGGTCGTGGTCGCGGGGCTGCCGATCCAGAGCATGAGCTTGTCGGTCGTGCCGGGCTTGTCGGGCGAGACCAGGCCCGCGACCTCGATCGTGTCGGTGAGCTCGAGCGCCGGGAAATCCTGGTTCGGCCGCTTGAACACCAGCTTGAGCTTGCCGGTGGCCGGGTTGAAGCTTTGCGAGACCGGCTTTGCCGCGAGCGTCCTGCTCAGCACGCCCGCAACCGCGGTCGCGAGCTTGTCGCGGTTGATCCTGTCGCCGTCGCGCCAGTCGGCGGCGGGGATGCGGATGGTGCGGTCCATCTCGGTCATGCCCGCGGTCCAGCCCGCGGCGGTGACGCCCGGCATCGCCTTGAATTTTGCGAGCAGGGCGCCTGCGCGTTCCGGATCGACCGACATGTTGATGGTCTGCTCGCCGGCGCGCAGCGCATCGCAGCCGACGGTGAGGCTTGCCAGCGCCACCTCGACGTCCTGGCCCTTCAGGCTCTTCAGGAACTCGGTCGCGGCCTCCAGCTTGACCTTGACCGCGATCGCTTCCGGCGAGACGTCGGTGAAATCCTTCGGCTGCGGCGTGATGCCGTCGTCGGAGGTCTGGTTGTCCAGAAATTCCCTCTCGCTGAGATCGGAATTATCGGGCGAGGTGACTTCGGTCACGGCCTGGCCGATGCCGATCTGGCCGCGGAATTCGAAAGTGTCTCCGGTCGGCTTGCGCAACAGCTTGACGGTGACCGGCGCCTTCTCGCCGAGGCTCTGCGTCGTGCCCGTCAGCGACTGGCCCGCGACCTGGAGGTTGACGACGAAGCGGTCCTTGCGGTCGGAATTTTTTGCCACGGGATAGCAGACGTCGAGCGTCGCGGCCGTCACGGTCTTGCCCTGGCGCGTCTCCTTGAGGATCACGTCGGCATTGCCGTCCATCAATCCGTCGATCGAGGTGAAATAGCGCGTCTCGGTTCCGCCCGGCGCCGTGGCCTTCGGCGACAGCTTCATCTGGGCGAATGCGACCTCGGGCGAAACCGCAAGCAAGGCCGCCAGAAGGGCCGTGGAGCAAACCAGAAGCGCGCGCATCGACGAAATCCTCGAGCAAGGGAGCATGATCCGGAAAAGTGTGACGCGGTTTTCCGAAAAGATCATGCTCGAACAATAACCTAGGCGCGATGACGACTCGTTCCCGTCTCGCCGCGCTTTAGAATCGGCGCGTCACCGTAGTGGGTTTTGGCCGTCGGTTGAATCGGAAAGCTTGGGCCATGGTCGGCAAAAAAGAAGGCCGCCCGGAGGCGGCCTTCGCAACGCTGTGATGGAACGGATCGGCCTTAGAAGCCGCCCATGCCGCCGCCGGCCGGCATCGCGGGCGCAGCTTCCTTCTTCGGCGTCTCGGCGACCATGGCCTCGGTGGTCACCAGCAGGCCGGCGATCGAGGCGGCGTCCTGGAGTGCGGTGCGCACCACCTTGGCGGGGTCGATGATGCCCTTCTCGACCATGTCGACATAGTCCTCGTTCTGGGCGTCGAAGCCGAAGGTCTCGGACTTGTTCTCCAGGATCTTGCCGACCACGATCGAGCCTTCGAGGCCCGCGTTCTCGGAGATCTGGCGGACCGGGGCTTCCAGCGCCTTCAGCACGATGTTGATGCCGGCCTGGACGTCGTCATTGGCGTTGGTGAGACGGCCGACCGCCTTCTTGGCGCGGAGCAGCGCGACGCCGCCGCCGGGGACGATGCCTTCCTGCACCGCGGCGCGGGTGGCGTTGAGCGCGTCCTCGACGCGATCCTTCTTCTCCTTGACCTCGATCTCGGTGGCGCCGCCGACGCGGATCACCGCGACGCCGCCGGCAAGCTTGGCGAGACGCTCCTGGAGCTTCTCACGGTCGTAGTCCGAGGTGGTCTCCTCGATCTGCGCCTTGATCTGGCCGACGCGGGCCTCGATGTCCGGCTTCTTGCCGGCGCCCTTGACGATCGTGGTGTTCTCCTTGTCGATCACCACCTTGCCGGCGCGTCCCAGCATCTTCACCGTGACGTTCTCGAGCTTGATGCCGAGCTCTTCCGAGATCAGCTGGCCGCCGGTCAGGATCGCGAGATCCTCCAGCATGGCCTTGCGGCGGTCGCCGAAGCCCGGCGCCTTGACGGCGGCAACCTTGAGGCCGCCACGGAGACGGTTGACGACCAGGGTGGCCAGCGCCTCGCCCTCGACGTCCTCGGCGATGATGACGAGCGGCTTGCCGGACTGCACCACGGCTTCCAGCACCGGCAGCATGGCCTGGAGGCCGGAGAGCTTCTTCTCGTGCAGGAGGATGTAGGCGTCCTCGAGCTCGGCGGTCATCTTCTCGGCATTGGTGACGAAGTAGGGCGACAGATAGCCGCGGTCGAACTTCATGCCCTCGACGATGTCGACCTCGGTGTCGAGCGACTTGTTCTCCTCGACGGTGATGACGCCCTCGTTGCCGACCTTCTGCATCGCCTGGGCGATCATCTTGCCGATGGCGGCATCGCCGTTGGCCGAGATGGTGCCGACCTGGGCGACCTCGGAGGAGGACGCGACCGGCTTGGCGCGCTTCTCGATGTCCTTGACGACCGCTGCGACCGCGATGTCGATACCGCGCTTGAGGTCCATCGGGTTCATGCCGGCGGCAACCGCCTTGGCGCCTTCGCGCACGATCGCCTGGGCCAGCACGGTCGCGGTGGTGGTGCCGTCGCCGGCGAGGTCGTTGGTCTTGGAGGCGACCTCACGGACCATCTGGGCGCCCATGTTCTCGAACTTGTCCTCGAGCTCGATCTCCTTGGCGACGGTGACGCCGTCCTTGGTGATGCGGGGCGCACCGAACGACTTCTCGATGAGGACGTTGCGGCCCTTCGGGCCGAGCGTCACCTTGACGGCGTTAGCGAGAACGTCGACGCCGCGCAGCATGCGTTCGCGCGCGTCTCCGGAAAACTTGACGTCTTTGGCAGCCATGTTCTGCAATCCCTTGTGTTTCGTGATGTGTCTTGCTGTTTGTTCGTCGCATCAATTCCGGGATCCGTGGGGCGAACCCGGCGGAATGATGGATGCCCGGATCGAGCGATCCGGGCATGGCATTCAGCGGCCGTTCAGGCGTTTGGCCTTAGGCCATCACACCCATGATGTCCGACTCCTTCATGATCAGGAGCTCTTCATTGTCGATCTTGACCTCGGTGCCCGACCACTTGCCGAACAGCACGCGGTCGCCGACCTTGAGGTCGATCGGGATCAGCTTGCCGGCCTCGTCGCGGCCACCGGGGCCGACGGCGACGACTTCGCCCTGGGACGGCTTTTCCTTGGCGGTGTCCGGAATGATGATGCCGCCCTTGGTCTTTTCCTCGGCGTCGATACGTTTGACCACGACACGGTCATGCAGCGGACGAAATTTGGATTTAGCCATGACGTTTCCCTTTGGAGGCTCGCTTCGGAAGCAACGGAAGTGGGTGGGGGCGGCGCTGTCGTCCGCCCCCGTCCCGAGGATCGAACGACGCGCTTAGCAATCGGTCTTTCCGAGTGCTAATAGTGGGCTGGGAAATATGGCTTGGCCGCGATCCTGTCAAGCAAAGGTGGTTAAGCGATTGGTGAGGCGGATATAGGATTGTGGCTCCAGAAACTTATTTGCGGTGCCGGCGTATTAAAGGACGTCATTGCTCCGACAGCGGTTTTGCGCTTGGCTGCCGAAGGGGTGCGGCCGCGGTCTTGGTCGGGGGCACTTTGCTCGGGGGAATAGCATGATCAGTTCAGCTCACGTGCGCACGGTTGCCAATCTGGCGGCCGCTTCCATGTTGGCGCTGCTGCTGGGCGCCTGTGGCGGCGGCATGAGCCTGCCGTCCTTCTCCTCGTCCTCGCCGCCGCCCGAGGCCGAGCCCGGCACCGGGCCGGAAATGCCGGCGTCGATCCGCGCCGACGAGATCGTCGGCCGCTGGGGTCTCGCCTCGTTCCAGAACCCGGCCGACCGCGCCCGGACCGAGGCCGCCGCGCGGGCCCAGTGCAAGAATCCCTACGTCATCACCGCCGGCTCCTCCGGCGGCGTGATCATGCATCTCGCCGACCAGGCCACGCCGCAGGAATTGCGGCTGAAGGGTTCGCCCAGCGGCAAGAACTATATCGGACCGGCGGGCCCGACGCCGGGCGAGCAGGACCGCGAGATCGTCTCCTTCGACGGCCGCGTCCTGATCACCCGCTTCATCGACAAGGACGCCGCCACCCGCTACGGCAACATGGTCTACGTCCGCTGCGCGCCGCGGGCGTGATGTTCTTCCCGTCATTCCGGGGCGATGCGAAAGCATCGAACCCGGAATATCGAGATTCCGGGTTCGGTCCTGCGGACCGCCCCGGAATGACAGCGTGAGATAAAATCCCCCAAAAACAAAAAACGCCGGCTCGCGCCGGCGTTTGTATTTCGGTCTGTCGCGTCCGCTCAGTCGAACAGCGCGTCGATGTCGTCCTGCGAGGCATGGCCGACGTCGCCGGCGAGCTTCGGGCCGTTGAGGAGCTTTTCATCCTCGCCGCGGGTGTCGATCTGCGGCACGATGTGGGACTTGATCGCGTCGACGCCGCCCCAGATCTCCATCATCGCATTGATGTGCTGCTCGATGAACTTCATCGTGGTCATGACCTTGCTGATGCGCTGGCCGGTCAGGTCCTGGAAGTTGCAGGCTTCGAAGATCGAGATGACGCGTTCCTGGATGTCGTCGGCCAGGCGCTTCTGCTGGTCGGCCGAGTCGACCTTGGACATCGCGCTGGCCGCCTGGTCGATCGATTCGGCGGCTTCGAGAATCTGCTGGGTCGCCTGCTCGGTGCCGCCGACGACCGCGCCGAGCTCGCCATTGACCTTGGCCATTTCGCCACCGTCGAAGCTCTTGCCGTGCAGCGTCGCGATCTCGCGCTTGGTGCGGTCGATGGCGTCATGGATGAGGTCGAGCTCGACCTTCAGCTTCTCGCACTGCTCGATCTGCGCCCGGTACGTGTCGAGCATGGTGCGCGCTTCGGAAAGCTCGTGGGCCGTGGAAGCGTCGATCGCGGCCATGGCTGCGCTGCCGGACAAAGGTGCGGGCGCAATGCCTTTCGCCATCTGTGCGCGGATCGCACGCAGCTCGGCCATGATCTCGCTGTGCATCGGCGCAGCCTCCTCAATCATTTCGGGGCTGGGCATCTCGCCGACAATAGCCTCTTCGACACGAAAACGTTTGCGGTGAATAGCCATCAGGAACTCCCCCCACCTCACTCACGCGTCTTTGTAGGCAGAAGCGATTTAACACGAAGTTCACAGCAGGAACTGTTGTGCGGCCGTGCGCGACGGCGCGAAAACCGGCGGTTAACCATGCATTTGCGGCGTTCACCGAAAATAAACGCTGATCGCCAAATTGGGCCTCGCTTGACGGCGTGGTGAATCGAAACGCCGTTTCCGTTTACCAAACAAAGCGGCTTTTGCTCTTTATTGACCACGTCGCGAGCGTGGGTCAGCCAGCGCGTTCGACGGCGAATGCAACTAGACGAAACAGTACAGAGTACGTCGATGTTCAAGAAAATGTCTGTCGCGCTGCTCGGCAGCGCTTGCACCTTCATTGCCGGCGCCGATCGCGCCAGCGCCTTCGACAATACGGTGCCGAATGATCCGCCCGCGGTGCTCTACCAGCCGCAGGTGCCGTCGGCGCCGGTGCGCGTCGCCTCCAACGCGAACATGGGCGGCGGCTTCATCGAGTTCCTGTTCGGGGACGGGCCCGGCCGCGGCCCGGCCTATGCTCCGCCGCAGTCTGCGTATCAGCAGCAGCCTGGCTACTACGACCAGCGCCGCCTGCCGCCGCTGGGCGAGCCGCAGATGCAAAGTGGATATCAGCAAGGCGCAGGTCTTCAGCAGGAGGCGGTCGATCCGCGCCAGCGTCAGTTCGATCCGCGATTCGAGAAGCAACTCGTTGACTATAGCGGCAAGGAAAGCGCCGGCACCGTCGTGGTCGATACCCCGAACAAGTTCCTCTATCTCGTCGAGGGCAACGGCAAGGCGATGCGCTACGGCATCGGCGTCGGTCGTCCCGGCTTCACCTGGTCCGGCGTGAAGTCGATCACGGCCAAGCGCGAATGGCCGGATTGGACGCCGCCGGCGGAAATGATCGCGCGGCGCCCCGATCTGCCGCGGCACATGGAAGGCGGCCCGGAAAATCCGCTCGGCGCGCGCGCCATGTATCTGGGCTCGACCCTGTATCGTATCCACGGCTCCAACGAGCCCTGGACCATCGGCACCAACGTCTCCTCCGGCTGCATCCGCATGCGCAACGAGGACGTCATCGACCTCTACGGCCGCGTCAATGTCGGCACCAGGGTTGTGGTGATGTGAGGCGCTGTCTTCCCCTCTCTCCCGCAAGGGGAGAAGGGAAGAGTTCTGAGCAAGACGCCTTAAATAAACGGCCGCCTTTTAGGCGGCCGTTCTTGTTAGCAATGCTGCGAGCAGCCTTACGCGTAATCGCTCCCGCCATCGTCGCCGCCGCCGAAATCGCTGTCGTCGGCCACGTCAAAATTGTCGTCGTGATCGTCGTCGTCGTTCTGATCGTCGTTATTCCGATCGTCGTTCGACGCCTGATCCGCGAAGCCCTGGCGCGAGGCGTCGCCGCGGTCGCCTTTGGAGCCGATGTCGTTGAGGCCGGCATCGCGGGCGAGCGAGCCGCCGGACTGGTCGCTGCCGCCCCACGGGCTGCCGCCGCTGCCGCCGAAGGCACTGCTGTCGCCAAAAGCCTGATGCGATCCACCGCCCATCATGCCGCGGATGCTCGAGAGCAGCAGCGAGCCGCCGACGACACCGGCCGCGGCCGCCGCGGCCGTGCCGAGGAAGGAGCCGCCGCCGCTACCGACCGGCGGGGCGCCGTAACCTTGCCCATAACCTTGCCCTTGGCCGGGACCTTGGCCCTGGCCGGGAGCCTGCCCGTAAGGCGGCTGGCCGTAACCCGGTTGGCCGTAGCCCGGCTGGGTCTGCTGCATCGCCTGGCCGCTGTTCCAGACCGGCCGCGCGTCGCGGGGCGGCACGTTCGGAACCGAGCCGCGCGACGGGCTCGACCCGAACAGACTCTCGCGCATGGTGTCGAGGAAGCCGCCGGACTGGGCCTGTTCCGGCGCATGGGCCGCTTCCAGCTCCTGGATGCGGGCATGGGCGCGCTTCAGCGCCTCGTCCTGCAACAGCACGGTCTGCACCAGCGCATAGACCGCACCGGGCGCCTTGCGCAGTCCGTCGGAGATCGCGGCGATCGCGTCGGGATCGCGCGGTGCACTTTCCAGTTTCGAAAGCCGGTCGAAAAGCTCGTCGACGAGTTGGCGTTCCTGCGGGTTCATGATCAATCTCCTTCGCGCAAAACCAAGCGCGCAGAGGATGTAGGGTTCCATTGTGGCCCCAACAGTGCCCGCCGGATTAAATTTCCGTATGCGACAAGCTGTCGTGGGCTGGCTTTCGCCGGTTTCATCCCAATGTCACGTTGCTGGCCGCCAGCAGGCGCGCGAATTCATCGCTCGCGAGATAGGCGTGCTCGCGCTCGCGCACGTCGGTCATCGGATCGAGGCCGGTGAGGACGTCGTCGACGAAGCCGGGATGGCACATCACGAGGCCGCCATCCGGCAGGCCTTCGAAGAATTGCCGCATCAGCGCGCCGAAATCGGCTGCGCGCGTGAAGTCATAGGCGCCGGCGAAACCGGGATTGAACGCAAGGCCCGCGCTGCCGGCGCGGCGGCGGAATTGCGCGCTGAGAATGTCGAGCACCAGCGCCTTCGGCGAGGCCAGTCGCTGCGCCAGCGGCAGGTCGCGGCCGCCCTGGCGAACCCAGGCTTTTGGCGCGGCCTCGCTGACCGCATCGACAAAGCCGTCGCGCACCTGCGGAAACAGCTGCACATGCTGATGGCCGTCGACGAAGTCGGGGGCGCGGCCGAAGGCTTCCGCGAAGGCCGCCAGCTGCGCCTTCACCTCGTTGCGAAAGAATTCGCGGTCGAGCCGCCGCGCAAGTCCCGCGCGTAGCAGTTTCGGAAAGGCCAGGAACATGTCACCGTCGAGCGGGCGGAAATGCATGGTGAGCGGCCGGAACGGTGCCGACAGCGTCACGTGCAGTCCGATCGCGCAGCGCGGGTTCGTCTTCGCCGCGGCCTGGAGCGCGTCGATCTCGCTGCGGTTGATCGCGGGGCCGACCATCATCACCGAGGTGGCGTTGAGGCGGCCGCGTTCGATCAGGTCGCGGATGGCGCGGTTGACGCCCGGGCTGATGCCGTAATCGTCGGCGCAGAGCCAGATCCGCCGCGGCGCCGCCGCCGCGCTCATTCGGCCGCCGTCCTCTTCGAGATGTCGTCGGCCTTGTCGGTCTCGAAATGCTTTTCGCTGTGCTCGGCGACGAAGTAGATCGGGCGCGCCTTCAGCTCGGAAAGGATCTTGCCGATATATTCGCCGACGATGCCGATCATGATGAGCTGCACGCCGCCGATCGTCATCAGGCCGATCACGAGCGAGGGATAGCCGGGCACCTGCTTGCCGGTGGTCCACACCTCCCAAAGGATCGACAGGCCGAACAGGAAGGCGCCGCCGGCCAGGATCACGCCGAGCAGGCTGGCAAAGCGCAGCGGCGCCACCGAGAACGAGGTCAGGCCTTCGATCGAAAGACCAAGCAGACGCGCGGCGCTGAAGGTGGTCACGCCATGGATGCGCGGCGCCGGCTCGTAGTCGACGCGGATCTGGCGGAAGCCGATCCAGCTCGCCAGCCCCTTGAAGAAGCGGTTGCGCTCCGGCAGCTGCCGGAGTGCGGCGACGGCGCGCGGTGACAGCAGGCGGAAGTCGCCGGCGTCTTCCGGGATCTTCTGCCGCGCACCCCAGTTGATCAGCGCGTAGAAGCCGTGCACTGCGAGCCGTCGCAGGAAGGTCTCGTTGTCGCGATGCGCCTTGGCGGTATAGACGACGTCATAGCCGTCATCGATCCAGTGCCGCACCAGCTGCTCGACCAGGGCCGGCGGATGCTGGCCGTCGCCGTCCATGAACATCACGGCGCCGAGCCGGGCGTGGTCGAGGCCGGCCATCAGCGCCGCCTCCTTGCCGAAATTGCGCGACAGCGAAACCACCTGGACGTCGACCGTGTCGGCCGGCAGGCCGCGTGCGATTGTCAGCGTCGCGTCCGCGCTGCCGTCGTCGACATAGACGACCTCGCAGGCCAGCCGGTAGCGCTGCCTCAGGGCCTTGGCGAGGTCGCAGATGCGCTGGTGCAGGGCGGCGAGGCCCGCCGCCTCGTTGTAGAGGGGGACGACAATCGACAGTCCCTTCGCCGCGGCGCCCGCCGCGCTGGTTGTCAGGCCGGAAACGTCAGAGCCCAGCGTCATCGATCAAGGTTCCAGAGGTGTTCAAGTGTTCTCAACAGCATATGGTAGCCGCCGATTGCTGTCGCTACGCTGAACGAACCTGAGGCTCACTGCCGCAGGAACGCCTCGAGCCTGGCGAACAGCGGGTTCTCCCGGTCGAACACGTAGTCGAGCGAGACCACCGAGACCGTCTCGGCGCCGTGGTCGCGCAGGAAACTCGCGAGTGCGTAGAGCTGGCCCGGCGGGCAGTGCAGCGTGAGCATGCCCGACGAGGTCGGCCCGCCGAACGGGGCCTCGACGCCGAAGCGCTCATGGGCTTCGGCGAGCAGGGCCGTATCGCACTGCCGGAAACGGGTGCGGACCTCGCGGTATTTGTTGGCCCGCGCCCGCGCCGCGATGTGATCGAGGATGACGCGCGCGGTCTCCCGCGCCTGTGGTGACCAGTCGGCCTCCTTCGAGGCGACCAGATTGGCCTGGCTGCGCAGGATCACCCCGTCGTCGAGCACCCTGAGGCCATTGGCGGCGAGCGTCGCGCCTGTCGTGGTGATGTCGACGATCAGCTCGGCGGCGCCGGCCGCCGGCGCGCCTTCGGTCGCGCCGGTGCTTTCGACGATGCGGTAGTCGGTGATGCCGTGGCCCTGGAAGAAGGCGCGGGTGAGGTTGATGAACTTGGTCGCGACCCGCATCCGCATGTGATGCTGCTCGCGAAAGCCGGTGGTGACGTCGTCGAGGTCGGCCATGGTGCGGACGTCGATCCAGGCCTGCGGCACCGCGACGACGACGTCGGCGTAGCCGAAGCCCAGCCCCTCGATCAGCGCGACGCGCTGGTCGGCGTCGGCAATGTTCTCGCGCACCAGATCTTCGCCGGTGACGCCGAGATGCGCCATGCCGCGGGACAATTGCGCGGCGATCTCGCTGGCCGAGAGATAGGCGACCTCGACATTGTCGAGGCCGGCAATCGTGCCGCGATAGTCGCGTGCGCCGCCGGCCTTCGACAGCTTGAGCCCGGCGCGGGCGAAAAACGCCTCGGCGTTTTCCTGAAGGCGGCCCTTGGAGGGAACGGCCAGAACGAACGGCGCGCTCATGATCTGAGCTCCTTGCGGCCGATCCGGGTCAACGCGTCGACCCAGACCGAGAAGCCGACGGCGGGAATCGGGTCGGGCGACCCGAGCTGGGTCATCAGCCCGTCATAGCGGCCGCCGGCGACCAGCGGCTCGGCGCCGTTGCCCCGGTGATGCAGCTCGAATTCGAAGCCGGTGTAGTAGTCGAGCCCGCGCCCGAACGCGGTCGAGAAGCGCGTCTGCTTCACGTCGAGGCCGCGCGCCGCCATGAAGCCGACCCGGCTCTCGAACTGGTCGATCGCGGCGGCAAGGTCGAGCCTTGCGTCGGCGGTGAGCGCGCGCAGCTCGGCGATCGCGTCGTCCGGATTGCCCGATATCGACAGGAAGCGCTTGAGCACGGCAAGCGCCTCGCGCGGCAGCGCGCCGCCCTTCAGCGTCGATTGTTCGAGGAAGCGGTCGGCGATCTCGGCCGTGGTGCGGCCGCCGACATTGGTGGTGCCGGCGATCGACATCAAATCGGTGACGAAGGCGAGCGCCGCCTTGCGGTCGGAGCCGGCGAGCGCCGCCAGCACGCCCTCATATTCGCTGCGGGTGGCGGTGGCCGCGCGCGCCAGCCGCTCGAGATCCTGCTCCAGGCTGATCTTGCGGTTGAAATCCTTGATCAGGCGGCGGCGCCAGACCGGGTAGAGGTCGAGCGCATCGAGCAGCGCGTTGAACAGCGCCACGTCGCCGGTACGGATCTCGACGTCGCGCACGCCGAAGGCGGCGGTCGCCTCCAGCGCCAGCGCCAGCATCTCGGCATCCGCCGCGGCACGGTCCTGGCGGCCGAACGATTCGATGCCGGCCTGGAGGAATTCGCTGGGCTGACCGCTGCGGTAGCGGAATACCGGGCCGAGATAGCTGAACCCGGCCGGCTGGCCGGCGCGCCCCGAGGCGAGGTAGTCGCGCGCCACGGGTATGGTCAGGTCCGGGCGCAGGCAGAGCTCCTCGCCGGAGAGATCCGTCGTCAGATACAGGCTCTTGCGGATGTCCTCGCCGGAGAGGTCCAGGAACGGCTCGGCCGGTTGCAGGACGGCGGGCTCGGCCCTGACGTAACCGGCCTGCGCGAACGACAACAGCAGCGTATCCGCCCAGGCGGCGGAGCCGGCAGCATTTGAGGTGGCAGTCGCGGTCATGACGGGGTCCATCGCCCCGGGTGGAACCGGGCAGGAAAGGGAATTGGCGCAGCCCTTAGCATGGCCGGAAAACGGTTTCGACCTCCAAAGGATCAATCGCTTAACGGCCGGGCAACAGGGCGAGCCTAGGCGGTTGTGCCGCCCCAATCGCCCAGCACCGCCTGCACCAGCGCCAGCGCCGCGACTGCCGCGGTGTCGGCGCGCAGAATCCGCGGGCCCAGCGCCAGCCGCAGAATTTTGGGCTGCCGCAGCAGCAGCGCCCGTTCTTCCGCGGCAAAGCCGCCTTCAGGGCCGATCAGGACGTCGATGCCGTGCCCGGCCTCGCGTGCCTGCTGCAGGCTTTGGATGGGGTTTTCGACCTCGGCCGCCTCATCGCAGAACACCAGCAGCCGGTCGGCGGCGCGCTGGCTCAGGAAGCGCTCGAGGGGGACCGGCTCGGCCACCGTGGCGAGACTTAGAATTCCGCATTGCTCGGCCGCCTCGACGACATTGGCGCGCATCCGCTCGGTGTTGACGCGGGAGGCCTGGGTGAACCGGGTCTGGACCGGTTGCAGGGTGGCGGCGCCCATCTCGACGGCCTTCTGCACCACGTAGTCCAGCCGGGCATGCTTGAGCGGGGCAAAGATGTAGGCGACGTCCGGCAGCCGGTCCTGGGAACGGGCCTGCTGGAGGATCACCAGGCCGTCCGGCCGCTTGCGGCCTTCGATCGCGGCCTGCCATTCGCCGTCGCGGCCGTTGAAGGCCAGGACCTCGGCGCCGGCGGCAAGCCTCAGCACATTGCCGAGATAGTTACTCTGGTCACGGTCGAGCGCGACCCTGGCGTCCTGGGCAAGGGGGGCGTCGACAAACAGGCGGGGAGCGCGAAAATCGTAGGCGGGCATCGTTCAAAGGTCCGATTTGCCGCCGTTCTTAACCGAAAGCAGCCATTTCGGGGGCAAATATTGCCAAACTGGTGCGTCCCCGCGCCGCGCTCTTGCCCTATTCGACGGGTTGTTAAGGGCCGGCGGGAATCGTAAAAACGCGAACGCTGGTTGCGTTTCAATTGAGAAGACGCCGAACCCCGTAAGCTCCTGCCGGAGAGACTGCCTTGATGATCCGTCATTTGATGGTTCCGATCACTGCCGCCATGGTCACCATGGGCGCCGCGGGCGCCTATGCGCAGGGATTCCCCGCGCCGCTGCCCGGCCAGGCTTCCACCAGTTCCGCGTTTCCGCCCGTGAACGGCTCGGCGCCCGTCGCCTCCGTCGGCGGCGCGCCGCAATCGTCCTTCCCCGTCAACGGTGCCGCGCCCGTCGGTGGCGCCGGCGCGTTCAGTGCGGCCCCGCCGACGCAAGGTGGCCCCGGCGAGGACTGCATGAAGGCGTTCGTTCCGCTGCGCGAGGAGGCCGAGAAGCGCGGCAAGCTGATCAAGGCCGCGAGCGATCGTCACGCCCCGCCGGACGAGGCCTGCAAGCTGATCCGCAACTTCAGCCAGGCTGAAGTCAAGATGATCAAGTACATCGAGTCCAACGCCGCCAAATGCGGAATCCCGCCGCAGATCGGCGCGCAGATGAAGGACGGCCACAAGAATACCGAGGCCATGGCCACGAAGGTCTGCAACGTCGCGCAGCAGATGCAGAACCAGCCGCGCGGTCCGGCCGGCCCGTCGCTGAGCGAGGTGCTGGGTTCGGGCTCGGCGCCGGAGGCCAATGCCGGCAAGAAGGGCGGCAGCACCTTCGACACGCTCAACGGCAACGTCCTGACCCGATGAGCGATACATCCGCCCGCGTTGCCGATTCCACCGGCAACTGGGTCGATACGCTCGCGCCGCCATGGGCGCGGCCCTACTTGCGGCTCTCCCGCTTCGATCGTCCGATCGGCTCCTGGCTGCTGCTGATGCCGTGCTGGTGGTCGGCGGCGCTCGCCGCCGGCATGGCGCACGACGTCAGCCGCCTGCCCATCACCATCGTGCTGTTCTTCATCGGCGCTTTCCTGATGCGGGGGGCGGRCTGCACCTGGAACGACATCACCGACCGCGACCTCGACGCCAAGGTCGAGCGCACGCGGTCGCGGCCGCTGCCGTCAGGGCAGGTCAGCACCAGGCAGGCGCTGGCCTTCATGGTGGCGCAGGCGCTGACCGGCTTGCTGGTGCTGCTGCAATTCAACCGCTTCGCGATTGCGACCGGTATCGCCTCGCTCCTGATCGTCGCGATCTATCCTTTCATGAAGCGCATCACCTGGTGGCCGCAGATCGTGCTCGGGCTGGCCTTCTCCTGGGGCGCCTTGATGGGATTTGCCGTCACCTTCGGCCGCATCGACCTGACCGCGCTCGTGCTCTATGCCGGATCGATCGCCTGGGTGATCGGCTATGACACGATCTACGCGCATCAGGACGCCGAGGACGACGCGCTGATCGGCATCAAGTCCACCGCGCGCCTGTTCGGCGCCCACACGCACCAGGCGCTGATCCTGTTCTACGGGTTAGCTGTGATGCTGATCGGCGTCGCGCTGGCGTCAGGCGATGCGCGCTGGCCGGCCTGGCTCGGGCTTGCGGCCTTCGCCACGCATCTGGCGTGGCAGATCGCGCGGCTGAACATCAGCGACGGCGAGCTTTGCAAGCGCGTGTTCTATTCGAACAAGTATGCAGGCTTGCTGCTGTTTGCGGGATTGCTCGCGGACGCGGTGATGCGGGCGGCGTAGCTGTCGTAGGGTGGATTAGCGAAGCGTAATCCACCTCTCTCGTCGCCGCGGAAATGGAAGAGGTGGGTTACGCCTTCGGCTAACTCACCCTACGAGACCGCGCTCAATTCCGCGCGATGATCTCGCGCTCGGCGCGATGAACCGGCAGTTCGCGCGCCATGGCGGTGCGACGGCGCATCAGGAATTTCGGGCGGCGGGCGCGGATCGCGTTGCAGCGGCGGCGGCGGGCCGCGGGCTTGCGTGCACCTTCGTCGAGCTGCGGCAGCGCGAAGATCTCGCTCCAGGTCGCCCAGGCTTCAGCGAGCTCGTCGCCATCGGCGCCGATGAGCAGCGGAACGGAGAGCGAAGGGTCGCGATGGACGAGGACCAGGGTCTGCGCCTCGTCGTTGCCGCGCAGCGCGACGCCGGTGAAGTCGCTGACGCGCACATTGATCGCCATCTGCATGCCGCGGACGGCACGGCGCAGCACCACGCGTTCGCGATGAAGCTCGATCTGCCTTGTATATCCGTCGGCGCGCGGATCATGCGCATCGAAACGGACCGGAAGGGAAAGAGGGTCGAGCCGCAGGGAGCGGCTCGACCCGGCGGGGTTGGCCCCGCATGTTGCTGTTTGACGCCTCACGGCTTTAGTCTCCCCGCCAGGATTATGTTCCCGGTCGATGCGAGGACCTTAGCGCGGCAGCTCGCGAAACCGCTTAAAAAGGCTGGTTAACCCACCGTCACCGCCGCTCATGATTGACAAGACCTTGGCGCGCATGATTGACGAGACGTTGCGCGCGGCTTGCGAATCTGAGCTTTTTGCAAGCGGAAAACGCTTGAAGTCCGCACCAATTGGGCACATCTGGTGTCGAGGGCCGGTATCGCCCCGAAACCTCCCGCCCCGAACAGGATTTCGTTTGTGAACCCTTCACCATCCGCAAGCTCGACGCTTTCGTCCAAAGCCAACCGCGACCTGTTCGACCAGTCCGCGCTGTCCGATCTGGCACAGCGGCTGGTCGAGGCGGCCAAGCGCGCCGGTGCCGATGCGGCCGATGCGGTCGCGGTGCGCGGCATCTCGCAAGGCGTCGAGGTGCGCGACGGGCGCGTCGAGGAATCCGAGCGGTCGGAGGGCGACGATGTCGGCCTGCGCGTGCTGGTCGGCCAGCGCCAGGCGGTGGTCTCGACCAACGACGCCAGCGGCGATGCCGTGACCAAGCTCGCCGAGCGCGCCGTTGCGATGGCGCGGGTTGCGCCCGACGACAAATATGTCGGGCTTGCCGATCCCGCGCTGCTCGCGCGCGATTTCCCCGATCTCGATCTGCTCGATCCCGACGTGCCGGCCACCACCGAGCTCGAGCGCCGCGCGCTCGAAGCCGAGGCTGCCGCGCTCGGCGTGAAGGGCGTGACCAAATCCGGCGGCGCCTCGGCCTCCGCCGGCATGGGCGGCATGGTGCTGGTGACCAGCACCGGCTTCCACGGTTCCTATCTGCGCTCGAGCCAGGGCATCTCGGCGACCGCGATATCGGGCGAAGGCACCGGCATGGAGCGCGACTACGACTTCACCTCGGCGCCGCATGGCGCGGATCTGCTGTCGCCCGACATCGTCGGCCGCTCCGCCGGCGAGCGCACCGTGGCGCGCGCCAATCCGCGCAAGGTCGAGACCTGCAAGGTGCCCGTCGTGTTCGATCCGCGCGTCGCGGGCTCGCTGGTCGGCCACGTCGTCGGCGCCATCAACGGCGCCTCGATCGCGCGCAAGACCAGCTTCCTCAAGGACAAGCTCGGCCAGCAGCTGTTCGCGAAAAACATCCGCATCATCGACGATCCGCTGCGCAGGCGCGGCCTGCGCTCGCAGACCTTCGATGCCGAAGGCGTCGCGGTGAAGAAGATCGCGCTGATCGACGAAGGCGTGCTGACGACCTGGCTGCTCGACTGCGCCACCGCCCGCGAGCTCGGCATGACCACCACCGGCCACGCCCATCGCGGCGTCTCGTCCTCGCCGTCGCCCGGGCCGTACAATCTGCATCTCGAGGCCGGCACGCCGACGCCGGCAGAGCTGATCTCCGACATCAAGCAGGGCTTTTACGTCACCGACCTGATCGGCTCCGGCGTCAACGGCGTCACCGGCGACTACAGCCGCGGCGCCTCCGGCTTCTGGATCGAGAACGGCGAGCTGACCTATCCCGTGAGCGAGGTGACGATCGCGGGTCATCTGTTCGAGATCTTCAAATCGATGCAGCCCGCGAACAATCTCGAATTCCGCTACGGCGTCAACGCGCCGACCGTGCGCATCGAGGGTTTGACGCTTGGCGGACGCTGACGCGAACGGGACTCTGCTGGTGCGCGATGCGGCGCTGCTGAAAGACACGGTGCGGGAGGCGGGCGCGCTCGCGCAGTCGATGTTCGGCACCGAGCTCAGGAAGTGGACCAAGGGCGCCTCCTCGCCGGTCTCGGAAGCCGACATCGCCGTCAACGACCTGCTTGAAGCGCGCCTTCGCGCCGCCACGCCGGACTATGGCTGGCTCTCGGAAGAGAGCGCCGACGACGAGACGCGGCTGTCGCGGCGGCTGACATGGGTGGTCGATCCGATCGACGGCACGCGCAACTATCTCAATGGCCACGACGAATGGTGCGTCAGCGTCGCGCTGGTCGAGGATGCCTCGCCGGTGCTGGCCGCGGTGTTCGCGCCGGCCAGCGACGAGTTCTTTTTCGCGATCCGGGGACAGGGCACGACGCTCAACGACGCAGCCGTGCGGGCGGCGCCCGGCGCCGCGCTCGACTTCTCCCGCGTCGCCGGCCCGAAGCCGCTGGTCGAGCGGCTCAATATGGCCGGCGGCGAGATCAAGCTGCATCCGCGAATCGGTTCGCTCGCGCTCCGGCTCTGCCGGGTCGCCCATGGCGCGCTGGATGCGGCTTTTGCGGGGGGCAACAGCCATGATTGGGACCTTGCGGCGGCCGATTTGATCGTGCAGGAAGCGGATGGTAGGATGAGCGACCTCTCCGGAGAACCCATCCTCTACAATCGCCGGGAAGTGGCGCACGGGGTGCTGGTGGCAGCGGGTCGCGATCGTCATGCGGGCATTGTCGCGCATTTTCGAAACCGCCCCTTGCCCTGAGCGCCTTCGCTGTGCTTGTCGAACACTGCTTTGCCGGGCAGCCCGTAAGGAAGAGAACCCATGCCAGATAGTGCCCCGCAACAATTGCTGCATCTCGTGATCGGTGGTGAGCTGCTGGATCTCGAGCACAACACCTTCAAGAATCTGGACGATGTCGAGATCGTCGGCCTCTATCCGAACTATGCGACGGCCCACGCCGCATGGCGGGCGAAGGCGCAGATGACGGTCGACAACGCGCAGATGCGCTATTTCATCGTCCATCTCCACCGGCTGCTCGATCCGAATCAAGAACCGAAGCCGGCGCGTTGAAAAAACTGCTTCGCAATACGCTGCGAAGCAGCTGGCTTCAGCGTGCCGTCGGGGTCCTGGCGGCCGAATATCTGCGTCTGGTCTGGCGGACCAACAAATTCACGTTCGATCCGCCGGATGTCTATGACATCGTCGAGCCGCAGATCCCCGCGATCTTCGCCTTCTGGCACGGCCAGCATTTCCTCACGCCCTTCATCAAGAACAAGGACTCCTACCGGGCCAAGGTCCTGATCTCCCGCCACCGCGACGGCGAGTTCAACGCCATCGCGGTGGAGCGACTCGGCATCGGCCTCATCCGCGGTTCCGGCGACCATGGCAGCGCCTTCCACCGCAAAGGTGGCGTCGGCGCCTTCAAGGAGATGGTGCGGACGCTGCAGGACGGTTGTAATGTCGCCCTGACCGCCGATGTCCCCAAGCGCGCGCGCGTGGCCGGGCTCGGCATCATCATGCTGGCACGGGAATCGGGGCGGCCGATCATGCCTTTCGCGATGGCGACCAGCCGCTTCATCCGGCTCAAGAACTGGGACCGCACCACCATTAATTTGCCATTCGGGCGGGGCGCATTGGTCGGCATCAAGGAAATCCATGTTCCGCCGGATGCCGACGCTGCGACCATGGAAGCGCTGCGGCTGGAGCTGGAACAGACGTTGAACGAGGCGACCCGCCGCGCCTATGCGCAACTCGGCCGCCCGGGACCTGAAGATGGCTAATTCGCTGCCCAAAGCGCTGCCGATGACGCTGCGGATGTATCAGCGCCTGGCCGCCGGCCTGGTGCCGCTCGCGCCTGCGTTGATCAAGCGGCGGCTGAAGCAGGGCAAGGAAGATCCCGCGCGCGTCGGCGAACGGCGCGGCCTCAGCCAGGATGTGCGGCCGCACGGCCCGCTGGTCTGGATCCACGGCGCCAGCGTCGGTGAGGTGCTGGCTGCGGCCGCGCTGATCGGGCGGCTGCGCGATCTCAACCTGCGTATTCTGCTCACCTCGGGCACGGTCACGTCGGCCGCCGTGGTCGCAAAACGCTTTCCGCCCGACGTCATCCATCAATACGTGCCCTACGACTCCCCGCGCTACGTCGCGCGCTTCCTCGACCATTGGAAGCCGTCGCTGGCGCTGTTCATCGAATCCGATTTGTGGCCGAACCTGATCCTGGCGGGCGCGACGCGCCGGGTGCCGATGGTGCTGATCAACGGGCGGATGTCGTCGCGCTCCTTCCCGCGCTGGCAGCGCATGCACGGCACGATCTCCGCGTTGCTGTCGCGGTTCGACATCTGCCTCGCGCAATCGAAGACCGACGCCGAGCGCTTTGCCGCGCTCGGTGGCCGCGACGTCGCCACCACGGGCAATCTCAAGCTCGACGTGCCGGCGCCGCCTGCCGATCCCGCCAAGCTCGAGCGGCTGATGGCGATGACGCGCGGGCGGCCGATCATCGTCGCCGCCTCGACCCATCCGGGCGAGGAGGAGATGCTGGTGGCGGCGCATCGCAGCCTCGCCGGCTTCTTTCCGCAGCTTCTGACCGTGATCGTGCCGCGCCATCCCGATCGCGGCTCCTCGATCGGCGGCTTGATCACGGCCTCGGGCCTGAAGCCGGCCTTGCGCTCGCGCGAGGAGCTGCCGTCGGCCGCGACCGACATCTATGTCGCCGACACCATGGGCGAGCTCGGCCTGTTCTACCGGCTCTCGCCGGTCGTGTTCATGGGCGGATCGCTGATCCGTCATGGCGGACAGAATCCGATTGAGGCGATCAAGCTCGGTGCGGCGATCATCCATGGCCCGCACGTCTTCAACTTCACCGACGTCTACGAGGCGCTCGATCAAAGCGGCGGGGCGCGCCAGGCCGAGACGCAGGAGCTGCTGATCAAGCAGCTCGGGCAGTTGCTGGCCGATCCGGTGGTGCGCGACACGATGCAGCGGTCAGGTGCGGGCGTGGTCGAGCAGCTCGGCGGCGCGCTGGAGCGGACCATGACCGCGCTCGAGCCGTACCTGATGCAGTTGCGGATCGAGATGGGAGCCGCCAATGCGTGAGCCGGCCTTCTGGTACCGGCCTCGCTCCTTCAAGTCGCATGCGTTACGGCCGCTGGGCGCGCTCTATGGCGCGATCACCGAACGGCGCATGCTGCGCGACGGCGTGGACGCCGGCATCCCCGTGATCTGCGTCGGCAACTACCATGTCGGCGGCGCCGGCAAGACGCCGACCGTGCTCGCGCTGACGAAGCTGTTGCGCGAGCTCGGCGAGACGCCGGTCGTGCTCAGCCGCGGCTATGGCGGGCGGCTGGAGGGCCCGGTGATGGTCGACCGCGAGCGCCACACCGCTTCCGACATCGGCGACGAGCCCCTGATGATGGTGCGCGACGTGCCGGTCGCGGTCGCGCGTGATCGGCTGGAGGGCGTGGCGCTGGCAAAGTCGCAGGGCGCGACCTTGATCCTGATGGATGACGGCTTCCAGAACCCGCGTCTGTTGAAGGACGCCTCGCTGATCGTGATCGACAGCGAGCGCGGCCTCGGCAACGGCAAGGTATTTCCCGCCGGCCCCCTGCGCGCGCCGCTGAAGGCGCAGCTCGCGCGCACCGACGCGCTGGTGCTGATCGGTGACGGCCATGCCGCGGACGATGTCGCGGCCGAGGTTGCGAAGCGTGCCAAACCGGTGCTGCGCGCGCGATTGAAGCCGGATGCGGCCGTGGTCGCTCAGCTGTTCGGCAAACGGGTTTTGGCCTTCGCCGGCATCGGCGATCCCGAGCGCTTTTTCCGCACCCTGCGCGCCAGCGGCATCGAGGTTGCGCGCACGCGTCCCTTTGCCGATCACCACATGTTCTCGCAGGCCGAGATCGCCGCGCTGGTGGCGGACGCACAGCGCGAGCAGCTCACGCTGGTGACGACGGAAAAGGATCTTGCGCGCCTGCGCGGCAACAAGGGCGTGCCGGACGGCATCGTGCCGTTCGCCGTCCAGCTCGAATTCGATGATCCGGCCGCGCTTCGGCACCTGATCAGCGATCATCTCTACAAGGCGCGCGAGCGGCGGTTCAGCAGGCGATGATCTCTACGGCGCTCACCATGCCCCAACGGCCATCAATCCGATAATCGTCAGGCACGAGATGCAAGCCGTCACGACAGTATAGCATTCGGGTGTATTCATTGCTTCCTCCCAAACTGTTGCCAATTGCTTGGTCACTGCTACGCGGGAGAGGTCGTCGGTCCTGAGGTCGCTTTAATTCGAAGCGCCGTGACCGGTTTTGCGGAGTGTGTCCGTCCTGTCGACGTCACCCTGATCCGCTGGATGATGATCCGCTTCTCGAGCGTCGGAGCGTTCAGCTGCGATCAGCAGCTGTTTCCGCATTTCAGCGAGGCGGGCGCGGCAATATTCACGATAGAGCAGGTCCAATATGGTGGGCATGATCACCCCCATCGTTTGACTCTCGATTTACAGGTATTCCACCGCGAATTTTCGAGGTGATCGTAGCCCGTCAGATGGCTCTTCGATATGAGCCCGTTCACAGACTGTGCCAATTCCAAAGCTCAATGGCCGTTTGGTTGACTTGATCGTCTGTGCGATAAAAACAACAGGGCTAATTACCTAACGTGCACCATAGCAGCCCTCTGTTTCAGCAAGACTTCGTCAAACAACTTAAGGGCGCCGAACCGCAACGAAAACTCCACCACAGCGCGAAATGACTTACCACGGAGTGCAAGCACGACTCGATGCAACGCGGATCGGCGCGACGGAGATCATGTGCTGTGCGACTCACGGTTCAGGCGCACGAATCGTCGCGGCGCCGGCGCAGACCATCCCCGTGCTCGCGCTAAGCTGCACGGCTCGTGCGACGCCGCAGGGCAGCTGCGCTTTGCCGCCGCAGCGGCCGCCTGCCATTCACGCGGCATTCATCGCAAAACTCCTACCAGTTCGGACGACCAGGAGAATTCGATGAAACTTCCGTCCGCGGCCGTCGCCGCCAGCCTCGTGTGTCTGATCATTGCGCCAGTGCTCGCGCAGACGTCGCCGCCAGCCGCACCCGCCCCGACGGCCACCGTGCCGGTTCCCGCCACCAAGCGGGTGACCTGCCTCGCAACGACGCAGGCGCTGAAAGGGCAGGACAAGCGCGATCAGATGCAGCTCTGCATGGCGCAGGCGCGCGTCGATTGCCTGAAGCAGGCGATCGACCAGAAGGTCGTCGGCGAGCCCCGGAAGAATTTCATCAAGACGTGTGTCGGCGGCGATGGGGCGGAGCCGCAATAGGCGCGCGCCCGTGGCCTTACGGCTGCGGCTTCGGCGCGCCGGGGAAATGCCGCTGCAGCACCGCGGCGGGCGTGGCGTAGGCCTCCTGCAGGTCCACGCTCCAGTATTTCAGTTCGTCGAGCGGGATCCGCGTGTCGGTGATCGCGCAACGGACATAGGTCCCCGGCGAGATCACGCGGAAGTCGCCGTCGAGATATTGTACCTGCGCTTCGCCGTGGCCGGAGGGGCCGAACTTGTTCAGCACGGTCGATAGTCTCCGTGAAAAGGGCTCTCCGTGGAAAACCCTGGAGGGCATGATTTGGTGAATTCGATCTAGCATAAATAAGATGCCTTGTCCGCCCGTCAAACCCACCGATTTGTGATGTTTTGCCGCTGTTTGCGCATGATAGTGCTGCGGCGAAGGATCGCTGGTTCCGGCTCGCTTGAGACCGGCGCCTGATACGGCAGAGTCCGATGCGCCTTCGACTGACCGCCCTGTTTCTGATGCTGCTGATGTCGGCCGCGCACGCGGCGCCGGCGCCGCAGCAGGTCGACATTCCGCTCGCTTCCGGAATCCTGCACGCGCAGCTCTACAAGCCCGAGGGTGAGGGGCCGTTTCCGACGGTGATCGCGCTGCACGGCTGTGGCGGCCTCGGCAGCCATTCCGAGTCCGTGCTGCCGCGCTATCGCGACTGGGCCGAGCGGCTGCTCAAGGCCGGTAACGCGGTGCTGCTGCCCGACAGCTACGGCTCGCGCGAGCTCGGGCCGCAATGCCGCGTCAAGGAGATGCGCGTCAAGGCGCGGCGCGAGCGTGTCGCCGACGTCGCGGCGGCGCGCGCCTGGCTGATGAAGCAGGACTGGGTGGCGCGCGACCGCGTCAGCCTGATCGGCTGGGCCAACGGCGCCAGCGCGCTGCTGTGGGCGGTGCGTCCGCAGAGCGCGACGCGCGACGCTGGTCCGGATTTCCGCGCCGCGATCGCGTTCTATCCGGACTGCCGGATTTCCGCCGGCCTTGGCTGGAGCACGCGGGTACCGACGCTGGTTTTGATCGGCGCCAATGACGACGTGTCGTCGCCGCCGGCCTGCCGCCAGATGGTCGAGGGTGCGCATGGCCGCAGCGCGCTCGCGCGTATCGTGGTCTATCCCGGCGCCTATCACGATTTCGACCGCGCCAACACGCCGCTGCACGCAGCTGCCGGCGGCACCGACGCTGCCGCACCCGAGCACGGCCATCTCGGCACCGACACGCAGGCGCGCGCGGATTCGCAGAAGCAGGTTGCGGAGTGGCTGGCGCGGTGATGGTGGTCTCGTAGCCCGGATGAAGCGAAGCGAAATCCGGGAATCTCAACACGCGACCCCGGATTACGCTTCGCTTCATCCGGGCTACGGGCTTCCAAAGCGGGACCGCCCGGGGAACAACGATCGAAGCGGACAGCCCCGCATCGACCACCGCCCTGCACGGATAATGGCCGACCGTGAATCTACGGATCGTGCCTCACGCCGGTTTCAGCATGCGGCGTCGCCATCATTCGACCACGATGTGGACTAAACGCATCCACATGCGCAACCGCATCGTCCTGTTCTCCTCCGCACTGATCGTCTTCACCGTCGCGATCTTCCTGTTCGAAGCCCACGCCGGCGCGCCGCAGCTCGCCCCGGAACATTGCGGCTTCTGGACCACGATCGACGCGGGATTGTCCTGTAGGTAATCTGCGGAGCCTCGCCGCCCTGCACATGGCGGGTGTGTGAGACGCGCCATCTCCCCAACGTCGTCCCGGCGAAGGCCGGGACCCATACCGCATGATCTATCAATTGCGGGCGGTAGGAGTACCGAACGACGAGTCTTCGCCACACTCCTCCTTGGGGTTATGGGTCCCGGCCTTCGCCGGGACGACAGCGAGTGTGTGGCACGCGCGCCCCCGCCAACTCGCTGTCATCGCCCGCGAAGTGCGATCCAGTATTCCGGGACGTTTGTGAGTCACTGAGAAGCTGCGGCGTACTGGATTCCCCGCTTTCGCGGGGAATGACACCGAGGGTGGGGCAGAGCGTCCTCGCGCTTTAAAACAAGCTGCCCTGATCCACCGGCTTGCCCACGCGCTTGGGCGCGGGTTTTGTCTCCTGCGCGGCCGGCTTCGGTTGCGATGGTGCGCGCTTTGTGGCGGGTGCCGGGCGATCCGGATCCGCGGTCGCCGCGACACGTCCGTCCGCGAACTCGATCTCGACGCGTGCGCCGGGCCCGACGCTGTCTGCCGAATGCAGCGGATGCCCGGCCTCGTCGCGCACCAGCGCAAACCCGCGGGCGAGCACACCGCGATAGGACAGCGCCGAGAGCAGCTTGCCGCTGGCCTCGACGCGGGCGTCGAGCCGCTGCAACAGCGTCACCAGCGCACGGTTGGCACGTTCGGCCAGACGATGCGTGCGCTCGCGCTGGCGGGCAATCGCATTGCGCTGCGCCTGCGCGTTGGAGAGTTTTGAGGCACGCAGCCGCACCTCGAGACCGGCAAAGCGGTCGCGCCGCTGCCGCAACAGCGACCGCGCGGACAGGCCGAGCCGCTCGCCGCACACGGTGAGCCGGTGATCGGCCTGCGAGATCTGCCCGTGCAGCACCCGCAGCGTCAGCTTGGCGCCCGCGGCGGTAAACCGGCGGAAATGCGCATGCGTGTTGGCTTTCAAGCCGCGGGGCAGGGCGGAGCCTGCCGAATCCAGCCGTTGCCGCGGGATCGCCAGAAGATCGCCGGCCGCGGGCAGTGCGCGCGCAGCAGCACGCAGCTCGTTGCGGCGGCTTTCATGGGCACGCTGCCAATAGGCGCGGGTGCGGCGGGCGAGATCGGCGACCTCGACGAACAGATCGCTGCGCACCGGCACCGCCATCTCGGCGGCGGCCGTCGGCGTCGGCGCGCGCTTGTCGGCGACGAAGTCGATCAGCGTGATGTCGGTCTCGTGGCCCACCGCCGAGATCAGCGGGATCATGCTCTCGGCCGCGGCACGCACCACGATCTCCTCGTTGAACGACCAGAGGTCCTCCAGCGAGCCGCCGCCGCGCGCCACGATCAGGACGTCCGGCCGCGGAATCTTGCCGCCTTCGGGCAGCGCGTTGAAGCCGCGGATCGCGGCTGCGACCTGCTCGGCCGAGCCTTCGCCCTGCACCTTGACCGGCCACACCAGCACATGGCGGGGGAAACGGTCCTCGAGCCGGTGCAGGATGTCGCGGATGACGGCGCCGGTCGGTGACGTCACCACGCCGATCACCTCCGGCAGCCAGGGCAGCAGCTGCTTGCGCGCCTCGTCGAACAGGCCTTCGGCGGCGAGCTTCTTCTTGCGCTCCTCCATCAGCGCCATCAGCGCGCCGATGCCGGCCGGCTCCAGCGCCTCGATCACGATCTGGTACTTCGAGGAGCCCGGATAGGTCGTGAGCTTGCCGGTGGCGATGACCTCGAGCCCTTCCTGCGGCTTGAAGCGCATCCGCCCGTGCACGCCCTTCCAGATCACCGCCTCGATCTTGGCGCTCTCGTCCTTGAGCGCGAAATAGCAGTGGCCGGAGGAGTGGGCGCCGCGAAAGCCCGAGATCTCGCCGCGAACCCGGACATGGCCAAAGGCGTCCTCCACCGTCCGCTTCAGGGACTGGGAGAGCTCGGAAACGGTGAATTCGGGGGCGTTGAGCAGTTGTTCCGCAGGCGGCATCGGCAAACGATTCGGCATGTTGGGGTCAGGCCCGACGTTAAGGATTTTCGCCGCGCGGCGCCAATCCGGCGATTGAATGAAAGAGTTCTCTGCCATATAGAGTAATCTATTGATAATTTGCTTGGCGGGTCGGTGGCTGTGCGGCGTGTTGAACGGACTGACATGGGCCATGTGCGCGGTGGGCGGGCTACCCGACCTGCACCCATTGCCCAAGAAGGAGCGCTGCCGTGATTGACAGCAAGCAGGCTTCCGAACCGCTGAACGACAGTGCGGATACCGTTCGCCCCGCGCGGCGGTCGCAGATCTACCTGGTCTCCGGTGTCGTCCTGCTGATGTGGGGCGTACTGCCGTTTGCCGACGACATCGCAGCGTGGTTCTGGCCGCGTTACGGACTCTATTTCTGGTTCGCAGTATACGCCGCCTCGACCATCGGCCTCATTGCGCTCAGCGCCTATCATCTTTCGAAGAACCGCATCCGCGTGTTCGACAGCCGCAATCTGCTGACGTTTTTGCTGATCGCCGCCTTCGGCATCTTCTGCTGCTATTTCGGCAAGTTCACGCTGCGCCAGCAAACGGTGTTCTGGCCGATCTACATCATGCTGTTCGGCATGATGGCAGGAGTCCGGTTCGGCCACGGCTTCCTCGTGATCGGCGCGACCATCATCGCGCTGACACTGATCGGATATTTCTCCATCCCGGGGACATCGCTGTTGCCGTGGATGGCGGCCGTCAACGGCGGCGGGCTGATCGTCGGCGGTCTCTGGATGCGCCGAAATTAACCGTGGCCGAGCTCGACGACATCATCCACCAGCCGTTGCGCCTCAAGATCATGGCGGCGCTGAACGCGCTGCCCGTGTCCTCTGGCCTGGAGTTCTCGCGGCTGAAGAAGCTGACGGGTGCGACCGACGGCAATCTCGGCGCACATATCGAGACCCTGGCGAAGGCCGGCTACGTCTCGGTCGAAAAGGCCTTCGTCGGCAAGAAGCCGCAGACCACGGTCACCGCGACAGCCGCGGGCCGAGGGGCGTTCGCGCGGCATGTCGCGACGTTGCAGGAGATCATTGCGGGGAAGCCGTTCTAACCCCGTCGTTATTCCGGGGCGTCGCGCAGCGACGAGCCCGGAATGACGGGGAGGGTGGGGCAACACCCCTTGAGACCTGCGACGATTCGTGCGACCGACGCGGCAAGCCAAACCCCTCATTCTGAGCCTCGTATGCACATTCTCCTGCTCGGTTCCGGCGGCCGTGAACATGCCCTCGCATGGAAGATCGCGGCCTCTCCCCTGGTGACGAAATTCTGGTGCGCGCCGGGCAATGCCGGCATCGCGCGCGAGGCGGAGTGCGTGGCGCTCGATGTCGCCGACCATGCCGCGGTGATCGACTTCTGCAAGACGAATGCGGTCGAGCTCGTCGTGGTCGGCCCGGAGACGCCGCTTGCCGCCGGCATCGTCGATGATCTCACCGCCGCCGGCATCAAGGCGTTCGGGCCCAGCGGGGCGGCAGCGCAGCTCGAAAGCTCCAAGGGCTTCACCAAGGCGCTCTGCACCGAATTCGGCATTCCGACCGGCGCCTACAAGCGCTTCACCAACGCCGCTGACGCGCGCGCCTACGTCCAGAGCCAGGGCGCACCGATCGTGGTCAAGGCCGACGGCCTTGCCGCCGGCAAGGGCGTGGTCGTCGCCAAGACGGTGCGCGAGGCCGAGGACGCCATCGCCATGATGTTCGAGGGCGCGTTTGGCGAGGCCGGCGCCGAGGTCGTGATCGAGGAGTTTCTGCCGGGCCGCGAGATCAGCTTCTTCGCGCTCTGCGACGGCGAGACCGCCATTCCGCTGGCCTCCGCCCAGGACCACAAGCGGGTGTTCGACCACGACGTCGGGCCGAACACCGGCGGCATGGGCGCCTATTCGCCGACGCCGCTGGTGACGCCGGCGATCCACGACGCGATCATGGCGAAGATCATCTTGCCGACGGTCGCCGGCATGAARCAGCGCGGCACGCCGTTCCGCGGCATCCTCTATGCCGGGATCATGCTGACGACGCAGGGCCCAAAACTGTTCGAGTTCAACGTCCGCTTCGGCGATCCCGAGTGCCAGGTCCTGATGCTGCGCATGATGTCGGACATCGTGCCGGCGTTCCTCGCCGCCTGCGACGGGGAGTTGAAGCATTTCGATCTGCGCTGGTATCCGGAATCCGCGCTCACCGTGGTGATGGCGGCGAAGGGCTATCCCGGCGACTACCAGAAGGGCACGCGGATCGAGGGGCTCGATGACGCCGCGAAGGTCGACACCGTCGAGATCTTCCATGCCGGCACGGTGGCGCAGGATGGCGCGATCCTCGCCAATGGCGGCCGCGTGCTCAACGTCTGCGCGCTCGGCAAGACCGTGACGGAGGCGCAAGGCCGCGCCTATCAGGCCGTCGACCGCATCAGCTGGCCGGAAGGTTTCTGCCGCCGCGACATCGGCTGGCAGGCGGTGGAAGCGGAGAAGGCCAAGGGCTGATTGCGGTTTTTCCGCTAACGGCGCAAAACGCGTCGACCGGACGCGTGAGATTGTCGCGCCATCGCGCCGCCATAACGACATTCGAAAAATGCGCAATCGGCGATTGGGGTTAGCATCCCTTGCCGAGGACCGCCGTGCTACTTTGCATGGGGTTGTTTTTCGATAATTTTGGTTGGGCCCTGCCCGGGAATGACCAGATAAGGATGCAGAAGATGTCCGATCTCGCCGACCTCTACCCCGGCTTCGCCTCCGAATGGATCAACACTTCCTTCGGCCGCATTTTCGCGCGCGTCGGCGGCAAGGGCCCGCCGCTGTTGCTGCTGCACGGCTTCTCCGAGACGCATGTGATGTGGCACCGCGTCGCGCCGCAGCTCGCCGACAAGTTCACCCTGATCATTCCCGACCTGCCGGGCTATGGCTGGTCCGACATGCCCGAGAGCGACGCGCTGCACATGCCCTATAGCAAGCGCGCGATGGCGAAGGCCATGGTGGAA
Organism: Bradyrhizobium sp. P5_C12; assembly: GCF_054049735.1. Classification (NCBI taxonomy): domain Bacteria; kingdom Pseudomonadati; phylum Pseudomonadota; class Alphaproteobacteria; order Hyphomicrobiales; family Nitrobacteraceae; genus Bradyrhizobium; species Bradyrhizobium sp. P5_C12. Next base: position 318,800 of record NZ_JBFULU010000001.1, read on the forward strand.
GTGATGGAACGGCTTGGCCACGTGCACTTCGCGCTCGCCGGCCACGACCGCGGCGGCCGGGTCTCCTACCGGCTTGCGCTCGACCATCCCGGCCGGCTGTCGCGGCTCGCCGTGCTCGATATCCTGCCGACCTACAATTACTGGGAGCGCATGAACCGCGCCTACGCGCTGAAGATCTATCACTGGACCTTCCTCGCGCAGCCCTATCCGCTGCCGGAGACGCTGATCGCGAGTAACGGCGAGTTCTTCCTGCGCTTCAAGATGGCGAGCCAGACCAAGTCGAAGACGCTGGACGCCATCGACCCGCGTGCGCTCGAACATTACATCGCGCCGTTCCGCGATCCCGCCCGCGTGCACGCCATGTGCGAGGATTATCGCGCCGGCGCCTATTTCGACTACGATCTCGACAAGGCGGATTTCGAGGCCGGCAAGAAAATCACGGTTCCGATGCTGGCGCTGTGGGGCAATGCCGGCGTGGCCCAGGCCGCCGCCACGCCGCTCGACACCTGGAAGCAATGGGCGACCAATGTCGACGGCATGCCGGTGGATTCCGGACATTTCCTCACGGAGGAGAATCCGGATGTCACCGCGAAGGCGTTGCGGGAGTTCTTCCTCGCGCCTTAACGCCGCTCCCGAAAGAAGTCCTTGAGCAGCCGCGCCGCTTCGCTCTCGCCGACCCCGGAATAGACGTCCGGGACGTGATGGCAGGTCGGCGACGCGAAGAACCGCACGCCGGACTCGACCGCGCCGCCCTTGGGGTCGGCCGCGCCGTAATAGAGCCGCCGCACCCTTGCAAAGGAGATCGCGCCCGCACACATGGTGCATGGCTCCAGCGTCACGTAGAGGTCGCAGTCGACCAGGCGCTCGCTGCCGATTTTCCTGGCCGCCTCGCGCAGCGCAATGATCTCGGCATGGGCCGTCGGGTCGTAATCGGTCAGCGTCCGGTTCGCCGCGGTCGCGATCACCTCGTAATTGCGGACCACGACGCATCCGATCGGAACTTCGCCCGATTTTCCGGCGTTTTCGGCCGTTTTGAGCGCCAAATCCATGAAAGAAGGGGCTTTCATGCCTCGTATCATCGCCAGAAACCTGCTAGTAGCTGCGCCTTCAGCAAGAGTGAATACCGGATTTGCCTGAGCATGCGGCTCGAAACGAGCGCGCACATTGCTTTTGGCCACCCCCCTAAGTGAGATTATTCATGCCTCGCGACAGCGACAAAGACAACGATTCCCGCGGCCGGCGAGGGCCCCCCAAGGGACCGTCCAAGGGTCGGTCCGGCAAGCCGCGCGGCCCCGAGAAGAAGTTCGCCAAGCGCGGCCCCGAGGGCAGCAGCGACGCCCGCCCGCCCCGCGGCGACCGCGACAGCCGTCCATTCCGCCGCCGCGAGGAGGGCAATGCCCCGCGCCGCGACTTCGGTGACCGTCCGAAATTCAAACGCGACGACCGCGGCGGTGAGGAGCGTGGCGAGCGCAGCTTCAAGCCGCGTGGCGAACGGTCATTTTCCGATCGTCCATCGCGCGACGGCGAGAAGCGCTCGTTCAAGCCGCGTGGCGATCGCCCGTCCTTCGGGCGCGATGACCGTCCGCCGCGCAGCCGTGATCGCGATGACTCCCGCCCCGCCGCCCGGACAGGTGACAAGAAGTTCGGCGACAAGCGGCCCTACACGCCGCGCGGTGAGCGCCCGGAACGCAAGTTTGACGGCGAGCGGAAGTTTTCGCGCGGCGCACCCGACCGCAGCGACCGGCCACGCTCTTTCGGTGATCGCAATGACCGTCCGCGCGACCGTGGCGAGCGCAGTGATTCAAAACCGTGGCAGAAGCGCGATGCGGCTCCGCGCGGCGACCGGCCGCCGCGGAAGGATTTCAGCAAGGGTCCGCGCAAGGATTTCGGCGGCCGTGACCGCAGCGAAGACAAGCCCTGGCAGAAGCGCGAAGGCGGCGGCGACGACCGTCCCCGGTTCTCGCGTTCGCGCGACGATCGCGCATCGGGTGATCGTCCCTTCCGCGAGCGGCCCAAATTCGACCGCCCCAAGTTCGACCGCCCGCGCGATGACCGCCCCAAATTCGATCGGCCCCGTCGTGACGGCGATGGCGAGCGTGGCGGGCGCGGCGGCGACCGCCCGAAATTCGATCGTCCGCGCGGGCGCTCCGAGGGCCGCTCCGACTGGCACGAGCATCCGCGCAGCGAAGGCCGTTCCGGCGATCGTCCGCGCCGCGAAAACGAGGACGACAGCAGGATCTTTGAGAAGCGTCCGGCGTTCGGCGGTCGCGGCGCCTATCGCGAGCGCGATCGTGATTTCGACCGCCGGCCCCGGCGCGAAGAGGAGCCGAAGCCGAAGAAGGCCGGTGAGCGCATCGCCAAAGTGCTGTCGCGTGCGGGCCTCGCCTCGCGGCGCGATGCCGAGGACATGGTCACGCAGGGCCGTGTCACCGTCAACGGCCGGGTGATCAACTCGCCGGCGCTCGACGTGACCCAGAACGATGTCATCGCGGTCGACGGCAAGCCGTTGCCTGAGCGCGAGCGCACGCGGCTGTTCCTCTACCACAAGCCGCGCGGGCTGATGACCACGCATGACGACCCCGAGGGCCGTCCGACCGTGTTCGACAATCTGCCGGAAGGCCTGCCGCGGCTGATCTCGATCGGCCGGCTCGACTTCAACACCGAAGGCCTGCTCCTGCTGACCAATGACGGTGGTCTCGCGCGCACGCTCGAGCTGCCCGATACCGGCTGGCTGCGCCGCTACCGTGTCCGCGCCCATGGCGAGGTCACGCAGGCGCAACTCGATCAGCTCAAGAACGGCATCGAGGTCGAGGGCGTCAAATACGGCCCGATCGACGCGACGCTGGAGCGCGACCAGGGCGCCAATGTCTGGCTGGTGTTCGCGATCCGCGAAGGCAAGAACCGCGAGGTGCGCAACGTCTGCGCCCATCTCGGGCTCGAGGTGAACCGGCTGATCCGCGTCTCCTACGGCCCGTTCCAGCTCGGCGAGGTCCCGGAAGGCCAGGTCGAGGAGATCAAATCCCGCGTGCTGCGCGATCAGCTCGGCGACAAGGTGATCGAGAAGTCGGGCGCGCAGTTCGACGTGCCGCAGAAATCTCCTTCACACGACGCCGAAGCGCCGCGCGAGAAGAAGCCTGCCAGCAAGCGCGACGTGATCAACGACCGCAAGGGCCGCCGTGTGCTGGTCCAGCGCACCGGCAGCGACGAAGCGCGCGAGCGCAACGAGGCCGAGGCCAGCGGCTACGGTCCCCCGCGTCGTCCCAAGCGCGGCTATCACGGCAAGCGCGATCTGACGCCGAAGGAGGACTAGGGTTGCGCGTCGTCGGCGGTCGCTTGAAGGGGCGCAATCTTGCCTCACCGTCCTCGCGCGACATCCGCCCCACGGCGGATCGCCTGCGCGAGTCCGTGTTCAACATTCTCGTGCACGCCTATGACGATCCGATCCAGGACGCGCGCGTGCTCGACCTCTTCGCCGGCACCGGCGCGCTCGGCATCGAGGCGGCCTCGCGTGGCGCAAAATTCACGCTGTTCGTCGACAATGGCGCCGAGGCGCGCGCGCTGTTGCGCAACAATGTCGAGGCGCTGGGCCTCGGCGGCACGACCAAGGTCTATCGCCGCGACGCGACCGATCTCGGCCCGGCGCACCCTGTCGAGCCGTTCGCGCTGGTGTTCCTCGATCCGCCCTACGGCAAGGGTTTTGCCGACAAGGCGCTCGTCAGCTTGCGCGACGGCGGTTGGCTCACGCCGGGCGCGCTGCTGGTGGTCGAGGAGGCGAAGGCTGCGCAGTTTGTGGCGCCTGAAGGCTACGAGGAGCTGGAGCGGCGCGCTTATGACGACACGGAGTTCGTGTTTCTGAAGAGATCGTAGCTTCGTAGGGTGGGTTAGCGAAGCGTAACCCACCGCTTCTGTCTCTGCGGAAACCAAAGTGGTGGATTACGCCTTCGGCTAATCCACCCTACGACATCACCGTCTTCCAAACAGCTTCTCGACATCCGCAAGCTTCAGCTCGACATAGGTTGGGCGGCCGTGGTTGCACTGGCCGGAGTTCGGGGTGTCCTCCATTTCGCGGAGCAGGGCGTTCATCTCTTCCGGCCTCAGCCTGCGGCCGGCGCGCACCGAGCCGTGGCAGGCCATGGTGGCGGCGACATGCATCAGGCGGCGCTCCAGCGGCAACGCCTCGTCCCATTCGGCCATGTGCTCGGCGAGATCGCGCAGCAGCCCGCCGGCATTGGCCTTGCCGAGCAGCGAGGGCGTCTCGCGCACTGCGACCGCGCCGGGGCCGAAGGATTCGATCGCGAGACCGAACGAGGCAAGCTCGTCGCCGCGCGCGAGCAGCCGCTCCACCGTGGCCTCGTCCATCTCGACGATTTCGGGGATCAGCAGGATCTGCCGCTGCACGCCATTTGCGGCGAGCGACGCCTTCAGCCGCTCATAGACGATGCGCTCATGGGCGGCATGCTGGTCGACGATGATCAGGCCGTCGCGGGTCTGCGCGACGATGTAGGTCTCATGCAGCTGCGTGCGCGCGGCTCCCAGCGGACGGTCGACCAGATCGCCCACGGGCTGCGCGTCGATCCGCACGTCCGCGCTCGGCGCGCCGACGTCGAACGCGGCCTGGGCCCGCTCCGCGAAGGCGGGCGCGGCGGCGCCGTCGAAGGACGGCAGCGGCGCGGCGGGAGCGGATGGCGACTGCCGCCAGTCCCAGCTTGCCGGGCGCGGCGTGAAGGCGGGCCGGAACGACGACAGCGCGCTGCCGCCGCTGTTGGCCGCGGTGCGCCTGCCCTCGCGCGCGAGCCCTTCCTTCAATCCGTGCACGATCAGCGCACGCACCAGGCCGGCATTGCGGAAGCGTACCTCGGTCTTGGCCGGATGCACGTTGGCGTCGACCTCGCGCGGGTCGAGCGTGACGAACAGCGCCAGCACCGGATGGCGGTCGCGCGGCAGATAGTCGGAATAGGCCGCGCGCACGGCGCCGAGGATCAGCTTGTCGCGCACCGGGCGGCCGTTGACGAAGAGATACTGCCCGAGCGCGTTGGCTTTGGTGAGCGCCGGGGCCGCGGCATAGCCGGCGACCACAACGCCCTCGCGCTCGGCATGGACCTCGATGGCATGGCTGCGAAACTCCGCCCCCAGAATATCGCCGAGCCGCGTCAGGCGTCCGGCCGCGCCGGGCAGGGCCGCCGCCCAGGTCACCGGCGCACGCTCCTCGCCCGCCAGCGTGAAGGCGATATCGGGCCGCGCCATCGCCAGCCGTCGCACCACCTCGCGGATCGCCTCGGCCTCGGTGCGGTCGGTCTTGAGAAACTTCAGCCGCGCCGGCGTCGCGTAGAAGAGGTCGTTGACCTCGACGCGCGTGCCATGTGCGAGTGCCGCCGGCATGATCTCGGACTTCTCGCCGCCCTCGACGGTGAGTGCCCAGGCATGCGGCTCGCTCGCATGCCGCGTGGTGATCGACAGCCGCGCCACCGATCCGATCGAAGGCAGCGCCTCGCCGCGGAACCCGAGCGTGCGGATCTGCAGCAGGTCCTCGTCGTCGAGCTTGGAGGTGGCGTGGCGCTCCACCGCGAGCGACAGGTCCCTGGCGGTCATGCCGCCGCCATCGTCGGTGATACCGATCCGGCGCCGCCCGCCGCCATCGGTGAAGACGTCGATCCGGCTCGCGCCGGCATCGATCGCGTTCTCGACGAGCTCCTTGACCACGCTTGCGGGACGTTCGACCACCTCGCCGGCGGCGATGCGGTTGACGACCTGCTCTGGCAATTGGCGGACGGGCATGGGGCTTTCGATTTGGATTCGCTGACGGCGCTATTCTAGGCCCTGATGCGTCAAAAGCATGTGTTGAGCAACAGCAACGTGGCGGGCTGGGGAAGAAGGATATCTATCACATTGAAGACATTGGGCGTTCGCGGAAATCGCGAACCGGAGATCCCGCCACGGTCCCAATTGTGAGGGGCCGGGCACGGGTGTAGCATCGTGAAAAAACGGCAACAGGACGGGAGGACGCCATGTGCCATTTGTTCGCGCACCAGCCCCAACGCGACTACGAATCCCAGACCCGCTCGCTGCGGATCGACGGTCATTGCACTTCGATCCGGCTGGAAATGGCGTTCTGGGACACGCTGGAGGAGATCGCGGCCAAGGAAAGCATGAGCCTCGGCAAATTCCTCACCACGCTCTACAACGAGGTGCTCGACCATCATGGCGAGGTCAACAATTTCGCCTCGCTGCTGCGCTGCTCCTGCCTGATCTATCGATCCAGGAGCATGGTGCCGGTGCAGGATTTCAAGCGCTCTGTTGCGCCGATTCTCGATGCGGCTGAATAGCGGCTATCGTGCGAGCTGCACCCTCGATGTCGTCCCGGCGAAGGCCGGGACCCATACCGCGTGATCTATCGGTTGCAGAAGATAGGAGTACCGAACGCCTAATCTTCGCCAAACTGGGCCCTGTGGCTATGGGTCCCGGCCTTCGCCGGGACGACACCTTGAGTGTGGATACGCAATCCCTCCTCAAAGTCGCCCCGGCGAGCACGATGCAATGTAGGATCAAATCTCCTTCTTCTGCATCGCGCCGGCGATGTAGTCGGCCTGCCGGATCGCGAGAGCGACGATGGTCAGCGTCGGATTGCAGGCCGCGCCGCTGGTGAACTGGCTGCCGTCGGAGACGAACAGGTTCTTGACGTCGTGGCTCTGCCCGAACTTGTTGACCACGCCGTCGCGCGGTTTCTCGCTCATCCGGTTGGTGCCGAGATTGTGCGTGCTCGGATAGGGCGGCGTCGGATAGGTCACGGTGGCGCCGACGGCGTCGTAGACCGCCGCCCCCTGCTTGTAGGCGTGCGCGCGCATCGCGAGGTCGTTGGGATGATCGTCGAAATGCACGCTCGCGACCGGTTGTCCGAACTTGTCCTTCACGGTCGGATCGAGCGTGATGCGGTTGGTCTCCTGCGGCATGTCCTCGCCGACGAGCCACATGCCGGCCATCCTGGGATAGCCGTCGAGCGCTGACGTGAACGGACGGCCCCAGGCGCCGGGATTGAGGAAGGCCGCCATGAAGGGCAGGCCGATCGACAGCGTCTCCATCTCGTAGCCGCCGACGAAGCCGCGCTTCGGATTGTTGGCGGCCTCGTCGCGGATGATGCCGGCCATCGTGGTGCCGCGATACATGTGCACCGATTTCTCGAACACCGCATAGACGCTGCCGGTCATGTGGCGCATGTAGTTGCGGCCGACCTGTCCCGATGAATTGGCAAGACCGTCGGGGAACGTGGTCGAGGCGCTGTTGAGCAGCAGCCGCGGGCTTTCGATCGAATTGCCGGCCACCGCGACGATGCGGGCCTTCTGGCGTTGCATCGCGCCAGTCTCGTCGGCGTAGACGACGCCGGTCACCTTGCCGCTGGAATCATGCTCGATCTTGACCGCCATGCTGCTCGGCCGCACCTCGAGATTGCCGGTCGCCTCGCCCTTGGGGATCTCGGTGTAGAGCGTCGACCATTTCGCGCCGGATTTGCAGCCCTGGAAGCAGAAGCCGATCTGCTGGCACGAGCCGCGTCCGTCGCGCGGCTGGCTGTTGATCGCCATGTTGCCGGTGTGCACGGTCTTGTAGCCGAGCTTCTTCGCGCCGGCTTCGAGCACCTTGAAATTATTGTTGCCGGGAAGCCCGGGAATGCCGTTGGTACGGGTCACGCCCATCTTGTTCTCGGCCTTGGCGTACCACGGCTCCATCTCCGCCAGCGTCACCGGCCAGTCCAGCAGATTGGCGCCGGGAATGTTGCCGTAGGTGCTCTTCACCCTGAACTCGTGCTCGTCGAAGCGCAGCGACGCGCCGGCCCAATGCACCGTGGAGCCGCCGACCGCCTTGACGATCCAGGCGGGGAGGCCCGAAAAATCCTTGGCGACGCGCCATGTTCCCGACGTGGTGCGGGCATCGGTCCAGGCCAGCTGGGAGAAACTGTCCCACTCGTCGTTGGTGAAGTCCTGGTTCTCGATGCGCGGACCGGCCTCGAGAATGACGACCTTGACGCCCTTCTGCGCCAGCTCGTTGCCCAGCGTGCCGCCGCCGGCACCGGAGCCGACGATCACCACAACGCTGGAGTCGTTCAGATCGAATTTTGCCATATGCGTTCTCCTGAACCGTTGGGGTGCGACCTAAGCTTTCGGCAGCCAGTCGATGTCGGCAAAGCCGCGGTTGATGTAGCCGCCATGCTCGGCGGAGGAGCCCTCGTAGCCGAACCGCGGCCAGACCTCTTTCTGGTTGTAGAGCGAGACGATGAGGTCGCCGCGCACCTTCTGGAAGAAGTCGCTCTGCTCGATCTCCTTCAAGAGCACCACGCGGTCGGCCTCCCATGGCACTTCGGCGTAAGCCACCTTGTGGCGATCGCGCGCGTTCTGATCGAGCCGTGTGATGCCGTCGCTGATCAGGATCTTGACGGCGGGGTCCTTGGCCGCCTTGCCGTCCCACGGCTTGATCGCGGTGATGTAGTAGCTGTCGCCGAGCACGTCGTGCGGATAGATGTCGCGCGCGACCTTCAGCAGCGTCTTCATCGTCGCAGGCGAAAGCGCGCTGGAGTCATCGGCCCAGGCGCCCTCGATGCTGACGGCAACACTGGTCGCGGCAGCTGCGACCGGCACGGCCGCCGCCGCGCCCTTGAGAAAGACGCGGCGGCTGTGCTTGCTTCGACGATCGACTTCTCTCATGGCATTTCCTCCGTATTTTTGTGATTTGGATTTTTGTGAGTTGATCAGTTGAAACGTCCGCCCCGCTGGATCACCTCGATCTTGTAGCCATCGGGATCGCTGACGAAGAAGAAGCGCGCCAGCGTCCTGCCGTCGTGCTTGAAGTCGCGTAAGGGGCCCGGTGCGAGCTTCTCGCGCTCGAAGCGGGCATGCTCGGCATCGAGATCGTCGACCACCACGGCGAGATGGCCGTAACCGTCGCCGAGCGCGTAGGCTTCCTTGCGATCGAAATTGACCGTCAGCTCCACCTCGAAGGGTGAGGACGGGTGACGCAGATAGATCAGGGCGAAGTCCKCGAACTTCAGATGGTCGGCGACCTCGAGGCCGAAGGCGCGCTTGTAGAAATCTAGCGAGCGCGCCTCGTCGAGCACGCGGATCATGGAATGGACCGGCTTTGCCATTCAGTTCTGCTCCCTGAGAAAGGCGATGATGGCGGCGCGCGTCTCCGGCTTCGCCTGCCGGTAGACCATGACCACGCCGGGAATGACGGCCTGCGGATTGGTCAGCCAGGCGTCGAGCCTGGCCTCGTCCCAGGCGAAGTCCGCTTTCGCCAGGCTGTCGGAGTAATGAAATCCTTCGACCTTGCCGGCTGGCCGTCCCACGATCCTGACCAGCGGCGGACCTTGCCGCATCGGTTCCGACAGGTTCGTGGTGTGGCACACCGCGCATTGCTGCTTGAAGAGTGTCGCGCCATCCGGCGGCTTTGCGGCCGGCAAGGGCATCTGTGCGTGGGTGACCCGCACCACCAGCACCACTGCGGTGCACAATCCCAGCACGACTGCCCGCATCGTCAAGAGCCTGCCCATCCACATCAACGCAGCGTGCGCAAACTCTAGGCGCGACCAAACCTGCGGTGGTAGTAGCGGGCTGTTTCGTTGTCGAAGCCGTTAGTCCGTCAAACGCGAGGGGCTCGCGGCCTGCGCGTGTTCCGCGCCGCCGCATATGAGGAAAGCATTTCCGCGAAATGGCCGCGAAATTCCTAAACGATGACCACACGACGCGGGTTGCATGGGGCCGCGCCGTTCGAATCTCGGCGCGGTGAGACGGTCCGGTCCAGGCGAACGGCGTTGGGGATACGCCGAACCGTTCATCGCGAACCAATCCAGGAGAAATGGATGAAGTTGATGAAGACCTCTGTGATCGCATGCGCTCTCTCGGCACTGCTGGTGGGGCCGGTTCTTGCGCAAGGCGCGCCGTCCGACTCCAAGTTGCGCGGTGGCGCGCAAGGCAAGACCATGCAGGGCGGCGCCCCGAGCAGCGATGACGAGGATTTGGCCGCGCAGCCGGGCGCTGCGGGCGAGAAGACGGGTATGAAGTCGACCAAAGGGACGAAGGGCACGGTCGGCACCACCGGTAGCGCAGCGCACAAGGGGACGGTCGACGATGCCGCCTCGGGCACCAGCGCCGGCAAGCGTTACTGACGCCACCCACCACAGCAAACCTCCGGTCGCCCGGCGGCCGGAGGTTTCTTGGTCAATGTCCGGGTCGGTCAGTCGTCGAAGCCGCGGCCGCCACCGCGTCCGGCCTTGACGTCGCTGCGGCGCTTCTTGCCTTCAAGCCGGCGCTGCTTGGAGCCGAAGGTCGGCCGTGTCGCGCGCCGCGGCTTCGGCCGTATCATCGCCTCGCTCAGGATCTCGACGAGCCGGTCGATGGCGTCCTGGCGGTTGCGTTCCTGGGTGCGGAAGCGCTGTGCCTGGATCACGATCACGCCGTCCTTGGTCATGCGCTGGCCGGCGAGGCGGGCAAGGCGCAGGCTGGCATCCTCGGGCAAGGTGAGCTTGCGCGTGTCGAAACGCAGTTGCGCCGAGGTCGCGACCTTGTTGACGTTCTGCCCGCCCGGGCCGGAGGCGCGGACGAAGCCGATCTCGATGTCGTCCTCGTCGATGACGAGATCGCGGGATATCCGCAGCATGGTGGCACCATTCGTGATGCCCGGACATATCCCGGACGTCCAGGTTGGGCAATGGCGCTCATGCGAAACGCAAATGGCCGGGCGAGCCCGGCCATTTCAGAAAGCGTGCGGAAGACGTCAGTTCGACATTCAGTTCGACTTGGGCGCCGCGGCCGCCGGTTGCGCGGCGGCCTGCGGCGCGCGGCCGACGACGACGGTCAGGAGCCCCTGGCCCCACAGCCGCTTCGCGGCCGCCTTGGCGTCATCCAGCGTCACCGCGTCGACGATGGCGTTGCGCTTCTCGATATAATCGATCGGCAGCTTGTCCTGCTGGTACTGCAACAGCGCCTGCGCGAGCTTGGAGGAGGTATCCAGCGCCAGCATCTGCGAGCCCTTGAGATAGGACTTGGCCTCGTCGAGCTCCTTCTGGGTCGGGCCCTCGTCGGCGATGCGGCGGACCTCCTTCTCGATGGCGTCGATGGTGTCGCCGGCACGGTCGGCGCGCGTGCCGGTATTGCCGATGAAGACCGCCGAATGCTCCATCCAGAGCAGCGATTCGAACACCGAATAGGCCAGCCCGCGCTTCTCGCGGACCTCGCGATAGAGCCGGGAGGACAATCCGCCGCCGCCGAGGATGTGGTTGACGACATAGGCCGCCATGAAGTTCGGATCGCTCCGCTTCACGCCGGGGCCACCGAAGGTGATCACGGTCTGCGGCACGTCGAGCGGCACGAAGGCGCGCTGCGGCGGTTTTGCCGCCTCGACGTCGGCGACCGGCGTGAGGTTGGCCTTGGCGGGCAGGGCGCCAAAAGTGTGGTCGAGCAGCTTGCCGAGCGTGGCCGGATCGACGTCGCCGACGACCGCGATCTTCAGCCCGTCCTTAGCCAGCACGCGGCCGACGTAATCCTTCATGTCGGCGGCCGTGATGGTCGGCACGCTGTCGAGCGTACCGTTGGTCTGCCGGCCATAGGGATGATCGCCGAAGGCGACCTCCAGGAATTTGCGGCTCGCCAGCGACGACGGGTTGGTGGTCTCGCGGCGCAGGCCCGAGATGACCTGCGAACGGATGCGCTCGACATCGGCGGTGTCGAAATGCGGCGAGGTCAACGCCATCCGCAACAGGTCGAAGGCCTCGTCCTTGTTGTCGCGCAGCATGCGCAGGCTGCCGCGGAAGGAATCGCGGGTGGCGCTGAAGGAGAGCTCGATGGCGCGGCGGTCCAGCCGCTCGTGGAACGTCTTGGAGTCGAGATCGCCGGAGCCTTCGTCGAGGAGGTCGCCGACCAGATTGGCGACACCCGACTTGTCCTTGGGATCCTGCGCCGAGCCGCCGGCAAAGGAATATTCCATGGCGATCAGCGGCACGGTGGCATCCTGGACGAACCAGGCTTCGATGCCGCCCGGCGAGGTCAGGTGCTGGATCTTGGCAGCCGCCTGTGACGGCGAGATCGCAGTGAGCGCGAGCAATGCGCCGGTGGCAAGGGACAGTGCGGCGCGCCGCGCGCGAAGGAAGGAATAGGTCACGAACGCTTCTCCTCGCGCTTGGTGGTCGCGGTGTCCTTGATCAGATAGCCCGTCACCGAGCGCTTCTTCTCGAGCCATTTCTGCGCAACGGCGCGAACCTGATCGGCGGTGACCGCGCGAATGCGGTCGGGCCAGCTCCTGATGTCCTCGACCGACAGGCCCGTGGTCAGTGCGCCGCCATACCAGCGCGCCAGCACCGCCTGGTTGTCCTGGGCGTAGATCGCTTCCGCAATCAGCTGGGTCTTGACCCGCTCGAGATCCTCGGCGCGGACCGGGTTCTGCGCGATGTCGGCGATGACGCCGTCGACCACCTGCTCGACCTCGGCGAAGCTGACGCCGGGTTTCGGCGAAGCCGAGATCGCGAACTGGGTCGGGTCGAGCGAGATGCTCGAATAGCTGGCGCTGGCGGAGACCGCGAGTGGCTTGTCGACGACGAGCGCACGGTAGAGATAGGAATTGCTGCCGCTGCCCATCAACTGCGCGAGCACGTCGAGGGCCGCGCTCTCGCCGGCCGCGGCGGTCGTGGCCGAGGGCACCAGATAGTAGCGGCGCACGCCGGGCTGCTCGACGCGCGGATCCGACAGCGTGACGGTGCGCGGCGCGGCCGGCTCCGGCTCCTGCGGGCGGATGCGCCGCGCCGGGATCGCCGGCTGGGCCGGGATCGGGCCGAAATTGCGCTCGACCAGCGGGCGCACGTCGGCGGCCTCGACGTCGCCGGCGATCACCAGGATCGCGTTGTTGGGCGCGTAGAAGCGGCGGTAGAAGGCCAGCGCATCCTCGCGATCGAGCTTCTCGATCTCCTGGTGCCAGCCGATCACGGGCCGGCCGTAGGGATGATTGAGATAGAGCGCGGCCATGATCTGCTCGTTCAGCCGCGCGTCCGGATTGTTGGCGACGCGCATGTTGTATTCTTCGAGCACGACGTCGCGCTCGGGCAGCACGTTCTCGTCCTTGAGGATGAGGCCGGTCATGCGGTCGGCCTCGAACTCCATCATGGTCGGCAGCTGCTCTTTCGGCACCCGCTGGTAATAGTTGGTGTAATCCACCGAGGTCGAGGCGTTCTCGTTGCCGCCGACGCGAAGCACGGTCTGGGAGAATTCGCCGGCCGGATGCTTTTGCGTACCCTTGAACATCAGGTGTTCGAGGAAGTGGGCGAGTCCGGACTTGCCCGGCGTCTCGTCGGCCGAGCCGACCTTGTACCAGATCATCTCCGTGACCACGGGCGTGCGGTGATCCGGAATCACCACGACCTGGAGGCCGTTGCTGAGCGTGAAGCTGGCGGGCGGGGCCGATGTCACCGTGGTCTGGGCGAGGGCGGCGTTGGCTGTCAGGACACTCGTCGAAAGCAGCGCGGCAAAAAGGCAGGCAACCGATCGGTTTGCGGACATCATGATCCCTGGTGAAAGGCCGAGCCCGGATGTCCGGCTCGGAGGCACGGCATGGTACACCGTGCGGCTGAGGCTTCGCGTCACGAAGCAGAGAACTCAACGCCTAGGCAAGTTACTGATAAGCAATTTAAGGGCCGCGTCCGGCGTGCATGAGCGGCCGGCGTCCGGTTCGCGCCGCTGTCAGGCCTCGCGGCGGGCAAGGAGCGCTATTACTCCTTGTCCTTGCCGGACATGATGTCGAAATAGGTCCGCCGCGACTTGTCCTCGCCGGCGCCATAGGCATAGCTCGGCGAAGGCGTCTGGTAGCCCGGCGGCGGCTCGACCAGCGACTGGCGCGGCGGCTCGCTCGTGAATTGCTTGGTCTCGCCCTTGCCGCCCTTCATCATGTTCCACAGGCCGCCGGTGAAACCGAGCTCGGCCGGCATCAGCGACGGGTTGCCGTTGGTGCCCGGCTGGATCGGATCGTTGCTCGTGCGCTCAGGCGCAGCCGTCTGGCCGGCCTTCATTTCGGCGGGCGTCAGCGGCTGGGCGGCCTGCCAGTTCTCGGTCGCCTTGACCGCCTTCTTCCGCTGGGCGATCGCCTCCTTGCGGCGCCTCTCGTCCGGGTCCTTCGGCCAGTTCGGCGCGGCCTTGGCCTGGGTCTCGACGGGCGGCGGCAGGTCGAGCTTGGGCGGCACCACCAGCGGCGACCGCTCGCGGTACTCGATACCCTTCTTCTCCATGCTCTTGGCGCCGATGCCGGACATCAGATTGTCGATGAGCTTCTCTTCGAAGGTCATATCGTCATCATCGTCGCCGTCGTCACCGGCGCGGACCGCGCCTGCCGACATCACGAGCCCGATGCCGAGCGCCACAGCGGACAATTTCAGTGCCCGCCAAAGCCCCTGCCTGGGGTCTCGAACCATCGAAACACTGGTCTCGGAGCTGCGCATCACTGTACCTGTTCCAAATTGTGGCAGATTGCCGTGTCGCGCACGGCCGACCTCGCCAAGCAAGGTTCCACCCGCCGGCCCGTATCGGCTGGGATCAGGGCGCTTTTGCGGCGGGTACCCCCAGGAAGGAATCATACAATAGGGCCGCCACCCCAGCAACGATGGCCACGTCGGCGAGGTTAAAGACGTACCAGTTATAGGTATTTCCGCCGATTTCGATATGAAACAGGGCGAAATCGACCACCGCGCCATAGGCCAGGCGGTCGATGCCGTTGCCGATGGCGCCGCCGATGATCAGTCCGAGCGCGACGGTGGCAAGCAAGGTGTGCGACCGGGCCATCCAGATCGCCAGCGCCACCACCGCGACGGCCTTGACCGCCATCAGCGCGAGCTGCGCCGCCTGGCCGTCGTTCTGGAGCCAGCCGAAGCTGATGCCGATGTTCCAGGCCAGCACCAGGTCGAAGAACGGCGTCACCTTCACCGCGCCGCGACGGGCGAGATCGAACCCGTTCAGCAGCCACAGTTTTGAGGCCTGGTCGAGGATGAGGGTCACCAGGGCGGAGATGATGCCGGCGCGGAGCGGGGTCATGCCGGGGTGCCCGTCGTCGTCCCGGCGAAGGCCGGGACCCATAGCCCGAAACGGTCGTTGGTTGAAGGACTCGTGGTCATCAGCCTTCGCTGCAATTGGCGGTGGTGGTTATGGG